>CACZXF010000054.1 GCA_902785105.1 uncultured Eubacteriales bacterium | reverse complement strand
CAGCCTACTCGCAAGCACTCGCCAAAGCACTTGTTTTCCATCTGACAGTCTGGCGTTTAACTCTTCGAATCTGACTGTTCGCGGGTCTCTCACCCGCTCGCCTTGACTTCCTCGCTCCCAACTTTTCCAGCTGATCTTCGCAATTCTTTCAAGGTTTCTCTATCATTCTCTGTATCGTTTTCAAGGTTCGCCGTGGTTGAGAAGATATTCTCTCGCTCAACGCAAGAGTTATTATAACAAATCCCCACCCCTTTGTCAAGCATTATTTTTTTGCACCCCGTAACACCATATATAGTATTTAAATTCATATTATAAATACTATATATAGTGTTTTCATACCGATTCAGACTCAAAATTTGAGTTTTTTCTATTGTTAAAAGAATGTTTATTCAAGTTCAAAATCACCGGGATTACCAGCAAAACAACGCAAATTGAGGAGATTTGAAGCGGATTGGGGGCAATTTTAATGGGTATCCTGTGGATTTGAAGGACTGCAAAGCCGGCGGAGATGAGTGCGGCGGCGACTCTGGCGAGGATAAAGGGGGCGGGGCGGATGATTTCGCGGAGTGCGGAGAGGTTTTGAGCGCATATGCTCAGGCCGCCGAAGCCCGTCAGTGCGGCGAGAGCAGCGATTTTATACAGAATCTTCATATTAATATTTGATATAATTCGGGTGCCGGAGGTGATATCCAACAGGCAAAGGCAAATATTGCCCGCAGATTCGCCCAGCAGGGACGACAGCGCGGCGGCAATCGCGCCGAAGAGGGTCATATAACCGCAGATGTTGAGTATGGCGAGGACGGGCGGTGTAGGGGAAGGCGGCGCGGAATATTGTATAGGTGAGGAGTCATTGAAAAATGGACGCAAAAACAGAGGGAGCAACAATTGGGTCAGGAGCTGAGCGCGGAGCAGTATGAAACCATAGGACGGACTGCCGAGCATGACCGCGCCGACGCCGGAGATCAGGAAGGCGGGGGACATGCCGCAACACGCGATGGCGAGCCGCTGGGCCTGGCCGCGGGTCATACCGGCGGAGGCGGCGACTCTCGAGGCCGCGAAGCAGCCGGCGGGGGAACCGGCGACCATCCCCACGGCCAGTGCGGAGGCCGCCGCGCCGGGGAGGCGATAGAGGCGGCGGGTGATGGGACCGAGCAGGCATTCATAGGCATGGGCGGCGGCGTCGCAGGTCAGCAGCGGCAGCAGCGCCATGAAGGGGAACAGGGACGGGGCTACGGTATAGTACCAGTGAACCATCGCCTCGCGCGCGCCGTTGGCGGCAGCTTCGGGCTTCATCAGAAGGAGCGTGGCGACGAGCAGACCTGTGAGCCATTTCAGCATGGGAAAACCCCCTTTCCACGCGATATTGTATGGCATGGGAAGGGGGTTTATCTCTGTCAGGCGGCGACGCGCATCTCGCCCTCGTCCTGAGGCTCGGGGTTCTTGATGTAGAAATGGGCGATGGTCTCGTCGTCCTCCCATTCCACCATCAGCTCAGCCTTGCTGACATAGCCGATGTGGATGCCGTCGGTATCCTTGAGGGAATCGACCTTATAGAAGAGGTCGAGGAAGCCGGGGGCGTAGGCGGTGTAGGTGTAGCCCCAGTCCTCGGCGATGAGGTCGGTGGAGCCCTCGGGGTCGGCGGCGAGACGGGCTTCGTGGCGGGCCTGGACGCGGGCCTCATCGGTATCGAGGCCGCGCATGACGATGACCCGGCGGTGGCTGTTGGGCGCGGTCATGTCTATGAAGCGCTGGGGGAAGGAGAGTCCCGCCGCGATGCCGCCGTAGGTCATGCCCAGGGTGATCAGCGCCAGCATCACCAGCACCATGATCGTGCCGCCGACGCCGCGGGCCACCTTGCCCTTCAGCCGGCGGAAGATGGCGCTCAGGCCCCAGCCCGCCAGCACCAGCAACAGTATCAGCGGCAGATAGATGTACAGTTCACCGTGGACCAGCTGCAAATTGGCGAAGCGGCCCAGAGCGCTGATGATCATGATGAGCACCATCAGGCCGATCAGCAGCCAGAACACGATCTTGTCACCGGTGCGGGTGAAGAAACGGAACTTCATGTTGTAACCTCCAGTCTTATGGGTGGAATTGAAAATTGAAAATGGAAAATTGAAAATTGAGTTACCGGCACCCGGGATCTAACAAACGACTTCGTTGTAGGGGCGGCGTTTCGCCGCCCGCCGGTAGTACCGGATGCGTTTTGTCGGGGACGGGCGCCGAAACGGCACCCCTACAGGTTATCGACAGCAACAATTTTTAATTTCCAATTATCAATTTTCAATTTCTCCCCGTCGTGCTGCCGAAGCCGCCGGTGCGGGGTTGGTCCGCGTCGTCATCCTCCGTGAGTCCGTAGGGCAGGAATACGCCCTGGGCGAAGGCGGCGCCGGCGGGGATGGAGAGGGGGCGGGGGCCGGCGTTGTAGAGCTTGATGAAGATGTGGCCCTCGTTGAGAGCATCGAAGTAATCGGAATCGACGACGCCCACGGTGTTGTTGAGCATCAGGCGATATTTGAAGCCCAGGCCGCTGCGGGGAAAGAGCATCAGCACCCAGCCGGGGGCGATGCGGGCGCGGACGCCGGTGGGGACGGTGACGGTCTCGCCGGGGGCCAGCTCGATGGCCGCAGGGGCGAAGAAATCGTAGCCCGCGGAACCGGTCGTGGCGCGGCGGGGGAGGCGGATTTCGTCCCAGGGCGCGGGCGTGCCGGTCCAGTCGGCCTCAAATTGGGTCCGGCTCACCTTCATGAAACGGGCGATTCCCGTCATGGTTCTCATTCCCTTCCTCACTGGGTTCGCTGAGATAGCGCTCGCGCAGGCGTTTTTCCAGCTCCGTCTGCCGCAGCGCGTCCAGCTTGCCCTCCATATTCAGACTCACGAAGCCCGCCTCGCCCACCAGCACGTAATCCATCAATTGGACGTCTATGGGGGAGAGCATCTCCGCCAGCGCCTGGAGATAGCCGTACTCCTCATCGTAGAGCTCCAGCGGCTCGATGCCGAAGAAGCCGATGAGATAGACAAACCTCGCCTCCAGCATCAGCGCGTTTTCCAGTATCTCCCGGGCGTACTCCGCCGCGCCGATATAGAGGGAATCCCCGAGCATGATGCTGCCCAGCACGCTGCCATCACGGCTGGTGTATATCACCCAGGTCTGGGGCGGCGGCACATCCCGCCAGCGGGGGACCAAATAATTCAGCATGTCCGCGAAGCGCCAGATGCGAAACTGCCTTTTCAGGCCGATATTGCGATAGGCCGCCACGGTCTCCCCGGCGATGAGCAGCCAGTCAGCCAGGCGGCGGGTCATGCCCTCGATCCGCTCCAGCGCCCGCCGGTCCGCATTCAGCACGCGCTTCACCCCTCCGAACTCGGCGATCAGCGCCCGCGCCACCCCGGACATGTCCGCCCGGGGCACCATCACCCCCAGCAGCAGCTCCAGCACCTCGTGGGGCCGCAGCGCGTCCAGCCCGCCCGACTCCATGCGCTGTCGAAGCCGCTCCCGATGGCCGTCCCAGAAGGGCATGCGCTCGGGGGTTTTGTTTTCATCCATGCTTGTATACCACTTTTCCTGCGCCCGCCCCTAACGAAACGCATCGTACTACCCGGCGGGCGGTGGGACCGCTCCCAGCGGCGCAACGCCGCCCCTACAGGAGAGGCGGGTAACTCCCCAATAAATCCCCGTTTATCGCGCTGCCCCCATTTAATCCACCAGCTCTATATTCTCCCTCCCGAACACATCATAGGATTGATTGATGACATCGCGGGCGGTGGCGCTGAGCTTCTTCTCCGTTGCGCCCGCGCCCTCGAGGGACATGACGACGGTGACGTCTGCGCCGAAGGCATCGGTGAGAGCCTGGTTGATGAGGTCCTTTTTGCGCTCGAGGACCTTCATGTGCATCATCTGCTTCTTGGAGAACTCCACGGAGAGCTTTTCCCCGTCGAACCCGGTGAAGCGCATGGACTGGAGGGGGGAGCGGATGGAGGGGTTCTCGTCGCCCAGCCGCTTGAGGGCTTCGAGATAGGCGTCGGGCGGGGTGACGGATGGGGCGGGTTTGGCGGCGGGCTTTGCCTTTTCCGGTTCCGCAGGTTTAGGAGTGGGCTTGGCGGATGGCCTTGTATTCTGGACGGGTACGCCCTTCTCTATAATCTTTTCCACCCGGGACAGGCGCTCGGTCACCGCGGCGTCGGGCTCCTTCTCGGGATGGCAGGCGCGGACGGCGGCCAGCTCCAGCACGGTGCGGGGACGGGAGGCCCAGCGGGTGTCCGGCTCGGCGCGCATGAACAGCTCCAGCATGCGGTTGACCGCCTCGGGACTGGTGCGGTCCGCCTGAGCCTTGAAGCGCTCGGCATCCTCAGGGGTGATCTCCAATATTTCAGACAATCCCTCCTTCACGGCTCCGGCCAGCATCACGGCCCGGAGGTGGGCGGTGGTATCTCTGATCAAAACCTGGGGGTCGCTGCCCCGGCGGGCCATGGCGTCGATCTGCTGAAGGGCGGAGCCGGCGTCGCCGTCGATGAGGGCGTCGGCAAAGTCGAACATCGCGCCCCGGCCGGCGGTGCCCAGTACATCCCGGGCAAGTTGGGCGGTGACCTCCCCGTCGGTGTAGGAGAGGCAGACGTCCAATAAACTCAGCGCGTCGCGCATCGCGCCCTCGGCGGCGCGGGCGATCTCATAGAGGGCGTCGTCCGAGGCCGTGCGACCGATGCCGCCCAGCACCACCATTAAACGCTCGATGATGGTGTCGATGGAAATTCTGTGGAAATCGAAGCGCTGACAGCGGGAGAGTATGGTGGCGGGCAGGCGCTGGGGCTCGGTGGTTGCCAAAATAAATACGGCGTGACCCGGCGGCTCCTCCAGCGTTTTCAATAGCGCATTAAACGCGCCGGTGGAGAGCATGTGGACCTCGTCGATGATATAGACCTTATATTTTGCCAGGGTGGGGGGGAACTTGATCTTTTCCCGGAGGTCGCGGATCTCGTCCACGCCGTTGTTGGAGGCGGCGTCGATCTCGGCCACGTCCATGCTGGACTCCTCTTTCAGCGCGCGGCAAACCTCGCACTCCCCGCAGGGGTCGCCGTCCTGGGGATTCAGACAGTTAATGGCCCTCGACAGCACCTTCGCCGCCGTGGTCTTGCCCGTGCCGCGGGTGCCGCAGAAGAGATAGGCGTGGGCGATGCGCCCGGTCATCACCTGACGCTTCAGCGTCCGGGTGATGGCGTCCTGACCCACCATCTCCGTAAACGTCTCCGGCCGCCAGGCGCGATAGAGAGCCTGATAGCTCATGGGCGCGGACCCCCTCTCTGTCAATGGAAAATTGCAGTTTTCCAAACCTATTCTACACCAAATTGACCTGTCTGACAACCCTCTTTTCCCGTGGGGCACAGCAGACGCATGAATTACGAATGTATGTCAAAGCATTGACAAAGAACCTTGTAGGGGCGGCGTTGCGCCGCCCGCCCGATAGAACATGCAATTTCGAAGGGAGCGGGCGCCGAAACGGCGCCCCTACAAGGTTGTTTCAAATCCCCGACAAATCCCATTTATTACATCTTTATTTTCCCACGCAGAAATCCGCGAACACCCGGTCGATGACGGCCTCGGTGGCGTTTTCGCCGGTGATCTCGGTGAGGGCGGAGAGGGCCTCTTTGAGGTCGATGGCGGCGGTGTCCAGGGGGAAGCCGGCTTCGATGGTATCTATGGCAGATTGCAGGTATTTTGCGGAAGCGGCGGCCAGTTCGATGTGGCGCTGGGCGGTGAGCGCGCCGTCCATGGGGGCGACGGCCACGCGGCGAGTCAGCTCCTTCACAAGCTCGTCCACCCCCGCGCCGGTCTGGGCGGAGATCTCAAGCACCATTGAAGCGGTCATGGCCTCGATATCCGATTTTTGCAGTATGCCGGGGAGGTCGGACTTATTGAGGCATATGATGGCGCGGTCGTCGGCCTCGCGGATGAGCTGTTCATCCTCGGGGGCCAGGGGCTCGGCGGCGTCCAGCACGATGAGGGTGACGTCGGCGGTCTCCACGGCGCGGCGGGCGCGGTCCACGCCGATGCGCTCCACGGGGTCCAGCGTGTCCCGCTGCCCCGCGGTGTCGGAGAGCTCCGCGGCCACGCCGCCCAGGGACAGGCGCTCGGTGAGCACATCCCGCGTGGTGCCGGGGATGTCGGTGACGATGGCCCGCTCCTGGTTCAGCAGGGCGTTCATCAGCGAGGACTTGCCCACATTGGGCCGCCCCGCCAGCACGATGCTGGCCCCCTCCCGCAGTATCCGCGCGCCCCGGGCATCACAGCGGGCATTAATCTCACGAATCAGCCCCTGTAAACCTTCGGTCAGCCCGGCGGCGGTGGCTTCCTCGTCCACCTCGTCGGGAAAATCAGTGCAGGCCTCGATCTGCGCCAGCATACCCGTCAGTTGGTCTGAAACCTTTTTAACAAAACCGGACACGCCGCCCTCCAATTGCCGGAGGGACGCCCGCGCCGCCGCCTGTGAGCCCGCGCCGATGAGCTGCATGACGGCCTCGGCCCTGGCCAAATCAATGCGCCCGTTCATGAAGGCCCGCCGGGTGAACTCGCCGGGCTGGGCCACTCTTGCGCCCAGCGCCAGCGCCCTTTGCAGCACCGCCGAGGCGCAGGCTTCGCCGCCGTGACAGTGGAGCTCGGCCACATCCTCCCGGGTGTAGGTGGAGGACGCCCGCATTAAAACCGCCATAACCTCGTCGATGGCCTCGCCCACCTCATCCACGGCATGGCCGTACATCAGCCGGTGGGACGCAAATTCCCCCCGCGCCGCCGCGGGCCTGAACATCGCCCGAAGAATGGATTCGACCCCGTCGCCGCTGATCCGGACGATGGCGATCCCCCCCGCGCCGCGGGCCGTGGCGATGGCGGCGATGGTATCGGACATGGCGAAACACCTCCGTGAGTAATGATCGACAAATTGGAATTTGTCGTGCAGTCAAACCAACCTTGTAGGGGCGCCGTTTCGGCGCCCGCCCTAACGAAACGCATCGTACTACCCGGCGGGCGGTGGGACCGCTCCCAGCGGCGCAACGCCGCCCCTACAGGAGAGGCGGGTAACTCCCCGATAAATCCCCGTTTACCTCGTCACCGCCGTCCTCACCGGCAGCACGAGATGGATGTAGTCCATGTCGTCGGCGGGCTGGATGATGCAGGGGGAGATGGCATTGTTGAGGTTGAGGACGAGCTGTTCGGCGTCGATATAGCGGACCACGTCGATGAGGTACTTGACGTTAAAGGCGATGTTGACGTCGCCGCCGTCCTGCTGGACCTCCAATTTTTCAAACACGTCGCCGATCTCGGAGCGGGACTCTATGGCCATTTCCCCGGCGTTGATCTTGAGGACCAGCAGGTTGTTGTTGCCCTCCCTCGCCATCAGGGCAGCGCGGTCCACGGCGCGCTTGAAGGGGGCGGCCTCCACCACCACGCGGGTGGCAAAGGAGCTGGGCAGGATCTGGCGGTATTTGATATAGTTGCCCTCAAGCAAAATCACATAGATCTCCGTCTTTTCGAGGCGGATGTGCAGCTTGTTGCCGCCGAAGGACAGGCTGGCGAAGGCCTCGGGGGCGTCGGAGAGCAGCTTGCCGATGTCGCTCAGGGCGCGGCCGGGGATGACGGCGGAGAAATTTTCCGTCACCTCACCCAGCTTGTGGCGGCGCACGGCCATGCGGAAGCCGTCAAGGCCCACCATGGTGATGTCGCCGTTTTCGATCTCCAGCAGGCCGCCGGTCAATACTTCGCGCATGTCCTCCACGGCGATGGCAAACTCGGTCTTTTGGATCATGTCCTTCAGCATGTCCTGGGGCAGGGACAGCTCGCGCTCGTTTTCAAGCCTCGGCAGATTGGGGTAGAGGTCGCCGTCCTGGCCGGCGATGTTGGTGCGGGAGCCGGAGCCGCGAACGGTGAACATGAACCGCTCGTTCATGGTGATGTCGATGTCGCCCTCGGAGAGGCGGCGGACCACCTCGTTGAACAGCTTGCCCGGCACCACGCCGCGCCCGTCCTCGAGGATCTCCGCGTCGATGCGGGTGATGATGGTGATCCGCTCGTCCGAGCAGGTCAGTATGACCCCCTCGGGACCGCATTCAATGAGAACACCCTCCAGAACCGGATTGGTGGTGCGGCTGGGCAAGGCCCGGACCACGATTTGAAGCCCCTCGATCAGCGCCGAGGCGTTGCACTTAAAACGCATATTTACTCCTTTCTTTTTCACATCCTGTTCAAGATGGAAAAATGGGGAATGGGGAATGGGAAATGGGGAATGAATAGTGGCTGCCGCGTACAAAGCCGGAATCTCCCGCATTCTCGCCGACCCCGTCCCTTATAGTATATATAATATCTATCTCTAATAAAATAGAAGACGTAGTAGGGCTGTGGATTCTGTGGATAAGTCCCCAAAACCGTTGAGGCACAGGGGTTTTGGCCTGTGGAATATCGCCCCGGCGGCTGTGGAAAGGCTGGGGACAAGGTTTTTACAATGGGGAATGGGGAATGAATGAGGAAATCCTCCGGATTTCTTTTTATTATATTTTGTACCGACATCGTTCGTTCACCTTTAATCAAACAAATCCGAAGGATTTGTACCTTCATTCCCCATTTCCCATTCCCCATTGTTCAATCGTCCCTTACCGCCTTCATGATCTCCTCCACCCGCTTCTTGAAGCCGTAGTCCTCCATGCCGCTCTCGATCTTTTCGCAGCCGTGGAGCACGGTGGTGTGATCGCGGCCGAAGGCCTTGCCGATGGCGGTGGTGGAGAGGTCGGTCATCTCCCGGCATATGTACATGGCAACCTGGCGGGCCAGGGCGATCTCCTGGCTGCGGCGCTTGCCGGTGAGATCGGCGGGCTCCATGCCGTACTTGTCCGCGACGATATTGATGATGAGGGGGCAGTCGATCTTCCGGTCCTCCCGTGTGGTGACCAGGCTGGAGAGGGCGGAGCGGGTCATGTCCATGTCGATGGGCGCGCCCATCAGCTTGCTTCGGGCCTGGAGGCTGGCAAGGCTGCCCTCCAGGGCGCGGATGTTGGAATTGACGTTCTGGGCGATGTATTCCATGACGTCGTCGGGCACGTAGAGCCCCTCGTCCATGGCCTTCTGGCGCAGTATGGCCACCCGCGTCTCGTAATCCGGCTTCTGGACATCGACGATCAGGCCCCACTCGAAGCGGGACCGCAAGCGCTCCTCGATCTCCGGCAACTCCCTTGGCGGCCGGTCGGAGGAGATGATGATCTGCTTGTGGTTCTCCCGAAGATCGTTGAAGGTATTGAAAAATTCCTCCTGCGAGACCTTCGTCTTGCCTAAAAATTGGATGTCATCGACCATCAGATAGTCCGCCTTGCGCAGCCTGGCACGGAGCTCGGCGGTGTTCTTCTTGCTGATGCCCTCGATGAGCTGGTTGGTCATGGCCTCCGAGGTCATCAGCAGCACATTCTTCGAAGGGTCCCGGCTCAGCACATAGTTGCCCACGGCGTTGAGCAGATGGGTCTTGCCCAGCCCCACGCCGCCGTAGATGAACAGCGGGTTGTAGGCCTCCGAGGGCGCGTCCGCCACCGCCGCCGCCGCCACATAGGCGAATTTGTTGCCGTCGCCCACCACGAAATTGTCGAAGGTGTATTTGCGGTTCAGCGTGGACTGGGCGGCGCTCAGCTTTTCCTCGATCAGGCTGATCTGCTCCGGCCCGTAGTATTCCAGATTGTACTGTATGTCGAACACCTTGTCCATGGCCTGCTCCAGCGTGGAGCCGTAGCGGGTCTTCAGATGCTGAAGGGCGAAGGAATTGGCGCCCAGGATGTACATCGTCTGGCCCGATATGGCGTACAGCTTCAGCGGCTTGAACCACATGGTATAGGAAAAGGTGTCCACGGCCCCTTGGATATACGACAGCGCCTTGTCCCATTTTTCCTTTTGCTCGGGGGTGTAATTCATGCTTTGCCTCCGTGTCCCGGTGATGTTATCCACAGCCTGTGTATAATCATTTGTGGAATGTGTGGATAAACAATCGCATATTTGAGAACATTCTATTTCTATTGTATTGTAGCATCGAAACAGTTCAATTTCAAGCAATGGGAATTTTTGTCGAAATGATGTTGGAAAGAGATAATAATGATAAAAATGGGGAATGGGGAATGGAAAATGGGGAATGAAGGCGCAAATCCTTCGGATTTGTTTGATTAAAGGGGAACGAACGTTGTCAGTGTAAAATTTTAATAAATAGAAATCCGTTGCTGAAGGCTTAGCGAAGCGTTCAGGATTTCCACATCCATTCCCCATTCACCATTAAAAAAAAGGCCCCTCCCGGAGCCTTTTTTCATTTAGCGTACTTATAGATCTGTTCCAGCACCGCGTCGATGCCGTTGCCGGTGGGCTCGGCGTCCATGGCGGAGTAGAGTATGCCGCGATCGTGGTAGAGCTGTTCGATGGCGCGGACCAGGGATTCGGGGGTCATGTCCTCCTGGAGCAGGACCATGGAGAGGCCGCGGCTTCGGAAGGATTCGGCGTTCAGGAGCTGGTCGCCGCGGCTGGCGGTCTTGGGATAGGGGATCAGCAGCGACGGCTTGCGGGCGGCCAGCAGCTCGCAGAGGCTGTTGGCGCCGGCCCGGGAGACCACGATGTCCGCGCAGGCGTAGGCGTCGGCCATCTCGTCGTTCAGATATTCCCGCTGGCAGTAATTCTTGAGGCCGGTGAAGCTGGCGTTGGAGTTGCCGTTGCCGCAGATGTGGAGCACCTGGAAGTTCTCCGTCAGCCTGGGCAGCGCCTGCCACAGCGCCTGGTTGATGGCCTGGGCCCCGGTGGAGCCGCCCATCACCAGCAGCACGGGCCGGGCCTCGGTGAAGCCGAACCGCTCCAGGCCGTCCCGCCGATCGCCGGCGAGCAGCTCGGGCCGGATGGGCGTGCCGGTATGGATGCCCTTGCCGTGGGTGTACTTGATGGCCTCCGGGAAGGTGCAGCATTCCACCTTGCAGAAGGGGGTGGAGAGCTTGTTGGCCAGGCCCGGCGTCATGTCAGATTCGTGGATGACCACCGGCACACGGTTCAGCGCCGCGCCGTAGACCACCGGCACCGACACGAAGCCGCCCTTGGAAAACACCACGTTGGGCTTGATCTTCCGGATGATGCCCGTGGCCTGACCCACGCCCTTGATGACCCGGAAGGGATCGGAAAAGTTCTTTACGTCAAAATAGCGCCGCAGCTTGCCCACGGACACGCAGTGGAAGGTGACCCCCTCCACCTGACTTATCAATTTCTGCTCCGGACTGTCCGCCGCGCCGATGTAATGGATGGTCCAGCCATCGGCCTTCAGCCTTGGTATCAGCGCCAGATTCGGCGTGACATGGCCGGCGGTGCCGCCGCCCGTCAGGACTATGGTCTTCATGGGACAGATAATTCCTCCATTCAAAACCCATGGTATGCCCCGCCTGTCCCCTGTGTGCATGGCGGGAAATATCGAGCCCGATTGGACTCCTGATAGCATGATGAAGAAAAACCTCATTCTCATTATAGCATGGGAATGGTAGTTTATATTTTAGATGCGCGTTAAAAATGGGGTAAAACGGAAGAATATATGAAGAAAAAAGAAATTTGACACGGCAAACTGCGAAGGGACGCCGCGGGGTGCGGCGTCCCTGGGCTTGACAAGGGCCTGCCGGCCCCATCTCACTGAAAACAGTCCACTGGACTGTTTTCCGGGCGCTCGATGCTCCTCAAGGGGAAGGCAAGGGCTGGGAACGGCGGCCCCAAAAGCCTTCCCCTTGAGGGGAAGGTGCCCCGAAGGGGCGGATGAGGTGAACCCCCGTCTCCCCGCCAAATTCCAATTTATCGAGCTAAACTAAAATCTCTTTTACGGTGCGGTGGTGACCTCTATGCCTGCGGTGGCGGTGGGCTCGGGGGTGTCGGTGGCCGCGGGCGCCGCTTCGGTGGCGGCGGGGGCTTCGGTGGCCTTGGTGGTGGTCTTGTTCACCATGGAGCAGGCGGTCAGCGACATCAGCAGCAGCGCGGCCAGCAGTGTGATCAGTACCTTTTTCATAAACATCGTCCTCCTGAATGAATTGGATTACAGGCAAAATTATATTCAGGAAGGAAGAAAATTATGCGTTGTCTGAGACTTTGATAAACAGGGATTTATCGGGGGAGTTACCCGCTCTCCTGTAGGGGCGGCGTTGCGCCGCCCGCCCGATAGGACGCGACGTCTTGCAGGGGGCGGGCGCCGAAACGGCGCCCCTACAAGGTTGGTTTGACTCCCCGACAAATTCCAATTTGTCCTTCTGATTTACAGATAAAGGTCCTCCTTATGATTGTCCAGCCATTTTTTCCAGGCGATGTAATCGGGCATCTGATGTTGGACAAGCGCCCAGAAGCGGGGGGAATGGTTGAACTCGTGGAGGTGGCAGAGCTCGTGGATGACCACGTAGTCCAGCACTTCTTTAGGGGCCATGATGAGCTTCCAGTTGAAATTGAGGTTGCCCTTGCTGGAGCAGCTTCCCCAGCGGGTCTTCTGCTCGCGGATGGCGATGCGGCCGGGGCGGACGCCGATGAGGGGGGCGTAGTGATCGACCCGCTCCCGGATGCGCTCCAGTGCCCGCGCGGACAGCACCGCCCGTATGACGCCCCGCACCGCCGGGTCACTTTCCGGTTCGGGCAGGGACAGTCTCAGCTCACCGGCTTCGACGATGCCGCCAGACTGCAGACCCTTTTTCAATCTGATGATGTGTGGAACGCCTTCAATTAAGGTGGTGGAGCCGTCCGTCACCGGATGATTGCGGCGGTCCTCGTCAAGCCGCCGGTCCACTGAGCGGCCCATCTCCAAAAGCTGACCCGCCCGCTCCCGGACCATCTGGTCGATGTCCCGAAGCCGCATCCACTTCGGTGCGTAGACCCGTATGACGCCCTCCGGCAGGGTCTGAAAGAGCACGCTGTTGCGCACCGTCTGTATCAATGTATATTCGATTCGCGCCGAACCGGCGACGACTGTTCGCTTCATGTTGGGAATACCTTTCTATTGAGAGATAAATTGGAATTTGTCGGGGAATCAAACCAACCCTGTAGGAGCGCCGTTTCGGCGCCCGCCCTCCACGAAACGCATTGTCCTACCCGGCGGGCGGCGAAACGCCGCCCCTACAGGAGAGAGGGTAACTCCCCGATAAATCCCTGTTTATTTTACCCCTCCCCTTCCTCCCCGTCAACCGCCTCACCATCTATGCTAAATCGTTTTATTACAGCTTTGCATTAAACATATTTCACAAAATTATTAAGTGACAAGAAATATTAAGATTTTCACGGATTGACAAACAGGGGGGCAAGTGTTAAAATAATAGTGCTGATATTACAGGCCGATAATGTCTGTAATAAATAATAAAAAGGAGTGTATCCGGTTATGAAGAAGATTCTGGCTGTGTTGATCTGCGCGCTGCTGGTTGTGGCGAGCATGGGCGCTCTGGCTGAGGGCCAGCGCGTGGGCGTTTCGATGCCGACGAAGGACCTCCAGCGGTGGAACCAGGACGGCGACAACATGAAGAGCGAGCTCGAAGCCGCGGGCTACGTGGTGGACCTGCAGTACGCCTCCAACGACGTTCAGACCCAGCTTTCCCAGGTTGAGAACATGATTTCCGAAGGCGCTGAGGTGCTGGTCATCGCCGCCATCGAGGGTTCTTCCCTCGGCGAGGCTCTGGCCATGGCGAAGGACGAAGGCATCCCGGTCATCGCCTATGACCGCCTGCTGATGGACTCCGACGGCGTTTCCTACTATGCCACCTTCGACAACTACATGGTCGGCACCGTGCAGGGCACCTTCATCAAGGACACCATGGATCTCGACAACGCTGAAGGCCCCTTCAACCTCGAGATCACCGCTGGTGACCCCGGCGACAACAACGCCCGCTACTTCTATCAGGGCGCCATGGACGTTCTGAATCCCTACATCGAGGCTGGCAAGCTGGTCGTGAAGTCCGGCCAGACCGCCTTCGAGGACGTCGCCACCCCCACCTGGGCCACTGAAGTTGCCCAGACCCGCGCCGAGAACATCCTGTCCTCCTTCTATGCCGACGGCTCCAACGTGGACGTGTGGCTCTGCTCCAACGACTCCACCGCCATGGGCGTTGCCAACGCTCTGGCCGCCAACTACAACGGCAACTATCCCATCGTCACCGGTCAGGACTGCGACCGCGAGAACGTGAAGAACATGATCGCCGGCAAGCAGAGCATGTCCGTGTTCAAGGATACCCGCACCCTGGCGGCTCAGGTCGTCAAGATGGTCGGCCAGATCCTCAACGGCGAGACCGTCGACGTCAACGACACCGAGACCTACAACAACAACGTGATCACCGTGCCCTCCTTCCTGTGCGAGCCGGTCTTCGCGGACGTCAACAACTACAAGGAGCTGCTCATCGACTCCGGCTACTACACCGAGGACGAGCTGAAGTAATTCCTGACGCGCTATGATGATGCAGGCGGGCTTGTCCCGCCTGCATCATTTCAGAAGGAGAAGAATTGAAAATTGATAATTGAAAATTAGAGTTACCGTGCGCATATCAATGTCGACCGATGCCTATAGGGAAAGGTTGATTTAACGGAGAAGCGCGGCAGCCGCTATTAATTTTCAATTTTAAATTTTCAATTGTCAATTACCACGCTTTTAGGGAGTAGGGAGCAGACGGCATAGCACTTGGGGCCTGTTGCCTACTCCCTAAAAAAGAAAGCTGGAGGAGAGCCATGGCAAAGATTTTGCTGGAAATGAAAAACATCGTCAAGACCTTCCCAGGCGTGAAGGCGCTGGACAATGTCAACCTCAAGGTTGAGGAGGGCGAGATCCACGCGCTGGTGGGCGAGAACGGCGCGGGAAAGTCCACGCTGATGAACGTATTGAGCGGCATATATCCCCACGGCAGCTATGAGGGGGATATCATCTACAACGGCCAGGTCTGCAAATTCTCGAACATCAAGGATTCCGAGAAGCTGGGCATCGTCATCATCCATCAGGAGCTGGCGCTGGTGCCCGAGATGACCATCGGCGAAAACATGTACCTCGGCAACGAGCGGGGCCACAAGTTCGCCATCGACTGGAACACCACCTATTCCGAGGCGGACAAATATCTGAAAATGGTGGGCCTGACGGAGAGTTCCAAGGTGCAGGTCAAGACCATCGGCACCGGCAAGCAGCAGCTCGTCGAGATCGCCAAGGCGCTGGCGAAGAACGCCAAGCTGCTGATACTGGACGAGCCGACTTCCTCTCTGAACGAGGAGGATTCCCGCGCCTTGCTGGACCTCATGCTGGGCTTCAAGAAGCAGGGCATGACGATGATCATCATCACCCACAAGCTCAACGAGGTGGCCTACGTCGCCGACAAGATCACCGTCATCCGCGACGGCACTACCATCGAGACACTGGACAACCACGGCCCCGAGCCCATCTCCGAGGAGCGCATCATCAAGGGCATGGTGGGCCGCGAGATGACCAACCGCTTCCCCGTCCGCCAGGGCGTGAAGATCGGCGAGATCAATATGGAGGTGGACCACTGGACGGTGCACCATCCCCTGTACCCCGAGCGCAAGGTGGTGGACGATGTGTCCATCAACGTCCGCAAGGGCGAGGTCGTGGGCATCTACGGCCTGATGGGCGCGGGCCGCACGGAGCTGGCCATGTCCATATTCGGCCAGAGCTACGGCGTCAACTGCACCGGCACCCTCAAAATTGACGGAAAAGAAGTCAAGCTCAAGAAGAGCGAGGCCGACGCCATCAGGCATAAGATCGCCTACGTCACTGAGGACCGCAAGGGCAACGGCCTGGTGCTGAGCCAGTCCATCAAGGTGAACACCTCCCTTGCCAACCTCAATTCCCTGGCGAAGCTGGGCGTCATCGACCAGGACAAGGAATACGCCGTGGCCGAGGACTACAAGGAGAAGCTGCGCACCAAGACGCCTTCGGTGGAACAGCTCGTGGGCAACCTCTCCGGCGGCAACCAGCAGAAGGTGCTGCTGGCGAAGTGGATGTTCGCCGAGCCGGACATCATGATACTGGACGAGCCCACCCGCGGCATCGACGTCGGCGCGAAATACGAAATCTACTGCATCATCAACGACCTGGCCGCCGCCGGGAAGTCGGTCATCATGATCTCCTCGGAGCTGCCCGAGGTGCTGGGCATGTCGGACCGCATCTACATCATGAACGCCTCGAAGATCGTCGGCGAAATGCCCGCGAAGGAGGCCACCCAGGAGAACATCATGGCGGCAATACTGAAATCGGGAAGGGGCGCGTGATTTATGAAGTCGGTTTCGATTGGAGATTTCCTCAAGAAATATACGATGATACTCGCCCTCGTTCTCGTGGCCATATTCTTTTCCATTACGACGCAGGGCAAGATACTGTTTCCCCAGAACCTTAACAACCTGATCTCCCAGAACGGCTACGTGTTCGCCCTGGCCGCCGGTATGCTCTGCTGCATACTGACGGGCGGCAACATCGACCTGGCCGTGGGCTCCGTGGTCTGCTTCACCGGCGCCATCGGCGCGGTGATGATGCAGGCCGGCAGCGGCATGGTGCCCGCCGTGCTGGTGATGCTGCTGGTGGGTCTCGCCATCGGCGCGTTCCAGGGCTTCTGGATCGCCTGGGTGCATGTGCCCCCGTTCATCGCCACGCTGGCCGGTATGTACGCCTTCCGCGGACTTTCCAACGTCGTCCTCCAGGGCTACACCGTCTCCATTTCCGACCAGAGTTTTTTGAAGATCTTCGGCGGCGGCGCGGACTGCTACGTGCCGGACTTCATCGGCAACGGCTCGAAGATCAACATGACCTGCCTCGTGGTGGGCATCGTCATGGCGGCGCTGTACGCGCTGATGTGCTTCCGTCGGCTGTCCGTTCAGAAGAAGATGGGCATCATTGATTCCGTCACCAAGGACCTGATACAGGTCGCCATCATCTGCGTGGTGGTCGTCTGGCTGAGCTGGAAGCTGGCGAATTACAAGGGCATCCCCACGGTGCTGATCTGGATCGGCGTGGTCCTCGTGATCTACAATTACATCACCAGCAAGACCGCCATCGGCCGCCACCTCTACGCCGTGGGCGGCAACGAGAAGGCCACCCGGCTCTCCGGCGTCAACACCCGGTTCGTCTATTTCTTCGCCTACGCCAACATGGGCCTGCTGGCCGGTCTGGCGGGCATACTGACCGTGGCCCGCGCCACCTCCGCCCAGCCCACCTACGGCCAGGGCTATGAGATGGACGCCATCGCCTCCTGCTTCATCGGCGGCGCTTCCGCTTACGGCGGCACCGGCAAGATCTCCGGCGTCATCATCGGCGCCACGCTGATGGGCCTCATCAACCAGGGCATGTCCATCATGGGCATCGAGGCCAACTACCAGAGGGTGGTCAAGGGCATCGTGCTGCTGCTGGCGGTCATGTTCGACGTGCTGTCCAAGCGCGAAAAGCGTTAACGAGGGGAGGATGACAGAACCATGAGTATGAAAAACCTGACTTCTGTGCTTAAAAAGAATACGATGCTCGTCGTCCTCGTGCTCGTATATCTCTTCTTTATGATCACCACGGGCGGCAGCATCTTCAAGCCGATGAACTTCAACGCCCTGATCACCCAGAACGCCTACGTGTATATTCTCGCCTGCGGCATGCTGATGTGCATGCTGACCGGCGGCAACATCGACCTGTCCTGCGGCTCCTTCGTGTGCCTGCTGGGCGCGGTGGGCGGCATACTGATGGTCATCAAGGGCATGGGCACCGGCCCCGCCATCGTCGTGATGCTGCTGGTGGGCATCATCTACGGCTGCGGGCTGGGCTATCTGGTGGCCTACGTCAACGTGCCGCCGTGGATCGCCACCCTGGCGGGCTACCTGGCCTTCCGCGGTCTGGGCACCTCGCTGCTGAGTAATAACTCCTCCACCGGCTCCATCGCCCCCTTCCCGGACAGCTTCCTCAAGATCTTCTCCGGCAAGGTGTTCCAGACCAAGATGAGCGTGTTCAACGTGCCCTGCATGACCGTGGGCGTTGTCGCCGCCGTCATCGTGGTGGCCTCCATCTTCTGGACCCGCGCCTCCCGGCTGAAGAAGGGCTACTCCGCCGATTCCCTCACCGCCGCCGCGGTAAAGGCCGCGCTGGGCGCGGGCGCGATACTGCTGGTCATGTTCAAGCTCGCCAACGCCGGCGGCATTCCCACCGTCCTCATCTGGGTGGTCGTGGTGGTGCTGATCTACAGCTTCATCACCTCCAAGACCGTGGTGGGCCGTCACTTCTACGTGGTGGGCGGCAACATGGAGGCCGCGCGCCTCTCCGGCGTCAACACCAAGGGCATCATGTTCGCGGCCTATCTGAACATGGCCATCCTCACAGTCGTCTCCGCCTGGACTGTCATGGCCCGCTTCCAGGCCGCCAACTCCACCGCCGGCACCAACTATGAGATGGACGCCATCTCCGCCTGCGTGGTGGGCGGCGTCTCCGCCAGCGGCGGCGCGGGCACCGTCATGGGCATGGTCATCGGCGCCACCCTCATCGGCGTCATCAACCTCGGCATGAGCCTCATGGGCATCGACGCCAACTACCAGAAGGTCGTCAAGGGCGTCGTCCTCCTGGGCGCCGTCGCCTTCGATATCCTGTCCAAGAAGCGCGAAACTTGACCCATTCCAAACAAAACCACCCTTTCCCCGCAAAAGAGGAAAGGGTGGTCTTATATTGCCCAAAAAAGTGTCACCGGGGACGGTTCTCCGTGACACCTTTTCGAGAACGATTGTGTGTCACCAGGGACGGTTCTCATTGACACATTTTTAATTTATAGTGTCAATGAGTACCGTCCCTTTTTCATACGAACTGTGCGCATAAAAAACTACCGATAGCTGCAACTATCGGTAGTTTTTGCCTTGGTTTCCTTCGGCGGGGGCATTCCCTCACAAGACCATTGTAAAGCATCGGCGGCTGCTTGTCAATACAGGCGACCGCCATTTTTTGTATCTGATGGGGAACAGAGGCACAAAGGGCTTTGATGATACAGGATTGTCTGATTTGTTGCCTTGTTGTTTTCCAATAACTATGCTATAACGGTTCTGCTGAATGATGGTCGGGCAGTTCGCCCGGAAGCGCTCCCGCTGTTTTATTTACAAATGGCGGGAGGTGATAGGGATGACGAATGTAGAGTTGCTCTGTGTTCTAATTTCTATTGCAAGTCTCGCGTTCACGATTTACTTCGGACTGCGCAGATGAAAAATGCTCCCGGGTAGTTGCACCTACTCGGGGGCGTTTTTACTAAGGGTTCCCTATCCTTAGCGGGAGCACTTCCGTTCCAATATCATTGTACAGCATCGGCGGCCGCTTGTCAATACAGGCGACCGCCATTTTTTTATTGCTGGTTTTTGAGTTTTTCGTAGCGCTCCTTCGCCAGCTTCGCGCCCTCGGTGAAGAGGGTTTCGGCGTTTTCGGGGAAGGTGCGGCGGAGGGCGGCGTAGCGGGTCTCGCCGTCCAGGAAATCCTCATAGGGGAGGGTGGGTGCCTTGGAATCGAGGGTGAAGCGGGGGGTGTTGGCGGGGTTATAGCGGTAGAGGTGCCAGTAGCCGGCCTCAACGGCGCGCTTCATCTCGTCCTGGACCTTCGCCATGCCGCACTTGAGGCCGTGGCTCTGGCAGGGGGCGTAGGCGATGATGACGGAGGGGCCGTTGAAGGCCTCTGCCTCGCGCATGGCCTTCACGAGCTGGGCGTTGTCCGCGCCCATGGCGACCTGTGCGACGTAGACGTTGCCGTAGGTCATGAGCATCCCGCCCAGGTCCTTCTTGGGGCGCTTCTTGCCGGCGGCGGCGAACTGGGCCACCGCGCCGACGGGGGTCGCCTTGGAGGACTGTCCGCCGGTGTTGGAATAGACCTCGGTGTCCACCACCAGCACGTTGACGTTTTCGCCGCTGGCGACCACGTGGTCCAGTCCGCCGAAGCCGATGTCATAGGCCCAGCCGTCGCCGCCGTACATCCAGAAGGTCTTTTTGGCGAGCTGGTCCCTGTACTTGAGGATGTTTTTCGCCTGTTCGTCGTCCTGCTTTTCGAGGAAGGCGATGAGGTCCCGGCTGGCGGCGGCGTTCAGGTCGATGTCGTCATAGGTCTCCAGCCACTTGTCGATGGCGGGGGCGGTGCAGGTTTCTTTATAGGCTAAAATCCTCTGCTTCTGCGCCTCGCGCTGCTGCTGGACGGAGAGCACCATGCCGAGGCTGAATTCGGCGTTGTTCTCAAACAGCGAGTTGGACCAGGCGGGGCCGCGGCCGCACTTGTTCGTGGTGTAGGGGATGCCGGGCATGGCGGAGCCCCAGGCCTGGGAGCAGCCGGTGGCATTGGCCCAATAGACGCGGTCGCCGTAGAGCTGGGTCAGCAGCTTGGCATAGGGCGTCTCGCCGCAGCCGGCGCAGGCGGCGGAGAACTCCAGCAGCGGCTGGCGGAACTGACTGCCCTTGACGGTGTAGGGGTCGAAGATATCGCCCTTGTCGGAGAGGGTCAGGCCGTAGGCCCAGGCTTTGCTCGTGTCTGCGGTTTCGGCGGCGGGGGTCATGGTCAGGGCGTCGGCGGGGCAGACGTTGGCGCAGGAGCCGCAGCCGGTGCAGTCCAGATTGCTGACCAGCATGGCGAACTTCAATCCCGCCGCCTGCTTGCCCTTGGCGGGGACGATGATCATGCCCTCGGGCGCGTTGTTGGCTTCCTCATCGTTCAGCAGATAGGGGCGGATGACGGCGTGGGGGCAGACGTAGCTGCACTTGTTGCACTGTATGCACTTATCGCCGTTCCAGACGGGGACGCGGGTGGCGATGCCGCGCTTTTCGTAGGCGGTGAGGCCCATGTCCATCACGCCATCCTCGTAGCCCTTGAAAGCGGAGACGGGCAGGTCGTCGCCCTTCTGGTTGTTGATGGGGTCCAGGAGCTTGGTCACGACCTCGGGCACATCACGCGCATCGGCGGGCGCGTCCTCGGCAGTCTTCCAGGCCTCGGGAACTTCGATTTTGACAAGCCCCTCGGAGCCCGCGTCGATGGCGGCCAGGTTTTTGTTCACCACGTCCTCACCCTTGGCGAAGTAGGTCTTGGTGGCGGCGGCCTTCATGTAGCCCACGGCTTCCTCCACGGGGATGATGGGCATGAGGTGGAAGAAGGCCGATTGCAGCACCATGTTGAAGTGGTTGCCGAGGCCGAGGCGGCCCGCGATTTTCACCGCGTCTATCACATAGAGCTGTATATTGTTGTTTGCGATGTCGCGCTTGGTTTTGGCGGGCAGGTGCTTCTCCAGGCCCTCGGCGTCCCAGGGGCAGTTCAGCAGCAGCGTTCCGCCGGGCTTGACCTCGGAGGCGATGTCGTACTTTTCGATATAGGTGGAGTTGTGGCAGGCCACGAAAGCCGCGGATTTCACGTAGTAGGAGGCGCGGATGGGGCTGTCGCCGAAGCGCAGGTGGCTCTTGGTGACGCCATAGCTCTTCTTGGCGTCGTACTCAAAGTAGGCCTGGGCAAACTTCGGGGTGTGGCTGTTGATGATCTCCACGGTGTTCTTGTTTGCGCCCACGGTGCCGTCGGAGCCGAGGCCCCAGAACTTGCAGGACACGGTGCCGTCGTTGTCGAAGTACAGCGGGCCGGCCTCGGGCAGGGACAGGTTGGTCACGTCGTCAACGATGCCCACGGTGAAGCTGTTCTTCGGACACTCGGCCCGGAGATTCTCAAAGGCGGCGGCGATCTGGGCGGGGGTGGTGTCCTTGGAGGACAGGCCGTAGCGCCCGCCGACGACCTTGATGTCCGCGCGTCCCCGCAGGGCGGTGCAGACATCCTGATAGAGGGGTTCGCCCGCGCTGCCGGGTTCCTTGGTGCGGTCCAGCACGGCGACGGCCCTGACGGTTTCGGGCAAGGCGTCCACAAAGCGCTTCACATCGAAGGGGCGGAACAGATGCACTTGAATAAATCCGACCTTCTCGCCCCTGCTGTTCAGATAATCCACAGTCTCCTCGACACAGCCGCTGACAGAGCCCATGGCGACCACCACGCGCTCGGCGTCGGGCGCGCCGTAGTAATTGAAGCAGTGGTATTCCCTGCCGGTGAGGGCGGTGATTTTGGACATGTAGTCCTCCACGATGTCCGGGAGGGCGGCGTAATCGGCGTTGGAGGCCTCGCGGACCTGGAAGAAGATGTCCGGGTTCTGGACGGTGGCGCGGATCATGGGATGCTCGGGATTGAGGGCGCGGGCACGGAAGGCGTCGAGGGCGTCCGTGTCCAGCATCGAGCGCAAATCCTCATAGGAAATCTGCTCCACCTTGTCGATCTCGTGGGACGTACGGAAGCCGTCGAAGAAGTGCATGAAGGGGGCGCGGCCCCTGATGGCGGCGAGGTGGGCCACCCCGGCCAGGTCCATGACCTCCTGCACGCTGCCGGAGCAGAGCATACAGAAGCCGGTGTTGCGGCAGCTCATCACGTCGGAGTGGTCGCCGAATATGGACAGGGCGTGACTGCCCACGGTGCGGGCCGCGACATGAAGCACGCCGGGCAGCCGCTCGCCCGCGATGCGGTGCAGCACGGGAATCATCAGCATCAGGCCCTGGGACGAGGTGAACGATGTCGCCAGCGCCCCGGTCTGTAACGCGCCGTGGACCGCCGCCGCCGCGCCGGCCTCGGACTGCATCTCGATGAGCCGCACGGTCTGGTCAAACAGATTCTTCTTCCCCTTCGCCGACCAAACGTCGGTCTTGCCCGCCATCGGCGAGGAGGGGGTGATGGGATAGATGGCGGCAACCTCCGTAAAGGCGTAGGCCACATAGGCCGCCGCCTCTGGAATTTGTAGGGGTGACGGGGGTTCACCTCATCCGGCGCTTCGCGCCACCTTCCCCTCAAGGGGAAGGCTTTTGGGCCCGCGTTTCCCTGCCCCTGCCTTCCCCTTGAGGGGAAGGTGCCCGTGAGGGCGGATGAGGTGGCTTCGTACAAACACCCCAACAAATCCCCGTTTATCGGGATAATGATTGTCAGTCAATATCGAATAGTTTCGCGCAGGTGCGCCAGAGGATGTCCTCATATTCCTCATCGGTGAGGCCGAGGCGTTCCAGAAAATCCAGGTCGGGCCGGGGCGGCCACATGGGGTAATCGGTGCCGAACATAACGCGGTCCGAGCCGTAGGCGCGGAGGATGTCCTTCGCCTGTTCCGGGGTCAGCCAGCGGAAGGACGAGGACGTATCCACCCACATATTGGGATACTCGGGGAGCACGCGCCGCGCCTCGTCCCATACGCTCCAGCCGCCGAGGTGTGCCCCGATGAATTTGAGCTTCGGAAACGCTTTCAGCACGTTGACCACCCGGTTCGGGTTGGAGAAATCATAGCGGTAATCCCCGGTGTGGACCAGCACGGGCAGGCCCGCGTCCTCGCACAGGGCGAAGATCTCCATGACCCGCGGGTCGTCGATGGGAAACCGCTGGATGTCCGGGTGGAGCTTCACGCCCTTCAGGCCCAGCTCACGCAGGGCCGAGAAGTCCTCCCGCTGATTCCCGGAGGCCGGGTGAAGCGTGCCCAGCCCGGTGAACGCGCCGTTGGATTCGGCGACGCTTCGGGCGATGAATGCGTTGATGTGCCCGACCTGCGCGGGCTTCGTCGCCACGGAATGGACGATGTAATGCGATATGCCCGCCGCGGACCCCGAGCGGAGCAGCATGGCGATGGTCCCGTCGCCATGGTCCGCGGGCAGGCCGTCATAAAACCGGTCCACCGCCGAAACCGCCCTCCGCGCGATGGCGTCCGGGTAGATGTGGCAGTGGGCGTCGAAAATTGTTTTCATATTCGGGGAGATGTGAACTCTCCTGTAGGGGCGGCGTTGCGCCGCCCGCCGGGTAGGACGATGTGCTTCGTACAAGGCGGGCGCCGAAACGGCGCCCCTACAAGGTCGGCTTGACTCCACGACAAATTCCAATTTTTCACGCCGTCTCGATGCTGGCCGCCTGTTGCAGGCCCAGCTTTTCGATGGCCTGTTCGCGCATCTTGTACTTCTGAATCTTGCCGGCGTCGTTCATGGGGAAGCCGGTGACGAAGTCGATGTACTTGGGCACCTTGTGCTTGGCCATGTGGTCGCGGACGTAGGCCTTCATCTCCTCGACGGTCATGGTCTCGCCCTCCTTGAGGATGATGCAGGCCATGATCTCCTCGCCCAGGGCCTTGTCGGGCACGCCGATGACCTGGACGTCGGAGACCTTCGGATGGGTGTAGATGAACTCCTCGATCTCCTTGGGATAGATATTTTCGCCGCCGCGGATGATCATGTCCTTGAGGCGTCCGGTGATGCGGTAATTGCCGTCGGGCATGCGGCAGGCGAGGTCGCCGGTGTGGAGCCAGCCGTCCTTGTCGATGGCGGAGGATGTCGCCTTGGGCATCTTATAGTAGCCCTTCATGATGTTGTAGCCCCGGGCCACAAATTCGCCGATGACCTCATCGGGGCAGTCCTCGCCGGTCTCCGGGTCCACGATCTTGCATTCGATCTCGGGGAAGGCGCTGCCGACGGTGGCGACGCGCACCTCCAGCGGGTCGGTGGTCTTGGACATGGTGCAGCCGGGGGAGGCCTCGGTCTGGCCATAGACGATGACGATCTCCGGCATGTGCATCTTCTCCACCACGTCCCGCATCACGGCGATGGGGCAGGGGGAGCCGGCCATGATGCCGGTGCGCATGTGGGAGAAATCGGTCTTGGGGAAGTCCTCGTGGGCCAGCATGGCGATGAACATGGTGGGTACGCCGTGGAAGGCGGTGATCTGCTCGTTGTTGATGCAGGCCAGGGAGGATTTCGGGGAGAAATACGGTATCGGCAGGATGGTGCCGCCGTGGGTCATGGTGGCCGTCATGGCGAGGACCATGCCGAAGCAGTGGAACATGGGCACCTGTATCATCATGCGGTCGGCGGTGGAGAGGTCCATGCCGTCGCCGATCATCTTGCCGTCGTTGACGATGTTGTAGTGGGTCAGCATGACGCCCTTGGGGAAGCCGGTGGTGCCGGAGGTGTACTGCATGTTGCAGACGTCGTTGACATCCACGGCAGAGGCCATGCGGCGCACTTCTTCAATCGGCGTGCGGCTGGCGAACTCCAGCGATTCCTCCCAGGTCAGCGCGCCGGGCATTCTAAATCCCACGGTGATGACGTTGCGCAGGAAGGGGAGCCGCCTGGCGTGGAGCCGTTCGCCGGTCCTGGTCTCCTTCAGCTCGGGGCACAGCTCGTTGATGATCTCCTTATAGTTGGAATCCCGGTAGCCCTCTATCATGACCAGGGTGTGGGTGTCCGACTGCCGGAGCAGGTATTCCGCCTCGTGAATCTTGTAGGCGGTGTTCATGGTGACCAGTATCGCGCCGATCTTGGTGGTGGCCCAGAAGGTCAGATACCACTGGGGGACATTTGTCGCCCAGATGGTCACCTTGCTGCCCGCCCGGACGCCCATCGCCACCAGGGCGCGGGCGAATTCGTCCACGTCGTCCCGGAACTGGGAATAGGTGCGGGTATAGTCCAGCGTGGTGAAGCGGACGGCGAGCTGGTCCGGGTATTCCTCCACCATGGTGTCCAGCACCTGGGGGAAGGTCTTGTCGATCAGCGTCTCCCGCTTCCAGGGATAGGTGCCCGTGTGACTGCGGTTCCAATAGAGCTGCTTTCGGTTCAGCCGGGTGGACTCGAAGCGGCCCATGCAGGAGACGAAGTGGGTCAGTATGATCTCTATATCGGAAAGCTCCTCTATCCAGGCGGGATTCCACTGGAGGGAGATGAAGCCGTCGTAATTGACGGAGCGCAGGGCGTTCATCAGCTCCTTCATGGGCAGGTCGCCCTCGCCGATGAGCTCCGGCACGGCGCGACCCTCCACCTTTCGGAAGTCGTGGATGTGGACGTGGCGGACGTAGGCGCCCAGATTGGTGATGGTCTTTTCCGCGTCCTCGCCGGCGGTCAGGCAGGTGGCGTGCATGTCCCACAGCGCGGCCAGGCGGTCGTCGGCGAAGCGGTTGAGCAGGTCGCGGAGCCGGGCGGTGTCGGCATAGGCCCCGGTGGTCTCCACCAGCAATGTCACGGGCTTGTCGCCCAGCGCGGCCAGCAGCACGGCCATGCGCTCACAGCAGGCGGCCTGGCTGTCCGAGCTGGTGTGGACGCCCACGTAATCCACGCCCAGGTTCACGGCGGCCTCCACGGCGTCCATCAGCTCCCGCTGGAAGCCGGGGTCGGTGAAGTCGCCAATGGTGTCGATGCAGGGGAGGGTCAGACCGTCGTTGGTCAGACTGCGCCGGGTGGCCGCGGCCAGCTCCGGGTTGGTGGGGCTGGATTTGCCCTGGAACACCGGGCCGTCGATGTCGAACAGCTCCACGCCCTTCAGCTTCGCGTCCAGCGCCGCCTGACGGATGGCGTTCCAGTCCATGTTGTTCCAGTATTGTATGGAGAATGAGAGTTTCATGTTTTCCTCCGGTGAGTTGGTTGGTGGTAGCGGATATTATTTATGGTCGTCCGAGGCCACCTCATCCGGCGCTTCGCGCCACCTTCCCCTCAAGGGGAAGGCTTTTGGTAATCGCGTTTCCCAGCCCCTGCCTTCCCCTTGAGGGGAAGGTGCCCCGTGAGGGGCGGATGAGGTGAACTCCTGTATATCATATATTTACGCTTCCTCGTACACGATCTTATTCAACGCGCTGATATACGCCCGGATGGACGCGCCGATGATGTCGGTGGAGATGCCGTTGCCGGAATAGACGCGGCCGTCGGCGCGGAGCTTGACCAGGGCGCTGCCCATGGCATCGCGGCCCTCGGTGACGGTCTGGATCTGGAAGTCGTCCAGCTCGTAGTGGTGGCCGATGATCTGCTCGATGGCGAGGAAGGCGGCGTCGATGGGGCCGTCGCCCACGCCCACGCCACGTATCTTTTCGCCGTTGCGGTCCAGCAGGATATTGGCCGTGGCGGTGATGACGTTGCCGGAGTTGATGACGTAATTTTCGATGTGATAGGTGGAGGGCACCTGGAGGGCGGTGCTGGCGATGATGGCGTCCAGTTCCTTCGTGCCCACGAAGTGCTTGCGGGAGGCGACACGGCGAAAGGCGTCGAATACCCGGCTGTTGTCCTCGTCGGAGAGTTCATAGCCGAGCTGGCGGACCACCTTGACCACCTCGCCGATGGTATCATTGATGTCCAGGGTGACATTGGCGGTCTCGCCGATGCCCAGGTTGCCCATGGGGGAGGTGTCCTCCTTCTGGCTGTTGAGCATCCACTCCAACTGGCCCACGGCGCGGGTGAGCTCCGTGGTGCGCAGACCGATGTTGAAATCCAGCGCCGCGCCCTTGGTGCGGGCGAAGCGGGCCAGCATCTCCAGCGTGGGATAGCCCGCGGGGACGGCGGTGCACTTCACGCCGTCGGCCCCGGCGGGGATGGCGGCGGCGGCGCAGGCCAGGGCCATGCCCATCTCGTCGGAGGGCTGGACATATAATTCAACGTTCGCCATGCCGTCCACGTTGGCGCGGAGGTTCTTCACAAAGGCGGCGAACTCGTCCGGCAGCAGGACCCCGGAGGTGTCGCAGAGGGTCACGCGGTTGGCCCCGGCGTTGATGGCGGCGTCCACGGCGGCATAGAGGAAATCCGGCTCGGCGCGGCTGGCGTCCACGGCGGTGAACTCCACGTTTTCGCAGTAGAAGCGGCACTTTGCCACCTGGGTCCGTATGGCCTCAAGCATGGCGGGGGCCTTTTTATGGCAGGTATATTCCATCTGCACGGGGGACACCGGGGTCAGCAGGTTGAGCTGGGGATGGCGGGCCGTGCGGACGCTCTCCCAGGTCTCCTCGATATTGCCGGCGGCGATGTCCACGGCGGCGGACAGGGCGGCGGAGACGGTGGCGGCGATGGTCTTGTTGGCCAGCACGTCGGCCTTGCCCCCGGCGATGGCGGGCAGCTCGATGGCGTCCACCTTCAGCCGGTCCAGCGTGCGGGCGATCTCCAGCTTCTCCTTGAAGGACAGCGCGGCATCCCGCAGGCTCGCGGAGGCGCTCAATGTCATGTCGATGATTTTGATGGTCTTCATGGTGTCACTCCTTGCGCAGGTTTGTTCGTAGGCGGAGGGGGCGGGCGGCGAAACGCCGCCCCTACAGGGGGTGTACGTGGCCCTGTGTTTTGTCTCCTGTTGGTTTCCCGGGCTCAAAAAAATCCCAGACGCCTGGTTTACAGGCCTCTGGGACGATAGATAACATATCCAATCGCGGTACCACCCGGATTGCCGCATATGCGGCCACTCATCAGCGCTCCAACAAGCGCTTAGCCATGGTAACGGGGCTGCCGTACCCTCTTACTCACATTTCAGAAGGTCTGCTCAGACGGGAGACTGCCACCCTGCCCGCACACCGGCTCCCACCGAACGCCGGCTCTCTGAAGTGGACGACAGGAGACATAATGTCTTCATCGCATTTGTTGCTATTGATTTAGCTTAGTAAAGTTTAATCCAAACTGCCCCGCTTGTCAAGCAATTTTGGGGGACTTTTCAGATAATTCACATTTCTCCAGTTACAGGTCAGTGTCCCTTGTAAACAGGGATTTGTCGCTCTGAATGGGAAATGGGGAATGGGGAATGGGGAATGGGGAATGAATGTGGAAATCCTTCGGATTTCTTTTTATTGAAAGCCATCGTAATTCCGGGCGTTTTCCCCATAATCAAACAAATCCGTAGGATTTGTACCTTCATTCCCCATTTCCCATTCCCCATTCAGAGAGAAAAATCCCCGTTTATCTAAATCTCATAGCACCACACATTGTTATCCCCGGGCACCTCGGGCTGCATGACGTAGCCCTGGCCGTTTTTGTAGATCAGCTCCTGGCTCTTGATGCTGACGCGGGTGCCGGGGGCGATGGGGTGGGTGATGAACACGTTGGAGCCGATGACGGAATCGTGGCCGATGACGGTATCGCCGCCGAGGATGGACGCGCCAGCGTAGATGGTGACGTTGTCCTCGATGGTGGGGTGTCGGCGTTTGCCCCGGAGCTTCTGGCCGCCGCGGGTGGAGAGCGCGCCGAGGGTGACGCCCTGATAGATTTTGACGTAATCCCCGATGACGGTGGTCTCGCCGACGACGATGCCGGTGCCGTGGTCGATGAAGAAATAGCGGCCGATGGTGGCGCCGGGGTGGATGTCGATGCCGGTTTTGGAGTGGGCGGATTCGGTCATGATGCGGGGGATGAGGGGAACGTCCAATTCATAGAGAGCGTGGGCCAGGCGGTTGACGGTGATGGCGTAGAGGCCGGGGTAGGCGATGATGACCTCGGCCTTGTTCTTGGCGGCGGGGTCGCCGTCGTAGGCGGCCTGGAGGTCGGTCTCCGTCAGTGCGCGTATGCCGGGGAGGGCCTCGAAGAATGCGGCGGTGATGTCCTCGGCCCGGCGCTCCGGGTCGTCCACCTTTGTGTCGCTGCCCCGCAGGGCGATGGCGATCTGGCGGTTCAGGTGGAAGGCGATGTCCTCGATGAGCGCCGACAGGTTGTTTTTGGGATTGTAGATGCGATAGGTGTAGTCCCGGTAATAGCCGGGGAACACCAGGCGCAGCAGCTTCCCGATCAGCGTCTCGATGATCTGCCGGTCGGGCTGGGTGAACATCTCCAGCCGGTCGATGACGCGATCGTTGCCGTAATCGTCCAGCAGCCTGTCCGCCAGCGATTGTATGCGGGCTTCAAACATCATAAAAAACCTCCCGTTCTTTTAATGGGGAATGGGAAATGGGGAATGGGGAATGAATGAGGAAATCCTTCGGATTTCTTTTTATGAGAATCTCACACGATCTTATGCAGGTCTCTTATAATCAAACAAATCCGCAAGGATTTGTACCTTCATTCCCAATTCCCCATTGTCCATTTCCCATTGACAAAAAGGCACCGCGTCGTAAAAGCGCGGAGCCTTTTTGTCTTATAGCATATCAGTCGGACACGTAGGGCATCAGGGCGATGGTCCGGGCGCGCTTGATGGCGGTGGACAGCTGACGCTGATGCTTGGCGCAGGTGCCGGTCATGCGGCGGGGCAGGATCTTGCCGCGCTCGCTGGTGAAGCGGCGGAGACGATTGACGTCCTTATAGTCGATATGCTGGATCTTATCTACGCAGAAGGCGCACACCTTCCTGCGCGGCTTGCGGCCGCGGGGACGGCGGATGCGTTCGCCACGATCTTCAGACATGTTTTTGTTCCTCCTTTTTGGATTATAGGGGAAGCCCTTCGGGCAGCCCCAAAGAAGAAAGATGCGGAGCCCTTAGAAGGGCAGCTCGTCGTCATCAACCTCGGTGAAATCGTTCGACGCAGGTTGAGACCGGGGGGCAGGCGGCGGCGTGGGGCCGGGGTCGCCGGCGTTGTTGTAGCCCCGCTGGCCGCCGTCATTGCGGCTGCCGACGGATTCAACGCTGTCAGCAATGACTTCCGTAACATAGCGCTTGGTGCCGTCCTGCGCATCATAGGACCGGACCTGCATGCTGCCTTCCACGGCCACCTTGCTCCCCTTGGAGAGATAGCGGTTGCAGAAATCAGCGTTTTGACGCCATGCGACGATCGGAATAAAGTCTGCTTCCCTGACGCCCTGTTGATTGGCAAAGCGACGCTGCACGGCGAGGCGGAAGGTCGACTGGGAGATGCCGCTCTGCGTGGTGCGTGCCTCGGGATCATTGGCAAGGTTTCCGATCAGAATGACCTTGTTCATATATTACACCTGCCTTTGGTAAACCAAAGCTTATTCGGCCTCGGATTCAGGCTTTTCGTCGTCGACGACCTCCGCGGCGGGCGCGGCTTCGACGGGCGCGACCTCAACGGGGGCAGCTTCCACAGCCACGGCCTCGCGGGCCACATAGGGCTTCAGCGGCTCGCGCTTGGCGGGCAGCTCGCCTTCGTACTTCACGGTCAGATAACGCAGGATATTGTCGTTGATCTGCATGTTGCGCTCGATCTCACGGGGCAGATCGGCGGGCGCCTTGATGTACATCAGCACATAATAGCCCTCGGTCTTGTACTGGATGGCGTAGGCCAGGCGGCGCTTGCCCCACTCGTCGACGCGATCCACTTCACCGCCGTTCTTCACCACCAAATCGGAAAAACGGTTGATCAGCTCGGTCCTGGCGCTGTCCTCCAGCGCGGGATCAATAACGTACATGACTTCATACTGGTTCATGTCTTTTTCACCTCCTTGTGGACTTCGGCCACGACGCTCTCCGCCGTGGCAAGGATGCGCTAAAAACTATTATAACGCATTTGCCCCGGCGGCGCAATGTAAAACTGTGGTTTTTATGTTATATTTTGCTGTTGCTGCGTTATGGATCAGTGTATCATATAAACGTGGATTTGTGAAGGCGTCACCCACTCTCCTGTAGGGGCGGCGTTGCGCCGCCCGCCCGCCAGAACGTTCCGTCCCGAAGCAGGGCGGGCGCCGAAACGGCGCCCCTACAGGGTTCCTTCGGCATCAGTGACAGACGTTCTTGGCGGCGCGTTATTCCAAAGGCTCATCTTCAATCATTCGGAACAATGCGCTGAGCCGAAGCCCAAGCGCGTCGGCGATCTTCCAGAGGGTCTCCACGTTGGCCTTGTCCGCACCGCTTTCGATCTCTGCCAGATGGCTGCGGGAAATTCCGGCCAGGCCGGAGAGCTGCTCCTGGGTCATGCCCTGCTGTCGGCGCAGGCGGCGGATCACGCGGGCCGTGATTCTGTGGTCGTAAGACATAAACATCGCTCCTTTCGTGTATTCACTAAGGAACGTGTTTTTATCGCGAGTTTTTTTCGTCGTTGTCGGTGATGTCCGACAGTGACAGGGCGGATAAATGCTATAATGAGGGTGATTCCAGCAACAAGGAGGTTTTATACATGAAGCGATGTTTTGCAATGGCACTGGCGGTCATGCTGATGATGACCATGACGGCTCTTGCGGCGGGCAGCGAACTGACCCTGCGTGAGGGGCGCTACATCGTGGGGGAGGACATTGACGCGGGAAGCTACATACTCACCTGCACCGGCACTACCGGCGACCAGATGGGCACGGCCTACGGCGCGCTGGGCAATGCCATGGACGCCTTGGGCGGCAGCGGATACGGGAATCTGTTCAATGCCTTCGGCGGGCTGATGGCCGAGGAACTCACCATGACCGTCGCCATACTGGGCAGCTATGGGGACGTCGTTGCCAGCCGTGAACTCAAGACCGGCGAACGCGTGAAGCTCACCCTGAAAAAGGGCACCGCCCTCAAGATCGCCGACGGAAGCTGCATTCTGGCCAGGGACAAATAGTGACTTATTGGAGAGTTAACTCAGTTTCTACAATAAACAGGGATTTGTCGGGGAACCGCCCGCCGGGTAGTACGATGCGTTTCGTTAAGGGCGGGCGCCGAAACGGCGCCCCTACAGGGGATAGTTTATCAGCACAACAAATTCCAATTTATCGAGGACTCTGAGCAGTAACATTGGAGATAAAAAAGGCGTCCGCCTGTATTGACAAGCGGCCGCCGATGCTGTACAATGGTCTTGTACGGGAAGCACTCCCGCAATGGGGGTTACCTATTGCAAAAGCCTCCGAGTAGGTCGCAACTGCTCGGAGGCCTTTTTCATCTAACGTTTACTGTTATGCACAGATATAACGAGACTTGCAATAGCAATCAAAAGTGCCAATAATTCGACATTCGTCATGCTATCACCTCCCGCCTGTCTTTTGTTCAGTGGGAGCGCATCCGGGCGAATCGCCCAGCCATTTTCCAGCCTTTTCATTGTAGCACAAACCGTTCGATCCGGCAATGGGATCGAACGGTTTGTCATAGCATTATCACATATCGCTGATGCAGTCCTTGTTGCGGAGGATGTAGTCCGCGCCGCTGATGACGGTGAGGGCCATGGCGATGTACATCAGTATATTGGCGATGAGGGCGGGGACGGGGCCCAGCGGCGGCTCGCCGCTGATGGGGACGAAGAGCATCAGCGCGATGGTGGCGGCCATCTGGAAGACCGTCTTGAGCTTGCCCAGCGGCCCGGCGGCAATGACGCGGCCATTTTCCACGGCGACGAGGCGGAAGCCGGACACCAGGAACTCCCGGGCCAGCATCAGTATGCACACCCAGTCGGGCATACGGCCCTGTGCCGTCAGCACGATCATGGCGGACATCACCAGCAGCTTGTCGGCGATGGGGTCCATGAACTTGCCGAAGTTGGTGATGAGGTTTTGGGAGCGGGCGATCTTGCCGTCCAGCATGTCGGTGAGGCAGGCCAGAACGTAGATGATGACCGCCACGATCTGCATCCCGTAGCCCGGCAGCTTGGCGAATATCACGAAGAAGGGGATCATGCAGATGCGCAGAAGCGTCAGTTTATTCGGGAGATTCATTTACAGCACCTCGCCTTCCAGATCATAGGCGTCCGCGCCGGTGATCTTCACCTGCACGTATTCGCCGGGGGTCAGTTCGCGGTCGGCTTCCAGCCAAATGCAGCCGTCGCTCTCGGGGGCCTCTAAGAGGCTGCGGCCAAAGAAGCGGCCCTCGTCCTCGTCGTAGCCGTCCACCAGCACTTCGCAAGTGGCGCCGATGCGGGACTGGTTGATCTCCATGGAGATGGACTGCTGGAGCATCATCAGTTGGTCCAGGCGCTCCTGCTTCACGTCCTCGTCGATCTGGTCGGGCATCTTGGCGGCGGGGGTGCCCTCCTCGGGGGAGTAGGTGAAGGCGCCGAGGCGGTCGAAGCGGGCCCACTTCACGAAGTCCAGCAAAGTCTCGAACTGCTGTTCTGTTTCGCCGGGGAAGCCCACGATCATGGTGGTGCGGAGGATGATGCCCCGGCGATGACATTCCTCGATGCGACTCTTGATCCAGTCGGCGGTGCCCCGGCGGTTCATGCGCTTTAACAGGTCGTCGTCGATGTGCTGGAGGGGGAGGTCGAGGTAGGGGGCGACCTTGGGCAGGCGCTGGATGGTGTCTAATAATCTGTCCTCGGTGGAATCGGGATAGCAGTACAGCACCCGGACCCAGTGGACGCCCTCGATTTCGGAGACGGCCTCCAACAATTCAGGCAGCATATAGTGTCCGTCGCCGAGGTCGCAGCCATAGCGGGAGGTGTCCTGTGCGATGAGTGTCAGCTCGGTGACGCCCTCGGCGGCGAGCTGGCGGCACTCGTTCACGATGTCGTCAAAGGGCCGGGAGCTGTAGCCGCCGCGAATCAAGGGGATGGCGCAGTAGGTGCAGCGGTTGTCGCAGCCGTCAGAAATTTTCACGTAGGCGCTGTAGCCGGGGGTGGTCAGCACGCGGGGGGTATTGAGGAACCGCGGGCCGTTGGCGGTGTAGCAGGGGCGGGTCCCGGCGTCCACGGCCTCCATCATGTCAAACAGACGGGCGTAGTCGGCCACGCCCAGTATGCCGTCGATCTCCGGTATCTCGCTCATCAGCGCCTCGGGATAGCGCTGGGCCAGACAGCCGGTGACGAATAAGCGCTTGCGGGGGTCCTCCTTTTTGTACTGGGCCATTTCAAATATGGCGTCGATGGATTCCTCCTTGGCGGGCTCGATGAAGCCGCAGGTGTTGACGAACAGCGCGTCCGCCTCGGCGGGGTCCGCCACGATCTCAAAGCCCCTGGCCCGCAGCATGCCCAGCATGTTCTCGGAATCCACGCGATTCTTCGCGCAGCCCAGGGAAATCATTCCAACCTTTTTCATGATGTTCTTTTCCTTCATAGACTTATTATTTGAATGTATTATAGCAAAAAGAGTGCCAAAATAAAAGAGGCAGGATGTTATTCCTGTCTCCCTCATGGGTATATTACAGCTCATCTGTCCTGTAGCTTGAATACCCTTCATAGCGATAGCTGGCATCCAAACCGTGCATGAATATAGCACGGTCGTTCACCCGGTCAGTCAGAGCGGATTGCAGAAGCAATCGGATTTCCGTATCGCGCACGGGACTGCGCTCCATGGCGAGGAGGTAGTCCTCCCGTCCGACTTTGCTCCAATCCACCACCTTACCCAGCTCACATTTCAAAATGTGGTCCAGCCATATGCGGGTGCTTCGGCCATTTCCTTCCAGGAAAGGGTGGGCGATATTCATCTCCACGTATTTAGCGATGATCTGCTCGTAGGTCCGCTGGGGCATGGCGCTGATCTGGCGGAGGGCCTCGTCGAGGTAGATTGCGGAGGCAAAGCGGAACCCGCCCTTGGCGATGTTCAGCTTGCGTGTCTGTCCGGCAAAATCATAGATTTCCTCGAACAGCCAGCGATGAATGAATTGCAGCGTGGCATAATCGCCCGGCTCCCATTCATTCAGCAGCCCTTCCTCAAACAGCCGACGCGCCTTGCGCTTGCTGATGCGCTCCTCGGCATCCTCAAAGGCCGTGCCGGTCAGGCCGAGTTTATTTTCAAGACACATGATGAACCTCTTAGGATATGTTGATAAACAGGGATTTGTCGGGGTGTCGTTCGAAGTCCACCTCATCCGCCCCTTCGGGGCACCTTCCCCTCAAGGGGAAGGCTTTTGGGTTACGCGGTAGCCCAGCCCGTGCCTTCCCCTTGAGGGGAAGGTGCCCGTGAGGGCGGATGAGGTGGTTTACCCGCTCTCCGCGACAAATTCCAATTTGTCGAGCCGAAGGATTGCCCACTCAGGCGCTCTCGTCCTCCTCGAACATCAGCCGCGCGTCCTCCCTTGTGATCAGGACGGTGCGGGGCTTGGAGCCGTCGGCCTCGGAGACGATGCCGCGGCGGGCCATTTCATCTATCAGGCGGCCGGCGCGGGCGTAGCCGATGCGCATGCGGCGCTGGAGCATGGAGATGGACGCCTGGCCCAGCTCGAGGACGATGTCCACGGCCTCGGGGAGCTTGGGGTCGTAGGTTTCCACCAGCTCCTCCTTCTCGGCGTCGGTCTTGGTGGCGTTTTCCATGTGCTCGATCATGTCCGGGTCGTAGGCGTTTTCGCCGGGGCGCTTGATGTACTCCACGATCTTGTGGACCTCGTCGTCGGACACCCAGGCGCCCTGGACGCGCATGGACTTGCCGCCGTTGGGCACGAACAGCATATCGCCGTTGCCCAGCAGCTTTTCCGCGCCGCCGTGGTCGATCATGGTGCGGCTGTCCACCTGGGAGGCCACCGAGAAGGCGATGCGGGTCGGGATGTTGGCCTTGATGATGCCGGTGATGACGTTGACGGAGGGCCTCTGAGTGGCGATGACCAGGTGCATGCCGCAGGCGCGGGCGAGCTGGGCGATGCGGCAGATGCTGTCCTCGACCTCGCCGGGGGAGACCATCATCAGGTCGGCCAGCTCGTCGATGATGATGACCATCTGGGGCATGATCTTTTCCCCGGGCTGGAGGGACTTGTTGTAGCCCTTGATGTCGCGGACCCCGCGCTCGGCGAACTGCTTGTAGCGGCGGGTCATCTCGGCCACGGCCCAGTCGAGGGCGCTGGCGGCCTTCTTGGGGTCGGTGACCACGGGGCAGACCAGATGGGGGATGTCGTTGTAGATGGACAGCTCGACCACCTTCGGGTCGATGAGTATCAGGCGCACCTCCTCGGGGGCGGCGCGGAAGAGTATCGACGCGATGATGGCGTTGATGCAGACGGACTTACCGGAACCGGTCTGACCGGCGATGAGCACGTGGGGCATCTTGGCGATGTCGGCCACGATGTAGCGCCCGGAGTTGTCCTTGCCCAGGCCCACGGCGATCTTGGAGGGATGCTTGCGGGCCTCCTGGGATTCCAGCACGTCGCGGAGGCGGACCATCTCCACCTTGTCATTGGGAATCTCGACGCCCACCGCCGCCTTGCCGGGGATGGGGGCCTCGATGCGGACGGACATGGCGGCCAGGTTCAGGGCGATGTCGTCGGACAAGGAGGTAATTCTGCTGACCTTGATGCCGGGGGCCGGCTGCAATTCAAACCGCGTGACGGCGGGACCGTGGGCGATGCCGGTCAAACGGGCGGTGATGCCGAAGCTGGACAGCGTGTCCTCCAGCAGTTGGGCCTTTTCCTTGTCCCGGCGGGTGTGGACGGTGGTGTCCTCGGTGTCGCCGGGCTGGAGCAGGTCGATGGGGGGATAGTTGTACTCCGGTTCGTCCTCCTCCACCATGACCTTCATTTCCTCGTGGTTGATGGTGGGCAGCGCCTCGCCCTTCTTGATGCGCTGGCGGGAGGGGATCTCAAAGGGGATCTCGTCGTCCGGGGTCTCATAGGCCACCGGTTCGATGCGCAGCTCTTCGTCGGGAATGTCCACGATCTCCCGTTCGCGCTTGGTCGTCCGGGCCTCCTCCACGATGGCGGCGCGGTCGGGCTGTTCGATGACCTCTGCGGGTTTCTCCTTCTCCTCCCGCTTGGCGCGGCGGGATTCCTCCACGGCGGCGGAGCGGTCGGGCTTGAAGGCGCGCTCCTCGTCGGCGTCCAGCTTGTCCTGGAGGATGGACTCGGCGTCCAGCATGTCGAAGTCGTCAAAATCATTGGTGGCGAAGCCCACGTCGCCGCTGCGGGCCTTCTTTGGCTCAGGGTCGGCGACCTTCGGCTTCAACGGCTCCACATTCTCCACATAGAGCTTCTTGCGCCTGCGGGAGGGGGCAGGTTCAGCGGCCGCGGGCTTCCGGGCGGGGACGCCCACGGACGCCTCCCGCTGGGGGCGGGGCCTGCGAGGCTGTGCGTCGCGGCGGGGATTGCCGGCGACAACCTCGTCAATGAAGGGGTCCCGGTTCCTCGCGGCGGGCCGGGGCGGGCGCTGGCGGGCCGGGGGAGCGGTTTTTCTGGGACGCTGTTGGACGGGGGCCTCGAAGTCGTTCCGCTGTTCCCGGCGGGGGAAGGCGGAGGCGTGTTCGGAGATGAACATCACCAGCCGGGTCATGCGGCCCGTGGCGGTCATCAGCAGCAGTATCGCCAGCAGCGCCGCGATGAATCCCCCGGCCACGCCCAGCGTGTTGAACATGGGCCAGCAGAGCAGCGCGCCGATGGCCCCGCCGCCGTGGCCGTAGGAATAGGATTTCGAGACGAAATTGGCGAAGCCGAGGATGGTCATGCGCTCCACCACGATGGTCTGGGCGAAGAACATATGTATCGCCGCGAACACGCAGAGGGCGGCCAGGAAATCGCAGATGGTCTTGAACACCGACACCCTGCGGCCCCGGGCCGACAGCACGCAGAGGACGCCGCCCCAGGCCGTCAGCAGCGGCAGGGCGAAGGTCATGTCCCCGGCGAGGCCGCGCATGACGTCGCGAATCACGCCCATCATGGTGCCCTGTTCTGGCTCGGACACCGCGATCACCATCAGCAGCACCGACAGCCCGAACAGCGCGATGGCCATGAGCAGGCTCAACGGACTGCGCATGGGGGCCCGCTCCTCGTATTGTGCTTTTTTGATGCTTTGAACTGCCATCAGAACCTCCATTTTGACACAGAGTATATGCTTTGCGAATCAGCGCTGCGTCGTGGAGGGCGGGCGGCGCAACGCCGCCCCTACAGGCGCTGTTTGTTTTATATACGAACTTTCCTTGTAGGGGCGCCGTTTCGGCGCCCGCCCTGCGACGTACTGCTTCACTATCAAAACAGCAAAACCCCACCTGACCGAAGCAGCCGGGCAGATGGGCGTTTTTCATTTGTGAAGGGGCGATGGTTCAGCCGCCCACCAGGGACCGCATCATATTGCTGACCTGCATGATGTCGATGCGGGAGACCAGGTTGACCAGCGTGGAATTGCTGACAAGGTCGGCGGCGAAATCGGGGGAGACGACCTGGGCCACGGCGGGGAGCAGATAGAGTATCAGCCCGCAGATGACCACGCCGCGCACAAGGCCCAGCAGCCCGCCCACGAGCCAGTCCACGCCGCGGATGAGCGGGAAGGAGATCACGTGGTCCAGCAGATTGACCACCAGCATGGCCACCACGTACAGCGCGATGAAGCAGAGTATGAAGGCCCCCACGTTGAAAACCGCCTGCCAGATGGTCTGGTCGAGGTAATCGGAGAGGGTGCTGATACCCAGACTCTGGAAGGCCTGGGAGCGGACGTTGGCCTCAAAGGCCTTGGCGATGATGCTGAGGTTGCCGGAGAGGCCGGCCAGCGCGTTCTGTATGGCCGTCTCGCCGCCGGAGATGACCTCGGCCACGGTGGTCATGGCCTGGGCATGGCTGGCGAAGAAGGATTCCGGCTCCAGATACTGGTTCAGCACCGCCATCAGCGTCTGGTTGGAAAGCGCCATCTGCGCCACCATGGGATAGAAATGCTTCGCCCCAAACCACGCGGCGATGAAGCCCGCCGTACCTAAAAAGGAGGTGATGGAGCCGCGATACATGCCCGATATCAGATAAAAGGCAAGTATGGCGAGTATGATGACATCCAGCAAATTCATGGTATGCCCTCCTGCAAAGAAGTCGTTTATGTCAAGTTTTCCCAGTTTCAGGAAATGTATTCATCCGATACAGCTTATTGCAGCTTCAGCAGATGCACCACCGTGCCGCTGCCGAGGACGGCGTAATCGTTGCCGGTGACGCCGTAGACCCGGTCGAAGGCCAGGGGGAGCTGGTAGGCCCGGGCGGCGAGCTGCCCCTGTTCGGCGATGCAGACGAAGCCGTCGGTGGAGAAGCCGTAGACCCGCTTGCCCCGTGCGATGAGGGACTGGCAGCCGTAGGGCAGGCGGACCTGCTGGTCTAACTGGGCGCGGATCATGCGCACATCCCGCATGCCCTCGCTGGAATCGTACTGTATACCGGGGACGAAGGCCATCATGGGGTCATCCATCGCGTCGTCCAGGGCGGCCATATACCAGCCATAGACCAGGCGGCGGCGGGTCTTGTCCTCGTTGCCGGTGTAGTCGTAGACCTTCAGGAAGGTGTCGCCGGCACAGCAGAAGTAGGAGGACTGGAACACCACGCCGTACATCAATTGTTCGCCGTCGTGTATCATGCCCACCCGCTCCTTGCCGGGGCGATAGGTGTTGATGGTGCAGCTCGGCGCCGTGCCACTGGTGTCAAGGCTCATGACCCAGAGCAGGGAGCCGCTTGAGAAAAATCCGTAATCGATGATGGTCTGGCTGGTGAGGGTGATGCTGTTCACCCGCCGGCCGCCGCGTTCCATCAGTACAATCGTGCTGTCGTGCTCCGGTCCCAACACCACCGCGGCATAGCGCTCGCCGATGCGGGCGGAGAGGACCTCCGATTCCATATCGGTGGAGGAGGTGGTCTCGCCGCTGTTCAGATCGACCAGCGTCAGCTTCGAGCCCTTCCAGGCCGCCACGCCAAAGTCGGTGGCGTCGAAGCCGGCGTCCTTGCCGATGAGGTAGGACCACTTCACCCGCGCGTCGGTGGTGACGGAAGCGATGGAGCTGCCGTCATAGTATATAAAGCCGTCGTCCACCACCTCAAGGGTTTGGTTGGCGGGGATGTCGATGGATTTATAGTCGTAGGCGTTCCCGCGGGTCAGCCCCAGGATCAGCCGCGATCCCATAAAGGCTACCACGCAGGCAAATATCACGATCAGCAGGGCGATTGCGCCGGGAATACCCTGTCTGCGCTTTCGTTCCATGCGTGCCTCCAGTGTTTGTGGGACAGGCGGGGGATGGAGAATGAATCGGCAAATAGAGATTTGCAGAGGTAAGCAGGAAACACACCTCATCTGCCCCTTCGGGGTACCTTCCTCTCAAGGAGAAGGCTTTTGGTCCCGTTGTTTCCAGCCCCATGCCTTCCCCTTGAGGGGAAGGTGCCCGTGAGGGCGGATGAGGTGGCCTCGAACAAACGACAAGATAATTCCTCTATCTATCGAATATCTCCAAATCGCCGCAACTTTTAACAGGCCATTTTTGCCCGCCAAAAGACACTTGTCCCTTGTATGACATATCAATTCATATTATAATTGAAGGTGTGCCGGGTTGCAACGATACTCCTGTGACAAAAAGGGTAATTTGCGGACAATTCCCCGCGCAATTTCATTATTCATTCACAATGACCGGAAAGGGCGGCATAGTTCGGTTGGATTCGTGTCATATTTATGACATAATAATGTATGAGGTGGCTATGAAGCGAAAGTCGAAGGGGAAAAGGGCGAGGGGACCGGGCCTGTGGATCGGGCTGGCGCTGGCTGTGCTGCTTCTGCTTTGCTTCGGCTGGATGTGGCTTCAATCCAACATCGTCCACGTCATGCGGGCGACGGTTTACCTGCCGGATCTGCCCGCTGCCTTTGAAGGACGGACGATGCTCTATGCCTCCGACATCGACCTGCGTGGTGATGGTTCGATCGCAAAAGCAGCTGATCTCTTTCATCGTCTGCAAACCCTACAGCCTGATATACTGATTCTCGGCGGCGACTACAACACCCATTCGCTGCTTCAAACGCTGAACGGTGAAACCGCGCTCAATCCAACAGACACCCAGCGACGGGAGGAGTTCTTTCATTTTATAAACGACTTCACTGCGCCGCTGGGCAGGTACGCGCTTTCCGCGGAGGCGGACGGCGGCGTCTTCGCGGCGGAGGGCTTTGAGCTGCTCAACGATGCCAAACACGGCATCGAACTGGACGGCGAGACACTTTGGCTGGTGGGCGTCACGGAAAGCTCCGAGGGCGTGCGAAGGGGAGGACGCTCCTTCCATCGTGGAGAGTGTGTCATAGCCGTCGCGGATACCCCCGCCTGCTTTCCGACGCTGAACACTACCGAGGCGAGGGACGGCGGGCACTGGGTCGATCTCTGTCTCGCCGGCCACACCCACGGCGGGCAGGTGCGGCTCTTCGGCAGAAAACTGTTGCGACTGAACAGCCTTGAGGAACACTTCCTCTATGGCTGGACGCACGAGACCGGCGTGCCGATGCTGACCACCTCTGGGGTGGGCTGTGAGGGCGTCAACCTTCGGTTTGGAACACAGGCTGAGGTCTGGCTGATCACATTGACCGGAAACGAATAAAAATGTTTCACGTGAAACATTGGCCCGCCGGTCATTAAATTGTTTCACGTGAAACATTATGAGGTGAAGCTGTGAAACCATATATCTGCGATGCCTGTCCCCGCATGTGCCACGCCATGCGCGGCGAGGTGGGGGAGGGGTTCTGCCGCATGGGCGCGGAACCGGTGTTGGCCCGTGCGGCGCTGCACTTTGATGAGGAACCCGTCATCAGCGGCGAACGCGGGTCCGGAGCGGTGTTTTTCTCCGGCTGCGCGCTTCGCTGTCGGTTCTGTCAAAATTACCCCATCTCCCATGATGGATTCGGGCAGAAGGTCAGCGTGGAACGCCTGCGGGAAATCTACTATGAATTGATAGGGCAGGGAGCGAACAACATCAACCTCGTCAACCCTACCCATTTCACCGAGGCTATACTTGAATCGCTCGAAGGCGGTCTGCCTGTGCCTGTAGTGTGGAACACCGGTGGATATGAGCGGGTTGAAACGCTTCAAAGGCTGGAGGGAAAGGTGCAGGTCTATCTGCCCGATCTCAAATATATCCGTCGGGACTCCGCGCGCAAATATTCCGCCGCGAAGAACTACTTTGACTTTGCGGGTCCCGCGCTCAAGGAGATGCTTCGGCAGACGGGGCCGGTGGTGCTTGACGATGAAGGGCTTATCAAAAGCGGCGTCATCGTGCGGCATCTGATACTGCCCGGCTGCGCGGAGGAATCCATGGAAATATTGGATTGGATCGCGGACAACCTGCCCGGCGCGTGGGTGAGCCTGATGGCCCAGTATTTGCCCTTTGGAAACGTGAAGGGGCTGGATGAGCTGGAGCGCCGCGTCACACAGGAGGAATACGACCTGGTTGTGGACCACCTCATGGATTTGGGCCTGGAGGACGGTTTCGTTCAGGAATTGTCATCGTCCGATGAAAAATACATCCCCGCCTTTGATCTGACGGGGGTCAACACATAAGCAAACGGGAGGACACAAATGGAACTTCGCTTTTCGCCGCTGTTCAGCGGTTCGAGCGGCAATGCGACCTACGTCGGCTGTGACGACACACACCTGCTGGTGGACGTGGGTCTGTCGGGCAGCCGCATCACTCAGGAACTGGCGAGGGTGGGGGTCAACCCCTGTATGCTCCAGGCCATATTAGTTACCCACGAGCACTCCGACCACATCAAGGGCATCGGCATACTCTCGCGGAAATACGACCTGCCGGTGTTCGCCACCGAGGGCACCTGGCGGGCGATGATAGACAAGATCGGGGCGGTGAATCCCCGGAACATCTGCGTTATCGAGCCGGGGGAGGACTTCTACATCGGCTCCATAGACGTCATGCCCTTCGCCACGCCCCACGACGCCGCCCAGCCGGTGGGTTACACCTTTGAGACCGCCGGGGCCAAGCTGGCCATCGCCACAGACCTGGGCATCATCCGGGATAGCTGGCTGAAATACATCATGGGCGCGGACGCCGTAATACTGGAATCCAACTATGACCCCGGTATGCTGGAAATGGGGCCCTATCCCTATGAATTAAAGCGCCGCATCGCGGGCAAGCACGGGCACCTCTCCAACGACAACGCGGGGGAGGTGGCCGTGGAGCTGGTCCGCCACGGCGCACGTCAGATCATACTGGGCCACCTTTCCAAGGAAAACAACTACCCGGAGCTGGCGCTGAAGTGCTGCGAGGCTGCCTTCCTCGAGGCCGGTTTGACGCCCCAGGAGGACGCCCGCATATTCGTGGCTTCCAGGGACGGCAACAGCGGCATGTTCTCCGTCAGCGCCGCGCTGGAATACTGCTGAGGTGGGGGAGATATGAAGAAGCTCACTAAAATGCGCATGGTGCGACCCTCGGATGCCTTTCTGCCGGGGGTGTTCCTGCTGACGTCCCTGCTGGGCCGGGATAATGTGACGGAAAACCTGTTTCTCTGGACCTTCCTCGCCCGACTGCTGGGACTCGCCTCGGCAAGGGGGCTGCGGCAGGCGTTCGCCGTCCAGCCGTCGCTGAAAAAGGTGCGGGGGAGCGTCGTCGCCGCGCTGCTGTTGCAGGTGGCGGGCGTCGCTGTCATATTGCTGGCGGATTTTGTGTGGAATCATGTCATTGTTCCGACGCATTTCATCTACGCCGCCATGGCGCTGCTGTTGAACGTCGAGCATGTATTCTATGAATACCTCTATTCCACCGGCGACGGCTACAGCGCGATACTCTCCCGCGCCATCACCGCGGCGCTGGTGGGCGGGGGGCTGATGATGACCTCTCTGAGCTCCCACGACGGCCTGCTGCCCTACGCGCTGGAATGGCCGCTGGGCGGGGCGGTGCTCGCCGCGGCGGTTTCCGCGCTGATTTCGATTTTGATCGGCGGGCCGCTGAAGGGTAAGCTCAACGACCAGGTGATACGCTGCGCGCCGCTGGCGCTGGTGCAGTCGCTGGTCTATCCGCTGTCCTGTCTGGCACTGTCCATGATCTACAGTTCGATGGCCAGGGCCGCGCTGTCCTCCGCGCCGTTCTTCGCGGGGCTGACGCTCTACGAACTCTGCCGTGCCCCCTTTCGGCGGGCCGCCATGGAATCGAAGGAGATGAACCGGAATCTGCTAATCGTTTGCGCTGCGTCGATGGCCGTCATTGGGTTCTGCGTGCTGCCGCCCACACAGGCGCTTTTGAGAGGTGTCCTCCATGGCCGGTTCATCGACCTCCCCGCCGCCGCCGCATCCCTCATCACCGCCGCCGCCTGCGCCTTCGGGATGTATGGCAGGGTGGGGGAGTGAAGTTCAATTTTCGAAGTGACCTTGTAGGGGCGGCGTTTCGCCGCCCGCCCGTACATGCCTTAGCCGCGTACAAAAGCGGGCGGCGAAACGCCGCCCCTACAGTCATCGTGCTTAACCAAGCTCTGCATCCTTAATCCAGTCGGCGATGTCGCCGGTCTGTGGATTATCCAGCGTCCTCAGCGCTTCTGCGAGGACGCTGTTTTCATAGCGGATGCCCAGCAGCGCCGGGGAGATTTTGTCGATCATCGCCTCGTCCATGGCGTCGGACCATACCTTTGCGGCGGTGACATGCCCCTGCTTTAAGCTCAGCTCCAGCGTGATGCCGCCCCAATCGAAGCGCGTGGAGAGCTTTGCGTCAAAGGGCAGCGCCTTGCCCATGCGGAAATCCCAGGAGGCATATATTTTTTCCAATTCCTCCAGCCTGTTATTATTGAGACTTTCTACCGATATTTTATCGGGTTTCCCATATTCCATTTCAAAGACGCGTTCAAGGGCGATTGACAAACCTTCAATATTTATGGATGGGTTTATTTCCTTCAGATTGCAAACTCTGGAACGCACGCTCTCGATGCCCTTGGCTTTTAATTTATCCTTTCCAGGGACGAGATACCGGCCCAGCCGGTCCATGTCCACATCCACCAACAGGGTGCCGTGGTGAAGTCCCACTTTATCGGAGAATTTGAAGGCGTTTCCGGAGAACTTCGCGCCGTTCACCGTCAGGTCGTTGCGCCCGGTAAATTGCGCGTCAATGCCGTATTCCGCTACCGCCCGCCGCACGACCTCGAGCTGCCGATGCACATCGTATTGACTCCGCGGCACGACGAAGGAGAAATTCAGATTCCCCAGATCGTGAAACACCGCCCCGCCGCCGGTGGAGCGCCGGGCCAGCCGCCCGCCCTCCGATTCCAGCAATTGCACCCGACATTCCTGCCATGCGTTCTGATGCCGCCCGATCACCACCGTAGCGCTGTTCTGCCAGAGATAGAGCACGATTTCGTCGTCCCCCAATGTCTCAAACAGACACGCCTCCACCGCCAGATTGCGCCAGGGATCATGGGAATCCCCCAGCAACAGACGGGTTTTCATGCGGAATCACACCTTTCATTCTGATTCATAAATTGGAATTTGTCGAGCAGTCAAACCAACATTGTAGGGGCGCCGTTTCGGCGCCCTCGGCGCCCGCCCCTAACGAAACGCATCGTCATACCCGGCGGGCGGCGCAACGCCGCCCCTACAGGAGAGTAGGCATCTCCCCGATAAATCCCTGTTTACAAAGATGTCATCACATAAAAAAGCCCATTGCCTCAGCAATGAGCCCTATTTACCCGGGAATCAGAACAGGTCCACCTTGCCCTCAACGGCCTTGTTGACGACGTAGTAGGCCTTGCCCTCCTGAGGCTTGATATAGATATCGAGGTTTTCGATCTCGGTCAGCTTCTTGCCGGCCTCCTTCCAGTCCTTCTTGACATTCGCCTCAACGGCGCTGAGCTCCACTTCCTGCTCGTTGAACTGCAGGAACATCTGCTGCTTCATCTTCGCCATGGCTGTAACCTCCCAATACTCAAAATCAGGCCGCGCGCAACGCGCCTTTCAGTACTTTTACAATATATCAAAAAAACGCAAACTTTGCAAGGGGTTGAGCGGAAAAAGGTTTCACCGCATTAAAGTAATTTCATGATCGCTACAATATTGACCGGCAAATACAAATAAGCCCGCTTGTCGCCATTCAAATATCATCTTTTAGTCATAACTTACACTCGATTCATTTTAGGAATCATGCTATACTGTATGAGTATAGCTATAGGATTTTGGCCTTTCATCCCGGAGGTGCACATGAAATATATTGAATATCTGAAGACCATGATCGTGGGCTCCATGACCAGCGCGCCGGCGGTGATCATCTACATCGCCATCGTGGCGCTGTTCATACTGGGGCTGGTGCGCTGCGTGGAGCCGGTGCTGAAAAATCAGCGGCTCATCAAGCGGGCCATACGCTCCATCCGCGACGGCGGCGAAAAGAAATACGCCTGGCAGGAGGACGATTTCCTCGGCAAGGGCGCGCTGTTTGCCCATTGGAGCGACTATCTGAACAACCTCTTCTTCGCTGACGGTCGCTACCACAACGCCTCGAATGTGGAGGATTACATCAACGAGGAGACAGTGATCTACGGCCCGGGCCGCATCTCCTTCGCGGAGGCGCTGCCGGGACTGCTGACGTCGCTGGGCTTTTTGGGCACGCTCATCGGCCTGGCCCAGGGCCTGTCCGGGTTCAGCATGACCGACGCCGACGCCGTGCAGAATTCCATCGTCACCCTCATCCCCGGCATGCGCTACGCCTTCATGACGTCCATATTCGGCGTGGTGGGCTCCGTGGCGTTCACGCTGATCACCCGTGCCGTCTACGGTTCCACCGAGCACACGCTCACCCGCTTCTATTCCGCCATGAGCCGCCACGCCGGCGTGCTCAGCGTGGACCCCATGACCCAGATCGCCATCTACCAGCAGGAGCAGACCGCCCTCATCAAGACCATGACCAAGGACATCAACGGCAAATTCACCGAGACGATGTCCGAATCCATATTGAAGGCCATGGAGCCGGTGAACGCCACCATGCAGGGCTTCGTCAACGGCATATCCCGGGAACAGGCGCGTCTCATCGACAATGTGCTGGAGCGCTTCCTGAACCGTATGGACGAATCCATGAACGGCTCCCTCAAACGCTTCGCCAAGACGCTGGACGAGACCGCCGAGCTGCAAAGGGAGAATTCCGAGGCCGTCCGGGCCAGCCTTTCCGGCGCGGCGGATATTTTCAACGATCTCACCGAGATCCGCCGCATGGTGCAGGACCTGCTTGAGGGCGTCTCCGCCTATGTGGACCAGCTCAGCGCCGCCCGCCAGGAGGCCGACGAGGCGTACATGCGCATTAATGGCACCGTGGAGCAGATGGAGCTTGTGGCCCGCCAGCAGAGCGACTATTTGAGGAAGGTCAGCAGCTTGCAGGCCGACCTTGCGAAGTCCACCGCCGAGCTCACCGCCGCGCTGGACAAGACCTCCGCCCGCTACGCCGAGGACACTGCCAAGGCCGCCGCCGGGATGCAGAAGGCCGCCGGCGAGCTCCGCGCCGCCGAGAAATCTCTGGCCAGCGCCCACGCCGAGGCCGCCCGCAGCATCAGCAAGGAGCTGGATACCACGCTGGACGCCTATCGAGATTATGTCAACCAGTTCACCCAGCGTGTGGATTACCTCTCCGCCAACATCGCCGGCTCCCTCGAACACCTGCCCGACGCCGTCAACGACGCCAACAACCGCCTCCTCGACCAGGTGGACGCCCTCACCGACGCCATGGAGCAGGCCACCCGCGCCATCGACGCGTCGGTTGGGAGGATGTACAGGAAGTAGTTTTTTTGAACAATGGGGAATGGGAAATGGGGAATGGGGAATGAAGGTACAAATCCTGCGGATTTGTTTGATTCTTGGGAAAACGACTGATTCTACAGACTATTTTAATAAAAAGAAATCCGTAGGATTTCCACAACCATTCCCCATTTCCCATTCCCAATTCCCCATTAATTAGCCTCCATCCGGAAAGGAGGAATCCAAACTTGCGCATACGTCAGAGCATGAGGCGCACCCATCGGCGGAGCCGGGGGGACGGCGCGAACTGGCTGAACTTTTCGGACCTGATGAGTTCGCTCTTGCTGATATTCATACTGATCATGTTCTACATCATGTATCAGTATTTCGATATGTATGAGATCAACATGGCGGAGATCGCGCGGCAGCAGTACGATCTTGACCAGGCCAACGCCGATCTGAACGAAAAGACGGCGCGGCTGTCCGAGGCCGAGGCCCAGATGATGACCCAGCAGATCCGCCTGAACGCAGCCCAGAAGGAGCTGGAGGAGGCCGAGGACGTGTTGGCCCAGCAGAAGACCGAGCTGACCGCCGCCCAGACCCTGCTCACCGAAAAGGAGCAGCAGATCACCACTCAGGCCACCCAGTTGGACGAGCAGCAGGAAAAACTCAACGCGCAGCAGACCACCCTCAACCAGCAGAAGGCCATACTCTCCGCCCAGCAGATCACGCTGAACGAGCAGCAGGAGAAGCTCAACGCGCAGCAGACTACCATGGACGAGCAGCAGGCCCGGCTGGATGCGCAGGCGGCGACCCTCAACACCCAGCAGGTCACCATGAACCAGCAGCAGGAAAAGCTGAACGCCCAGCAGGCCAAGCTGGACGAGCAGCAGACCACCATGGATCAGCAGCAGGCCCGGCTCACCGCCCAGCAGACCACCATGGATGAGCAGCGGGCATTGCTCAGCGCCCAGCAGACCACCATGGACGATCAGCAGGCCAAGCTCAGTCAGCAGCAGTCCAGCATGGACGCCCAGCAGGCCAAGCTGAACCAGCAGCAGACCACCATCGCCGAGCAGGAGGCCCGGCTCAGCCAGCAGCAGGTGACGCTGGATCAGCAGCGCGCCACCATGGCCCAGCAGCAGATGACGCTGGACGCCCAGCAGTTGAAGCTGGAGGAACAGCAGCAGGCCCTGGAGACCCAGCAGGTGCAGATCGAGGCGCTGGTGGGCCTCAAGACCCGCATCATATCGTCGCTGTCCGACGCCCTCCGCGCCGCCAGGATCTCCGCCCAGGTGGACCCCACCAACGGCTCCATCGCCCTGGAATCCGACGTGCTGTTCGAAACCAATAAATTCGACCTCACCGACCGGGGCAAGCGCTTCATCGACAACTTCCTGCCGGTCTACTTAGAGGTGCTGCTCTCCGAGGAATACGGCCCCTACGTCACCGAGATCATCATCGAGGGCCACACCGATTCCACCGGCGACTATATCTCCAACCTCCGCCTGTCTCAGCAGCGCGCCCTGTCCGTGGCGACCTACGTGCTGGCCGACGGCTATACCGGCATATCCTCCCGCCAGAAGTCGCTCATGCGCATTCTCACCACCACCAACGGCCGCTCTGAAAGCGACCCCGTGCTGGACGAAAACGGCAATGAGGACATGGACGCCTCCCGCCGCGTGGTCTTCAAATTCCGCATGACCGACGAGCAGATGATACAACAGCTCAAGTATATACTTGAAAAAGATTAGTTGAAGGGGTATAATAGGGGTGCACGCCCGCCGGGTAGTACGATGCGTTTCGTTAAGGGCGGGCGCCGAAACGGCGCCCCTACAGGGGATAGTTTATCAGCACAACAAATTCCAATTTATCGAAGAAACCAATGTAAAACCATACGGGAGTTTTTGATCGTGCTTTACTTTCGCAGATTTATCTGGTTTATCGCCAAGTATCTGGTCGTGATATGCGTGCTGCTGGGGATGCTGTCCTGCGGGTTCTTCATGGCGCTGAACCTGTCCAACGTGTATGTGGTGTTGCAGGACGGGCTTCAAAAGCGCGTGGACGTGATGCTGACCCGCCAGCAGGCGTCGGAGCTGAACAAGTATTTCAGCCCGGAATTTCTGCTGGCTGACCCGGCGCTGTCCGGGGCCATCAGCGGCCAGAGCGCCTATGTGGATTACAACATCACCGATTTCGACTATGACCTCACCATCGAAAAGGCCTGGGCCTGGCCCTGGGACGACTACGCAAGCTGCACCGTGGTGGAGCGCGTGCCCACCATCAGTGGAAACGTCATCGCCTCCCGCCGCAGCGAGGTCTCCAGCCGCATCCCCAAGTGGGTCGGCGGCCGGTATGACATCACCCTCGCCAAACAGAACGGCCAGTGGCGCATCGTCGGCATGAAGCAGATCACCGTCCTCATGGAGGCCGACGACAACACCGATAACCTCCCCTCCGAGATCCTGATGCCCTGACAGAAAGGAACGGACATGGATTATAAGATCAAATTCACCTGGGACGACGAGGCCGCCGTGTGGATCGCCACCAGCGACGACGTGCCCGGCCTGGTGCTGGAATCCGGCTCCTTCGACGCGCTGGTCGAAAGGGTGCGCCACGCCATCCCCGAGCTGCTGTTCATCAATAGCTGAATTTGGTATTGTTCCCTGTGATGCTGTTATCAAATACAGTGTCACAGGGTTTTTTATTTCTAGTCAAACCAATCTTGTAGGGGCGCCGTTTCGGCGCCCGCCCCTAACGAAACGCATCGTACTACCCGGCGGGCGGCGCAACGCCGCCCCTACAGGAGAGCGGGTTGTTCCCCGACAAATCCCCATTTATTTCTCCATTCAAACTGTAAAAATAAGGTTTGCCACCCGTATAAAGTGGTGCTATAATATAAAATGGATAATGTTAAACAGGAGGCCATCCATGCGCATCTACACGGGACGGGGCGGGCTGATGGAGAACGCCATGATCGAGACATTGCGAGGCGCGATGTCGGAGGCGTTTGAAAACCACATCATCGTGGTGCCCAAGCAGCTCACGCTGCTGACCGAGCGGACGCTGCTGGACGCCCTCGACCTGGACGGCTCCTTTTCGTTGCAGGTGGTCAGCCCCGAGCGGCTCTGTCACCGCATCTTCGAGGCGGCAGGCATGCCCGACGGGGCGCGGGTGGACGAGCGGGGGCGCGTGATGCTGGCCCGCACCGCCATTCGCGATTGCGGCGACCGGCTGAAGCTCTATCACGGCGCCGAGCGCCGCCGGGGCTTCGCCGACCGCTGCGCCCGCCAGCTCGAACTGCTGAGACAGGCGGCGCTGACCCCGGAGGCCCTCACGCTCTGCGCAAACGAGACCGACGGCATACTCGCCCTCAAGCTCCGGGACCTCTCCACCATACTCGACGCCTATCAGAACGCCATCAGGGGCCGCTTCCAGGACGGCGAATCCGAATTTTTCGACGCCTCCGAGCGCGCCACAGGGGCCGACTTCCTGCGAGGCGCGGACGTCACCTTCTACGGCTTCGACCTGACCCCGCCCTCCCTCCACCGGCTCATCGCCGCTGTGGCCTCTGTATGCAGGGATACAAGGATATTTCTCCCCGTGGAGACCGACAGAAAGGCGCGGGACCTGGAGGTCTACAAGCCCATGCGCCACTGCATGGAGCGGCTGATGAACGCCTGTATGCTGGAGGGCGTGGAGGTGGAAGTATGCCCCATATCGGAGGCATCCGCCTCGCCCCAGAAAGACGACCTGCAAAGGCTGGCCCACGAGCTCTACGCCTACCCGGCCATTCCCGACAATTCCGAGAAGCCGCCGCGCCACATACAGCTCGCCGCCGCCCGGAACCCCATGGAGGAATGCCGCTTCGCCGCGGCGCTGTGCCGGCGTCTTGTGATGACCCGTGGCTGGCGCTGGAGCGATTTTTCGATACTCTGCCGGGATGTGGACGCCTATCACCAGTCTTTGAAAGACGCCTTTCGCGTCTACGGCGTGCCGGTGTTCCTCTCTTCCAGCCGCCCGGCGGCGCGGCACGCCCTGTCGGAGTGCGTGCTGTCGGCCCTGCGTTTCATCGAGGGGAAGCCCCAGTCTGAGGACGCGCTGTCGCTGATGCGCACCGGCTTCATGCCTCTGACCGACGACGAGGCCGACCGTCTCGCCAATCACATCGCCAAGTACGGCATCCGCCCCTGGCAGCTTTTGAGCCCCCTCCGCCGGGGCAGCGAGGCGGAATTGCAGGCCCTTGAACCGGTCCGGGAGCGCTTCGCCGCGCCGCTGAACGGCTTAAAGGCGCGCTTGAAGCAGTCGGAGACATTGCGGGACCAGCTCGCCGCGCTGTTCGGCTTCCTGGAGGACATCGACGCGCCGGGGCGGCTGCAAACGCGCCTTGATAAGCTCATCGAATGCGGCCTCCGGGAACAGGCCAGCGAGGAGGCCCAGGTCTGGAACCGGCTCATGGGCGCGCTGGACCAGATGGCCGCGCTGATGGGCGAGGGCAAGCTGTCCCTCCGGGAGCTGCGGGAGACGCTCACCGAATCGCTGGAGGCGGCGGTCATCAAGCCGCTGCCCCAGGCGGACGACGCGGTTTTCGTCCAGCCCGCCGACCGGATACTGACCCAGCCCACCAAGGCGCTCATCATCCTCGGCGAGACGGACCGCTCCGGGGCCGACCCCGACGGCCTGTTCAACGCCGCCCAGCTCAGAGAAGTCGCCACCAAGACGAAATCCTACCTCGGCCCGGACGACGCGGAGCTTTCGATGCTGCGGCGCTACTATCTGAAATCGGCGCTGGAAAAGGTGACGGACTACCTCTGCGTCTGCTGGCCCCTCAGCGGCATGGACAATTCAGCCCAGCATCCCGGCCCGCTGGTGGAGCAGATCAAGAGCCTTTTCCCGGCGCTCTCCGCCCGCGGGGGCCTCACCGGCGACGACAATCTGAACTGGATGCTCCGCGCCACCCCCGAGGCGGCCATGGCCCACGCGGCGCGGGCGCTCTCCCAGCAGGGCGAAGGCGCGCCCATCCCGGAATTTGATGCCGCCGCGCTGGCGGTGCTGACGGAGCTGTCCGGGGACGACCCCATCATCTCCCGCGACTTCCAGCGCCTCCGGGACGCCCTCAATTACGGCGAGGCCGCGGAGAGTTTGAAGCCCGAGACGGCTAAAAATCTCTACGGCGATATCCGGCGGCAGAGCATCACGCGACTGGAGCGCTTTGCCCGGTGTCCCTTCGCGTATTTCACGCAGTACGGCTTAAAGCCGGAGCGCATCGAGCCCTACCAGCTCTCCGCCAAAGACGAGGGCAGCTTCTTCCACGACGCCGTCCACGAATTTCTGCTCCAGTCCATGGACGATTTGAACCGCATCGAGTTCGACGAGGCCCAGTCCCGCATGGACGCCATCGCGGACAATCTCTTAGATGCCATGGCCGACCGCGGCCCGCTGGGCGACAGTGCCGTGGCCATGGCGGAGCGCCGCCGGTTGAAGTCCACGGCGAGGGTCTGCGCCGGGGTGCTGACCGAGCACATGCGGGGCAGCCGCTTCGCCCCCGCCGCGCTGGAGACGGACTTCGGCAGAGAGGACGGCCCCGCCCGGCTGGTGGTGAACGCCGCCACGGGTCAATGTACCTTAGAGGGCCGCATCGACCGCGTGGACGAGTGGGTCCAGGGCGACTACCTCCGGGTCATCGACTACAAGCGGGGCGGCAAGCCCCTCAAGCTGGACGAGGTCTTCCACGGCCTGAGCCTGCAATTGCCGGTCTATCTGGCCGCCGCCGTCAAAAAGCGGGGGAAGCACAGCGCCGGGGTGTTCTATTTCAATTTGGACGAGGGCATAGTCACCTGCCAGTCCACCTTCCCCGCCGACGTGGAGCGGGAGCGCCGGGGCCAGTTCAAGCTGAACGGCCTCGCCATAGATGACATCAATGTGCTGGAAGCACAGACGCCCAACTTCCAGGACGTGCTGGGCGTCAAAAAGACAAAGGATGGCCTCTCAAAGACCGCCCTCGTCACCAATCAGAACGGCTTCGAGGCCCTCACCCGCCACACATTAAACAAGGCCGCCGAGCTGCTGGACGGCATCCGCAGCGGCGGCGCGGCCATCGCCCCCTCGGAGTTCCGCAACGCCATGCCCTGCGACTGGTGCGACCTCCGGGAGGCCTGCCTATACGACGAGCGGCTCGACGCCGGCTGCGTCAGAAGGTTCCAGTCCATGAAGGGCCCGGAGGCGTTGGAGGCGATGAAGCTGGAAAAACAGGAGTAGGACCACAAAATAAACAGCTCTGCCTGTAGGGGCGGCGTTTCGCCGCCCGCTTGATAGAGCGCGCCCCTGCAAGGTTGTCTGAATAATCATCTGACTATAATTCACGGAGGCTTCAACATGAGAGACGAGACCAAATGTCTGCACGCCGGCTACACGCCGGGCAACGCGGAACCCCGGGTGCTGCCCATCGTACAGAGCATCACCTATGCCTACGACACGGCGGAGGAGATCGCCAAGGTGTTCGACGACCCCACCCTTTCGCTGGTGTATTCCCGCTTCGGCAACCCCACGGTGATGGCGGTGGAGGATAAGATCGCGGCCTTAGAGGGCGGCGTGGCGGCGATGTGCACCACCTCCGGCCAGGCGGCGAACCTGCTGGCGGTGCTGAACATCTGCGGCGCGGGGGACCACATCGTCAGCCTGGGCAGCATCTATGGCGGCACCACCAACCTGTTCAACGTGACGCTGAAGCGGCTGGGCATCACCACCACCTTCGTCAGCGGCGACGACCCGGACGAGGTCATCGAGGCCGCCTTCACCGACCGCACCCGGCTGGTGTTCGGCGAGACCATGGCCAACCCCGCCATGACCGTGCTGGACATCGAGCGCTTCGCGGCTATGGCCCACCGTCACGGCGTGCCGCTCATCGTGGACAACACCTTCGCCACCCCGGTTTTCTGCAAGCCCATCGAGTTCGGCGCGGACATCGTCACCCATTCAACCTCCAAGTACATGGACGGCCACGCCGTGCAGATCGGCGGCGTCATCGTGGACGGCGGCGTATTCGACTGGACCAACGGCAAGTTCCCCGAGCTCACCGAGCCAGATGAGAGCTACCACGGCATCTCCTACACCAAGGCCTACGGGAAAGCCGCCTACATCACCCGTGCCCGCATGAATTTGATGCGCGATTTCGGCGTCTATCCCGCCGCCCACTCCGCGTTCCTGCTGAATTTGGGCCTGGAGACTTTGCCCGTTCGCATGCGGCAGTACCACGAGAACGGCATGCGGGTGGCCGAATATCTCAGCAATAACCCCAAGGTCGTCTCCGTCAAGTTCCCCGCCCTGCCCGGCGACAAGGACCACGAGCTGTATAAGAAGTACCTGAAGGGCACCTGCGCCGTCATCTCCTTCACCATCGACGGCGGACGCGAGCGTGCCATGGCCTTCCTGGACGCGCTGAAGCTGGTGTCCAATGAGGTCCACGTGGCGGACATCCGCACCTGCATCCTCCATCCCGCCTCCTCCACCCACCGCCAGTGCACCGCCGAGCAGCTCGAAGCCGCCGGCATCGGCGAGGGCCTCGTCCGCCTGTCCGTGGGCCTGGAGAACGTCGAGGACATCCTCGCAGATCTGCAGCAGGCGTTTGACAGGATCTGACAAAGGCATCAAACAGAAAAGTCCCCATTGAAACAGCAACACCCTTGTAGGGGCGGCGTTTCGCCGCCCGCCCCGCATAACAAATCTGCATGGAACGAGCGGGCGGCGAAACGCCGCCCCTACAGTCATTCTAATGTTTTTTAGGTAACATTTCTATTATGGAGGGGAGAAGCATGAACGAAAACATCTTCAAGCGCAACGCCCTGCTGGCGCGAAAGGTCATCAAAGGGCTGGAATCGCGGAACATGTCGGGTTACTACGCGGAGAACCGTGAGAAGGCGGTGGAATTTGCGCTGAATCTGATCCCGGAGGGCGGGACCGTCACCATGGGCGGGGCCACCAGCGCTCACGAGATCGGGCTGGTGGACGCCATCAAGGCCGGGAACTACAACTTCATCGACCGGGACCAGTGCGCTGACAAGCGCGCCGCCATGCTGGCCGCCTACGACGCGGACGTGTTCCTCTCCGGCATCAACGCCCTGACCGAGGACGGCGAGCTAGTGAACATCGACGGCAACTCCAACCGCGTCTCCGCCATCTGTCAGGGTCCGAAGAAGGTGGTCTTCATCGTGGGCATGAACAAGGTCTGTCCCGACCTGGACGCCGCCATGAAGCGGGCCCGCAACGTCGCCGCCCCCATCAACGCCCAGCGCTTCGGCTTGTCCACCCCCTGCTGCAAGACCGGCGCCTGCATGGACTGCAAGTCCCCGGATACCATCTGCTGTCAGTTCCTCATCACCCGGTTCTCCCGGCACAAGGACAGGATACATGTGATACTGGTGAATGATACGCTGGGGTTCTGATTTACGCAGTCCGACAAATTGAAATTTGTTGTGCTGATAAACTATCCCCTGTAGGGGCGCCGTTTCGGCGCCCGCCATTAACGAAACGCATCGTACTACCCGGCGGGCGGTGGGACCGCTCCCAGCGGCGCAACGCCGCCCCTACAGGAGAGCGGGTTGTTCCCCGACAAATCCCCATTTATCGAAATGACCACACAACAAAACCCCTGCCACACAGACAGGGGTTTTGTCATCACATATCACAGGGGCTTGCCCTCGCCGTCGAACAGGGGGAGCTTTTCGAGGAAGATCAAATCCTTGCGGTCGGCGGCTTCGCCCTCGGCGAGTATGGCCATGCGGCCCACGATCTCACAGCCCACCTGCTCCAGCAGCTTTTCCAGGGCGTGGAGGGATTCGCCGGTGGAGATGACGTCGTCCACGATCACCACGCGCTTGCCCTTCATATATTCGGCGTCCTTGCCGTCCAGGCAGAGGGTCTGCTTGTGGTCGGTGGTGATGGAATTGACCTCGACGGTCAGCACGTTTTTCATATACAGCTTCGGGGCCTTCCGGGCCAGCACGTAGCGCTCGTTGCCCAGCATCCGGGACATCTCGCAGACCAGCGGTATGCCCTTGGATTCCGCGGTGATCAGCACGTCGTGCTCGGGGCAACGCTCCACCAGCGCCTTGGCGGAGGCGGTGGTCAGCTCCATGTCGCCGAAGATCACGAAGGCGCCGATCATCATATGGTCGTTCAGCGGGCAAAGCGGAAGCTGGCGCTTCACGCCCGCCACGGTCATCTCATAGTACATATCTTTCAACGTATCACACCTCGCATTGTTATAACGATCATAACCTGCTTTATTCTATCATTTTATCCCCCCGCTTGTCAATCAATGTTCGCCATGATATGTCATAATTGTTTCAATTATTTTACCCACTTTTGAGGCTACCATTTGTACCCCAAAAGCGTCTATAATATAGATTGTAATAAGGGGGACTATACTTATGAAACATATGAAATTTTTTATCGTCGCGTTGCTGATGGCGGCGCTGATGCTGGGCGCGAGCTGCCAGGCGGCGGAGCTCCAGCGGGCCTGGATGGAATATGAGGACTACTCCGGCGGCCGGGCCGAGCAGTCGGTGGAGGACGCGGAAAACCTCGCCCTCATCGAGGCCATGCTGCTGCGGGCCAAGGACAACGTAGCGAAGCTGGACGAGTGCACCATGAACTGCACCCTCTTCTGCATGAACACCGACGGCGACATCGTCGGCTTCTACTGCGCCACCGATGGCTGCCCCTACATCTACTCCGAACTCACCAAGACCGCCTACTCCCTCGGCGACGACTACGACGCCTTCTGGGCCATCTTCGACCAGGTGCGTGAAGGGATGGGATTTGACGCCAGCTCTTTCTTCGATCTGGACAACGAGGATTGAAGCAACTCCTCCCTCTAAGAGGGAGGCTTTTGGAAAACGCCGGTAACCAAAAGGCTCCCTCTCTGAGGGAGCTGTCACCGAAGGTGACTGAGGGAGTCGTCCCCCTTTCCTACAAATCCCTGTTTATCGAGCTCAATAATGGCATCGGCTGTTCGCCGTTGTCTTATTTTTTTATGTTTGACAACCTCTATATATGGTGTATAATATATAGGTGCGGGGAAGAAGGTTAGTGTTCACAAACACTTTTCTATAGAGAGTCCACGCGGAAAGGACGGTGGTCGCATGGCGACGAAAAAGACGAGCATCGGCGGTCAGGCGCTGATCGAGGGCATCATGATGCGCGGGCCGAAGGTCACGGCCATGGCGGTGCGCAACAGCAAGACCAAGGAAATCATACTGGAGGAATACGCGACCAAGGGCGCGGACCGGGCGAAATTCTTCAAGCTGCCCTTCATCCGCGGCATATTCAACATGTTCGATTCCCTGTCCTTCGGCTACAAGTGCCTGATGCGCTCGGCGGAGCTGTCAGGTCTGGAGGACGACGAGGAGGGCAAGGAGCCCACCAAGTGGGACAAGATATTTGAGGCCGTGCTGATGCCGGTGGCGACGGTGCTGGCCGTGGCGCTGGCGCTGGGGCTGTTTGTCTATCTGCCCATGCAGATCTGGAAGTGGATCACCGCCGCCGCGCCGAATGTTCAGCAGAATTACTACGCCCGCGCCGCCTTTGAGGGCGTCATTAGAATTATCTTATTCGTGGGCTATGTCTGGGCCACGTCCCTGATGAAGGACATCCGCCGCACCTATCAGTACCACGGTGCTGAGCACAAGACCATCTTCTGCTACGAGGCCGGCCTGCCGCTGACGGTGGAGAACATCAGAAAGCAGTCCCGGTTCCATCCCCGTTGCGGCACGTCGTTTATGGTGCTGATGCTCATCGTGGGTATCATCGTGTCCATGTTCATCCGGGTGGACAACCTGCTGCTGCGGACGGCCTGCAAGCTCATCACCTTCCCCATCGTGGTGGGCGTGGGCTATGAGCTCATCAAGCTGGCGGGCCGGCGCGACGACGTCTGCACCCGCATCATCTCCGCCCCCGGCAAGTGGCTCCAGCGCATCACCACCCGCGAGCCCGATGACAGCATGATCGAATGCGCCATCGCCGCCATGGAAAAGGTCATCCCCAACGACGATTCCGACCAGTGGTAAAAGCCAATCAAGCCCGTGACCATCGCGCGTCACGGGCTTTTTTATGGTGTGCCGGGCATGGCACACATCTAACCGGTGAGAGTCCGGTCGCGGGTATTTACCGCCAAGCGTAGCGAACCGCAAGCCGTTGGTGGCG
>CACZXF010000053.1 GCA_902785105.1 uncultured Eubacteriales bacterium | reverse complement strand
CTTTTTTGCACTTTTGGGGTGAAATGCAATAGATTGCGCGAGGCCTTGCTATTGTTAGCTTTCTCTGGGGTGGTTAGGTTTCTCGTGAATAATTCAGGTATATACATCTGAGAATGTATCTTTTGGAAGGCTTCAACGCTGGCAAGGCGTAAAAGTTTTCCCAGGGTACCATGTGCGATTAGCCGGAAAAAGAATGGATTGAGGAGGAAAGCTATGAAGAGAACTGTGAGTTTACTGATGTCGTTGCTGCTGGTATTGTCGTCCCTGTCCGCGCTGGCGATGACGGGAGATGGAAGTATCGCTGCCCCAGCGCTGGCGCAGGGGTTCAGCTATGGCTTTGCCGATGGAGACCGCGTGCTGCTGGCTGGCGCGGATGGGCTGTACGCCTGGAAGCCTGGCGACGCTGAGGCAGCACGCATGACCTATGACCTGCCGGAGCTTGAAGAGAACGAAACGGATGCCGTCTATCCCTTCGCCGCGGACGGCAAGCTCTACGCCATCCGTCTGGTGACGGAGGACGACGAGGGCGAGTTGGACTTTGGCGACACGGCGCTCTATGAACTGACGGAGCGAGGCGACAGGCTGGAAGCGGAGGAAGTGGACAGCCTCAAGTGGGACGATATGGTGGTCTACGATGAGGACGACAACGCCTCCACCCGTCTGCCGCGCCAGGTGGTCGCCGACGGCGCATGTGCCTGGCTTGTCTGCGACAACGATGACAGCGGGATGTCGGGCACCACGGTGGCGAAGCTGGACATCGAGGATTGCGAGCTGGAGGTGCTGGACGCGCTGGAGGGCATCCAGGAAATCGCGCCCTATAAGGACGGAAAGCTGCTGATGCTCCAGACCGGCGAATATGGTATAGATCCGTCAGTGCTGGTCTATGATCCTGAGGAGGAAGAATACGAGGCGACGGCCTTCAAGCCTGAGTTGTTGTCGACCTTCGCCGGCCTGGCCTATGACGCTGAAAGGGATGTCGTCTATGTCAATAAGGACGGCGAGGTCTGCCCGCTGAACCTGGAGACTGCGGAGATCGGGAAGGGTATTGCCCCGCTGCCCGTGTATGAAGTCTTCAGAGAAAGCAGCGCCTGCGTCTGTGGAGGCATTTACACGCTGTGCTGTGGAGAAGTCACCAGCCGCGCGCTCTACGGGCGGCCCGAGATCACGGCCCGGCTCAGGGTCAACGACAGAATTGGCTCTCCGGCCATCGAGGAGGCCATCGCCCGCTTCAACGCGGCCCACGATGAGGCCCGCGTGACCCTGACCCGCGATAACGACGCCCAGTCTAACCTTGTGGAAAACATGATGCGGCAGGACGCTTCCATCGACATCTATGTGCTGGACACCTCCATGCCCAGCTATGAGAACGTGTTCAACCGGGGCTTCATGCTGCCGCTGAACGACAACGCGGCGGTCAGCGCTCTTGTGGCGGAAATGTATCCCGGGATCCGCGAGGCCATCACCCGGGAGGGCAAGATACAGGCGCTGCCGGTGTTCGTCTCCGGCTACACCCTCGGCGTATCCGAAAAGGTGCTGGCGAAGCTGGGACTGACCCTGGCGGACATCCCCAACAGCTGGGACGCTTTCCTGGATTTCCTGCCTACCCTGGCGGAGCCTCTGGCCGACCATCGGGAGGTCAAGCTGATAAGCGGCGTCTCAAACGTCTACGGCGCCCGGTACCTCCTGCTGGCGGCGATGATCAGCGAATACATCAACACCGTCAACGGCCAGAAGCTGAACGTGGGCTTCAATGCCGAGCCAGCCAGGAGTCTGGCCAACAAGATCGGCACCATTGATTTCGAGGCGCTGGGCATCGAAGCAAGCCAGGATGCACTGAACCCGGAAACGCTGTTCACCAGTTCCTTTGAGGATGAGGATTGCCTCTTCACTTCCCTCGCCGGTTTCCTGCCCGGTAATTTCAGCGCGCCCAATTACACGCCCCTGAAGCTCAGCCTGACCCCGGACACGCCCACCTACATGTCCATCGACTGCACGATGGCCGCCGTGAACCCCTATACCCGGTATCCCGAGCTGGCGCTGGAATTCATGGGACTGGTGGCGGAGAGCCTGCCTGCCTCCACGCGCGCCGCGCTGGTGCCGTCCATCAACGAGCCCGTGAGGAGCGCGGCCAATGAACGCGCCCTCGCGGAAGCCCGGGAGAATGTGGCCCGCCTCGAAGCGCAGTTTGAAAGCGCGTCGGGCGCGAATAAGCAGCTCGTGGAGGTCGATCTGAACCAGGCAAAGAGTACGCTGGAACTGCTGGAGGAGAACGCCTGGGATCTCTCTCCCAAGGCGCTGGAGTGGTATCGCGCCCATGATGAAAACGTGGTCGCCTCCGGCGTCAACTGGCTCAATACCGCCTATGGCGAGGAAAATCTCTCACGCCTATTGCAGTATTGCTCTGGCGACATCACCGGTGAGGAGTTGCTGGCCGGCTTCGACAAGACCTCAGAGATGATTCGCCGGGAGGGGAATTGAGGCAGGGAAAGCTAATTTCCACCAGATCGACAAATTGAGGTTTTATCGAGGAGTCAGGCCAACCCTGTAGGGGCGCCGTTTCGGCGCCCGCCCCCTGCGAAACGGCACGTTCTATCTCGGGCGGGCGGCGCAACGCCGCCCCTACAGGAGGGCGGTCAATTCCCAGACAAATCCCTATATATCAACATCAATAAAACAACCGGATAAGACTGCGGGCTGAGAAGCCGCGTCCTATCCGGTTGATTCATTTTACGGATTGGGTCAGTTTCCTTCCATCCGCATCATGCGGACCTTGCGGTCGAGTTTTTCCAGCAGCTCGGTGGGGGAGATGTCGCCGTCGAGGTACTGATTCACCAGATCCTCCTCGGTGTCCAGCCAGTTCATGCGCTGCACGGCGATGGTGTCGTCATGGCTGCGGAACCAGTCGATGTCGCGCTGGGCGATCTCCCATTTGTTCTTCTCCATCTCCTTCAACGAGGACTCGTTGTAGGAGATCTCATCCTCCAGGGTGACGCGGGCCACGCCCTCGGCCTTTTCAAGCTGGCGATTGAGCTGTTCGATGGTATCCCTGTACTCCTCAAGGGTCTGCTCGTTGCTCTTGCCGCGGATGGGCTCGGTCAGGCCGGGCTTCATGGTATACCGGGTGTCGTTGGACAGGCTGCGGGTCAGCTCCTCCATGAAGCGCATGGCTGCCTCGGGATGCTTACTGTAGGGGTTGATGAAGGCAACCACCAGATAGAGGTTCATTCGGCCGGCATCCTCTTCGTTCAGCTTCATGAGCACCGGCCTGAACAGCTGCAGATCCTGGGTGCGGAAGCTCGGTATGAGGTCGGTCTGGAGCAGTACTTCGGTGTTAATGTCCGAATAGTCCAGGCCATAGTCACTGTCACCGACGCCGTCCGCGTCCCCGGCGACGCCCAGCGCCTCCAGGTCCAGCTTGTCCAGCTTTTCCAGCAGGCCGCGCAGCAGCTCGGTGTTGAAGCCCATGTCCGGGTTTGCCCTCATGTAGGTCATATAATCGCTCATCAGCACCTTGAAAATGTTCTGGCGAACCTCCCGGGTGGTCATATAGTCCATGGTAAAGTGGAGGTCGTTCTCATCGATCCCCTCCTTTAGCCCGCTCATGAGGTCCAGCAGATCGCTCCAGTTGTCGGGCAGGGTCTCAAGGCTCAGGCCCAGCTTTTGGAGCGGTTTCTCGCCGAAGCCCAGCACCGTCTCATCGGCCTCCACGGGCAGCGCCACGATGTGGCCGTCAATGGCCACATTGTCCTGTATGGAGGGGTACATCTCGCCCACATGTTCGGCGATCACCGCGTTTCCGTCCAGCCGGCTCATGAAACCGCGCTTAAAGAGGGCGTCGTAGACCTCACTGGAGGTCGGGAGGGTATAGATATCGACGCTGTCATCCTGGTTCATCATGTTTTCCACCAGGTTGCCGATCTTTTCCTCATCCATAATCTTCCGCACGCTGATGTTGGGGGCGGTGGCGCGGAGGCTCTGGATGGCCCTGTCCGCGGCCATGGTCTGCCAGTTGTCACAGACGGTCAGCGCGACGCGGTCGCCCACATCGGCGCTGAGATCGACCAGCGCGACATCCCCGGCGCAGACGGCATAGCGGCCGTCCGGCAGCATCAGAGCGTTGGAGTAATAGCTGACGTCGCGCAGCGGCACGGCCACCAACTGTTTGCCGGGTTCGTCGTCGCCTTCTTCGACGGCGTTTATCACGCCCTTAAACGAGTACAGGACAGAATCGCTGGCCGGGTCGTAGGCCGGAGCGAACGCCCAAAAAACCTCCTCGACCTCAAATTTGGCGAATTTCTTCTCCTCTTCCTCCTCGGGATCATAGATGGTGAGCCTGGTCTCCTCGTCGTCGGTTTCCTTCTGAACCAGCATCAGCATGCCGTCCTTATAGGGCGTCATGTGCCAGACATCCTCCAGGTCGTCCATCAGCTCCAGTTCCTCGTCCTCGATGCTCAGCCTGGCGATGCGGGGGACGGGACCGTGACTGCTGGATTCATGAAACAGTATGAAGACCTTCCAGTTGACGGCCAACACCTGCACGGGTTCATAGATCATGGTCGATTGGCCATCCTCATAGGTCAGCTCACGCCAATCCAGCTCGCAGACCTCATCGCAGACGGCTTCGTCGCCGGAAAGGGTCAGGGTGTACAGAGCGGTGTAGCCCAGCTGCAAGGTGCCGTCCTCGTCCGTACTCCGCTCCGCGATCACGCTGTACAGCTTCCCGCCGTCCGCGAAGGGATAGGAGATGAAATAGTCATTGCCGTTGGGCAGCACGATCCTGTAATCCGTGGGCTTTTCGTCCCCCGGATGCCACACGCCCAGGTAGTTCGGGGCGCGCATGTACAAAGTCTCGCCGTCTGAGAAGATGTAATTGTATCCCGTCGGGCTCTTCTCAGTTTCCAGCACCACGGTGCTCTCCGCCGCCAGGGCCGAAGTTCCCGCCAGCGCCAGAAGCAGCACGAAGAGCAGCGCGATCCTCTTGAACATAGTGATCCTTCCTTTCACAGGTTATTAAATTAGAATTTGGCGGGGAGACGGGGGTCCACCTCATCCGCCCCTTCGGTGCTATCTTCGATTTGAGCCGTGGCAGTCTGGCCTTTGGCCAGACCAACTTTGCCAAAGGCAAAGTTGCCTTCGGGGCACCTTCCCCTCAAGGGGAAGGCTTTGGGGACCGCCGTTCCCAACCCCTTGCCTTCCCCTTGAGGGGAAGGTGCCCGTGAGGGCGGATGAGGTGGCCTCGAACAAACTCCCCGACAAATCCCTGTTTATCTGCAAACCTCTCATTGCTCCTCCCGCTGTTTCCCCCTCGTCTGCCGCATGGCCGAGGCGATGAGCAAAAGGACGGTGGCCCAGCGGAGGACGCCGCTCCAGAAGGTGACGACGCGCAGCTCCCGGGAGCCCACGCGGGTCAGCCTGGCGGCGGCGGTGGTCAGGTTCCAGAATACCTTGGATAGCGAGGACCAGGCCACGAAATTCTCCGGCACCCATTCGGTGAATATGTAGACGGGCCGGGCGGAGACAACCACCAGCCCCGCAGCCAGCGCCACCGCCATGCCATAGCACAGTATATGGAGCAGTATGACGAGGGTGAGCCGGGGCCACAGGCTTTTGATATAGCTGTGAGCCAGCCTTTCCCTGAACCGCGCCCGCAGCCCCGCCGTGAACAGGGCCACGCGCTGGAACAGCAGCATGAGGCCGTAGATGCCGAAGATCAGGAACACCATCCGGGGCAGTATCGTGCCGCGCATGGCCTCCTTTTTCAGATTGATGAGCGTGCCGTCCTTCCGCCAGTTGTTTTCGACGGCTACCTGTAATTGTGGCTCCACACCGGTCGCCGCGGCAGGGCGAATGGAGAACATCTCCGTCGTTGCCGCAAAGCCGTCGTCCAGGGCGGTGGGGAAGGGGATGTAGAAGTCGTAGTCCGTCAGATCGCCGACGCCACGCCCGCCCAGCAGGCTTCCGCCGTGGCGGACCGTGCCCACCACCCGGTAGCTGTGGCCCAGATAGTCGATCCGGGGATTCTCAGGCAGGGGCGTGCCGTAGAGCTGAAAGGCCAGCCGCTCGTCCATCACCATCACGCGACCGCCCTCCCGAAGCTCCGTCTCGTTGAGGCGGCGGCCCCAGGTGAGGAACCGCGGGTAGATCTCCAGCCAGCCCTCGCCGATGGCCCAGCCCGTGGCGTCGGCCTTACGATCTCTGTAGCTCAGGCTCTCCTTGATGTTGACCATCGAGAAGGCCCCGCCCAGGGAAGCCTCCGCCAGCGCCTCGGCGATGGTGTCCCGCATACGGGTCAGGCGCTGGGTCGTATATTCCTCAGTGCTTGGCAGGGCGCAGTATTGCAGCGCGTCGGGCGTCATAGCCAACTCGATGGCGGCGCTGATGGCCATTATGATGCCCGCCAGGGCCAGCGCCAGCATCAGTCCTTTTTTCCGCTTTTGCTTCATGGCGGTCACCTCAGTTGAGGTAGGTCATCACGGTCGCGCCCTCGGACAGGGCGCGATCCTCCATGTAGGCCACATCCTTGCCCGTGATGTCGGTCTCCAGAGACGCCGTGTCGTTGGATTCGGACAGCACCTGCACGCTCATCTTTCGCAGCTTCAGAGAATTGGTGCCCCCGGCGCTCTGCTCCGTCTCCGCCACGTAGACGAAACGGTCCCGCCCCGAGCCGCGCACGGCGCTGACCGGCAGCAGTATGGTGGAATCCTTGGCCTTCACGTTCAGCGTGATGGGCAGTTCCCCGACGCTGAAGGCGTACAGATTGCCCCTGGCCTTGATCATGGCCTTGGAGATCTCGATGTCCACATAGGCCTTGCCCTCTTCATCCACGCCCTGCTCGTCAGTCTTGCTGGTCAGGTTTTCGCCGTTGCCCTCGATGGTGGCCTCGGTGCCCTTCTTGATGGTGCGCTTTAATTTGGAGACGTCCGCCCGCAGCACCGGCTTGCTCTTCTTGGGGGTGATGGCGTAGAGGCTGCGCGCGCCGTCGTAGGTGTCCCCGTCCTTGACGTTCAGCTCCGCGATGTAGCCGTCGTGGGGCGCGGCGATGGCCTTGGCCTGCTCCTCGGTTGAGATCACGCTCTCCAGCCTCGCCCCGGCCTCGTCGATCTTGTCCTGGCAGGCGTGGCTCTCGGTGATGTGGGTCCACACCGTGTCCTCAGGCGTATACCGGGACACCAGGTCGAAAGCCGCCTGGGCCTCCGCCTCCTTCGGCTGGGCCTCTCGCCAGGCGTCGATGGCCGCCTTTAACTCCTTGCTGGCCTTCTTGGGATAGCCCTCCTCCGGCAGCTCCTTGTCCTCCTGCTTCAGAAGGCCGTCCATCCGCATCCGCAGCGTGGCCACGTCCCGTCGGGCATTTCGCAGGGCGTAGTAGGCGTCGGCGTAGCCCTGGTCACGGCGGCTGACGCGGATGTTCTTGCTCCGCTTGGCGAGCTGCATCTGCTCCTCCACCGCCGCGTCGTAGGTCTTTCGGGCCTCCCGGAGCACCTGCTCATAGTTGGTGACGTGAGCGATGATGAGGGTGTCGCCCTCGTCCGCCTCGTAGCCCACCCGGGTTTCCACCCGGTCGATGGTCAGGGTGACGTTCTCCGGCAGCGTCAGCTTCACGGGCTCCTTCTCCGGGAAGGCCAGCTTGCCCGTCACCTCGATGCGCTCCTCCAGCTTGCCCTTCTTCGCCTTCACCAGCCGCACCTTTGGCGTGGTCAGCGTGCGGATGGTGCCCGAAAAGAACATGCACAACGCCACGAATATCGCCAGCACCACGATGCCCCGCACCGCAAACTTTTTCAAATCCATCGTTTTGATGCACCTCGTTTGGTCGAATAATGGGGAATGGGAAATGGGGAATGGGGAATGAATGAAGAAATCCTTCGGATTTCTTTTATTAAGAGACCCGACGATTCGTTTTTTTTAATAATAACAAATCCGCAGGATTTGCACCTTCATTCCCCATTCCCCATTCCCAATTCCTCATTGAAAAACTATTTGAGCTCCGTCAATTGCAGCCCCGCCAGAATGTCCTTCATAAAATACAAATAGATGAACAGCGCGGGCAGCATGTAGAGGGTCGCGCCGGCGAACTCGTTGCCCTTGCTGTTGGCGGCCAACTGGTTGAACATGACGGACAGGGGCTGGAGGTCGGTGCGCTGGGTCAGATAGGTCATGGGCTGCTCCACCAGGTTCCAGCAGTCCGCGAAGGACAGCGCCACGGCCGCGCCGATGACGGGCCGGCACACCGGCAGCGTGATCTGCCAGTAGCAGCGGATGGTGCCCGCGCCGTCCATCTGTCCCGCTTCATATAAATCCTTGGGCAGGGCCAGCATGAACTGACGCATCAGGAAGATGTAGAAGGGTGTGAACCACATGGGCAGCACCACCGCCCAGGGGGTGTTCAGCAGGCCCAGGCTCCGCAGCGTCAGCACGTTGGGCACCATGGTCACCTGAAAGGGCAGTATCATCAGCAGCAATATCACGAAGAACAGCGCCTCGCGCCCGCGGAATTTGAACCGGCTCAGCGCGTAGGCCATCATGGGGATCACCACCGCCTGGCCCAGCAGTATCGCCACGGTGTAGCCCACGGAGTTGACGAACATCTTCAGCACCGACATGTCCCGGATCAGCACCTCATAATACTGATTCAGTGAAAACATATTCGGCACGAGCTTGATCTCCATCCACTTTGTCGCGTCCGCAGAGCCGCGGGTCTTCATGAATGCGGAGATCTCCTCGGGCGAAAAAAAGGAATACAGGAACGTCACCACCACCGGCAGCAATATGATGATGGTCAGCAGCATCAGCAGGCCCCGTGTCAGCCACTTCTGTTCCCATATCCGGCGAAAAGCCAATTTTATCAACGCCGCGCCTCCTTATTTGAGAAATGAAAACGCAACCATTATTCTTCCTTTTTAGCCTGTCGTCCGCTTCAGCATCCGCCATTGCAGGAAAAACAGCGCGCCGAACAGGGCGAACACGATGACCGCGAAGCTGTAGGCGGCAGTGGTGACGTTCTGGTAGTTGAGGCGGCTGTACATGTTGTTCATGTAGTTTTGCAGGGTGTAGACCGCCTCGTCGGGATAGGCGCCGCCGATGAAATAGACCTCCTTGAAGATCTTGAAGGCGTTGATCCATTCCAGTATGATGACCAGAAAGGCGGTGGGGATCACCAGCGGCAGCGTGATGCCGAAGGTCTGACGAAAGAAACCCGCGCCCTCGAGGCGAGCATATTCATAGAGCGGTTCGGGGATGGACTGGAACGCGGCGGTGAATATGATGACCGCGAAGCCCAGGTTCTTCCACACAAACAGAAGTATGATGGGCACCCGCATGGGCATGCCCTGGAGCCAGTGGACCCGCTCGAAGCCCAGCGCCACCACCGCCCGGTTGATGACGCCGCCGAAGTCGAACAGCACCAGCCAGATCAGCAGCATGGCCGAGGAGGGCATCAGATAGGGCATCAGCACCGTGTTCCGAAAGGCCGCGCCGCGGGGCCGCAGCCGGTTCACCAACTGGGCAATGACCAGCGACAGCAGCCACACCAGCGGCGCGCAGATCAGCGACAGCTCCATCGAGTTTTTGAGGCCCAACTGGAACATGGGATTCTGCCACACGGCGATGTAGTTTTTGAGTCCCACGAAGGCGTTCTCATAGCTGCCGTCGGTCAGGCTGTACCATATGCCGCCGAAGAAAGGCAGCACATAGAACATCAAAAGCCCTGCCAGCCCCGGCAGCAGGAACAGCCACATGGACTTCTTCTTTTCAAACACATTTGACCTCTCGATTGGCAATTAATCGGGTAATGATATCGTCGAACACGACGGATAGGCGTAAAATAATCTTTAATTCGCGTCAGATTCGGCGTCCGTTTCCGCCACTTCCGCCAGATGCACGATGACGGACATGTCCATGCTCACCTCGTCGGTGGGCTCGAAGCTGACGTATACGCTGTATTTGGAATCCCCGCTGCTCTTCTCATCGGACTTCGCGCCGATGCGGGACACGCCGGAGATGGTGCCGGTGGTGGTGTGCCGGGCGTCAAGGTCCCACTCAAATTCGATGGTGACGGGATCGCCCTCGTGGATGTCGGGCAGATCCAGCTCGGAGACCAGCATCTCGATCTCCATGGAATCCCTCGGATAGACGGTGATGAGCTTGCCGCCCTTGTCCACGTGCGTACCCGCGCCGGTGTCTACGGAAGCCACGATGCCGTCCATGCCGGAGACGATGGTGTTGTCCATGGCGAAGAGTCCGTCCAGCGCGCCCTCCACGGTCTCAAAGAGCAGCTCGCCGCGCTCCACGCGGTCGCCCTCCTTCACGTGGATCTTCAATACGCTGCCCGAGCCGTTGACCGCCATGGCCGCGTTCTGCTTGACGGTGCCCCGGCCCAGCCGGCTGGTGGAGGCGTAATTCTTGCGGCGGTAGATGTTCACCGTCTCGCCCATGTAAAAGTTGCCGGAGATGACCTCCAGGTTGTAGGGGGTGTTGCCCTTGTCGTCAAGTTCGGACACCTTGGTGACCACGGCCACGCCGCGGTGGCTGCCGTCCTTGGTGCAGGAGAGATAGACCTCCTCGCCGATGTGGATGAAGCGGGCAGAGCCGCTGTTGTACGCCTTTTCTGTGGTGGCCGTGACCATGAAGTGGTTGAGCGGTTCGATGAACATCACGCCGCCGTAGCGGGAAACGATGCCCTCAGTGTTGTCGCCCTCCTTCGCGAATATGCCGCTGACCACGCCGTCCATCTGAGCGTAGACGCGGGTGGTCTGGAGGGTGGCCACGGGGTCGCCCACGTGGATGGTGTCGCCCGCGCGGACGGACATCCGGTCGATGATACCGCCGAAAGGAGCCATCACCGCCGCAGAATCCCGGGAGACCACCTTGCCGGAAAAGGACACTTCCGCCAGTGCCTGCAAGGGCATCAGCGCCGCCAGCGCCGCGATCAGCAGGGCACAAAATACACGATGCTTCATGTCGCTTCCTCCTTAAAACTCCACGGGGTCGTAAGCGCCGAAGGGATATTCCAGCATGTCGTCCCGGCCAAGATAGACGTCAAAGTAATACATGGGGCTCTTGACCGACGTGCTCAGCAGATAGGACATGTTCTGCACCACCACGGACAGGTCCATGTCGCAGTCCTGGCAGAAGTCGTTGTCCGTCATGACGGTCATGTGACCGGGGTCGGTGTCCAGCTTCATCGTGAGGGTGTAATCGAACTTGCGGGTGGAGACGCCCAGCATCTTCAATTCGGTGTATTTGCTGCCGCCGGTGAAGCCCTGAGTGGGGACGACACTCATATCCTCCCCCACGCGGAAAGCGAGATAAGCGATGCCCGCGTCAGCCAGCTCCTTGCAGACCTCGCCGTTGAAGTGCCATTCGCAGTTGATGGCGGGCTCCTCCATGTCGAGGTCCAGGGCGGCGTCGAGAATGAGGGTATCCGGGTCCAACTTGGCGTCGGCGTCGGTGCCGTCGGACAGCCAGCGGGTCAGCGCACCGGTGAAGCTGGCAGGGGTCCTGCCGGCCTGCTCGCCGAAGCGCTCCACCATCAGCGTCAGGTTCTTGGCCTTGCCGCCGAGGATGAGCTGCCGCATGGGCTCGTTCGGGAGCTTCAATTTAAGGGCGTAGGGGTCCGCGTCCTCGCCGTTGTCCTTGGCGTGGGGCAGCTTCGTCGGTTTTGGACTCGCGCTGGCGGTTTTTTGCGCTTCCGCTTCGTCCTCTTCTTCCTTTTCCTTCTTGGTCAGCTCATAGGGCTCCTTGGATTTGAAGATATTGCCCGCCTCGTCGCGGACGCGGATCGTGCCGGGAATCAGCGTGCGCTTGCTGCTGGCGGTATAGCGGTAGGTGTCGGTGTCGTCGAAATTGAACCAGTGCTGGCCGGCATCGACCGACAATGCCGCCACGCCGCTCAGTCCGTCCGTGGCGCTGATGTCGATGGCGTAGTTTTCGTCCTCCACCGGCTCGACGTTCAGCTCCGGCGGCGTCCAGTCGAACCAGACCCGGATGTTGTCGGACGCGGCGCGGATGTCGCCCAGCTCGTCCTGTATGACGAAGCGAAGGGTATATTTGCCCTGTTCAACGGGAACGTATTCATCCCCCTCCAGGGGAATGAACCGCTGATCGTAGATCAGCACCGCGTAATTCCATTTTTCTCCCTCGGGGATGCCGGAGAGGGAGAAGGTGGGCTGCTTGTTTACCCAGACGCCGGTGGGGAAGGAGGCGGGCTTGACCGTGATGGCGATCTCTTTCTCTTCGCTCTCTTCTTCCTCTTCTGGGAGCGGACCTTCCGCCGCTGTCCCGTCCGTGGCTGCGGCCGCCGCCGCAAACCAGCGTCCCCCGGCCTCTACCCGCAGGTAGAGGTCGCCGTAATCGCCCTCGGAGACGCCGCTCAAGTCGGCTTCCGGGGTGTATTCCTCATCAATGGGACGCTCTGCGTACAGCGCCACCACACAGTCCTCGTCAAACACCTCCGGGTCGGGGCGGAACTGCACCCCGGCGAGGGTGTACAGGGAGACATCCCGCAGGTGGAGCGTGTGGGAAGTGACGATGTAGACCGTCTCGTCGCCCTCCAGCATGTCGATGATGTCCTCGATATCGCCGCCGTAGGGCTCGCCGTCTATGTACAGCCAGGCTTCGGCGCCTTCAAGGCTGTCGTTTTCCTCCGGTGGGAGCGGACCTTCCGCTGCGTCCTCGAATGGGAGCGGACCTTCCGCCTGATCTTCGGAATCCTCCGGCGCTTCGTCGCCCTCCGATGTGGTTTCCCCATTTTCGATGTGGGATTCATCACCTTTGGGAGCGGACCTTCCGCCGAACGCTTCACTGTCGTCGGTGTTTTCGTGCTCAGGCGTCTCCGCTTCCACGTCCGACTGATGTTCCGATATGTCCTCTATATCCCGCGGGCTGTCCTCGGAGGTGTCGTCGTCATCCGGGAGCGAACCTTCCGCCTCTGACGTCTCCTCCTCGTCCTCGTATTCGTGTTCCTCCTCATCTTCGGAGGAGGACTGAGCCATAGTGGCTTCAAAGGCGTCCTCCAGGAGAGGTTCTTCCTCAAATGACTCGGACATCGCGGCCACGCTGCCCAGACACAGGCACAGGCATATCAGAAAGATCAGTTTTTTCATAGAACAGTCGCCCTCCTTCGCGCCGAACGCACAACTGGTTTCGGGGTGTTTTTCAGTTTTTCAACAGATTAGCATAACAAATTATAGCATTTTACTGCTGCAAATACAAGCGACTGTGTCCACTTTTTTTCATATTAACATCGAATTATAATCCCATCTTCGTCATAATTCCATCTGCCGTCACGCCGGGGTGGGTCACGTAGAGCCGGGCGATCTGCTCCACCAGCGCCGCGTCCCAGCCCCGCCGGGCGGCGATCTCCATCGCAGGCCGAGGTGTCCCGCTTGAATCTTTGATTCAACCGGGACAGTCAGCCCATAGGGCTGACCGACAAGCCCTATGGGCTTGTCGCCTTTCCGCGCTGGGTCTCCTTCATTATGATTTCGATTTGCGTCTTGAGGTCAACGCCGGGCCTGAGCCTTCGCGGGGGCTGATGCTCGATGTCGATGCGGGTGATGGAGATATGACCGTCTCCAGAGATGTCCGCTGTGGCCATGGTGATGGCCTGATTGAACCGCCGCGGGCCGCAGGAGCCGGGGTTGAGCAGCACGGTACCGCCCCTTCGCTCCTCCTCGTATCTGTGGCTGTGGCCGTAGACCACCAGGCCGAAAGGATTCAAATCGGCGGGCAAATCCTTCTTTTTATGCGTCATAAATATGCGGACACCGCCGAGTGTGAAGTCCAGCGAGAGGGGAATATCCTCTGCCCACTCCTTATCGTTGTTCCCGCGGACGACGTGGACCGGGGCGATGGACCGAAGGGTCAGTATGATTCCCGCGTTGTTGATGTCCCCGCCGTGGAGTATGGCGTCAACCCCCGCAAGGCGGTCCACCACCTCCTGGCGGAGCAATCCGTGGGTATCGGAAAGTATACCTATTTTCATCGCGCGTTACCTCCGTTGACCAGGGCGGCAGGAAAGACAGCGTGTTCCGCCCAGGTCAGCATGTTTCCCAAAGCGCTGAGCTTCCGGGCGTCGCTCATGCGGCAGAAAAAGCGGTGCTTTTCCCGCTCGTTTGAAAATTCAGTCTTCATCAGGGCAGTATCCTTTCCGGGTTCCATAGGAGATAGTCGCCTGAGACCAGCCGGTATTCGGCGCCGTGAAATGTCCCCTCGATGCTGTCGTGAAACCGGCTCTGTCCGTGACAGTGGGCATAGATGACCTTCTCCACGCCGTATTCCTCCGCCGTGTCCGTGAAGGCGCTGGTCCGCTCCAGTATGTTCGTGGGCGGGTAGTGGAGGAACATGATGAACTTCTGATAGCCGTCATTTCGTGCGGACTCCAGCGAGACGCGCAGCCGCTCGACCTCCCGCTCCACCAGCTTCGCGGCGTGTTCCGCCTCCCCTTCATCCCAGCCCGTGACCTGCCCGCGCCGGTTGAGATAGAAGGGGCCCTCGAAGGTGTAGCCCTTGGTGCCGACGAGGGCGTAGTCGCCATAGGGAAAATAGTTGTTTTGCAGGAAGAACAGCTTTCCCTCAAACTGCCGGTTCAGCGCCTCGGTCTTTTTTGCGTCCCAGAACATGTCGTGGTTGCCGCGCAGCAGCACCTTCCGTCCCGGCAGCTCCATGATGTATTGCAGGTCCTTTTCACATTCCGAAAGCTTGCGGCCCCAGCTGTGGTCGCCTACAAGCACCAGCGTGTCCCGCACCCGCACCCGCGCAGCGCAGTTCTTTTTGAAAAGGGCATCATGATTCTTCCATACTCTGCTTGTCAGTTGTCCCGGCGCTTTGAGCTCGGACTGGAAGTGCAGGTGCAGATCCCCGATGGCGTACAGGCTCATGCGGACGCCTCCCGGATGGCCCTGATGCGCTGATACATCCCCGGATGGTCGTATTCCAGAAACTCGATCACCGGGTGGGGATTCACGTTCACCAGCTCGTCTCTGCTCAGCCGCTTGAAGGTGGCGATCAGCGCCTCGCCGTAGCCGTTTTTGACGGCCTCCCGGTCGGCCTCGTATTCCTCGCTCCGGGAGCGGTAGTTGTTGAAGATGCTGATGATGCGGCTCAACGGCGTGAATATGGCCATATATACGCCCATGAGCAGGAAGTAATTGTTCGTGGTGATGCCGAAGGAAGACCGTATCCAGCCGTTCATGTTCAGCATGGCCCCCGGCCTGTGGACCGCCCAGGTGAACAGCATAAAGAGCGCGGCTATGAGGGCATAGGACAGGTAATTCAGCCAGTTCTTCTTATGCTTCAGATGGCCGATCTCGTGGCTGAGCACGGCCAGCAGCTCCTCCTCCGCGTTTTCATTGATGAAGTTGTCCGCGATGCCGAATTCCCGGTGCCACAGCAGCTTCAGTAGGAAGGCATTCTTGGAGGTGCTCTTCTTGGACTCGTCATAGACATTGATGATCTTGACCTTCTTCTTTGAGCCCTCCTGGAGTGCAATCACCTTGTCCCGAAGCGCCCCCTCTGGCAGCGGCGTGAAGGTGTACTGCTTCTTCATCACCCACAGGGAGAGCAGCGACGCGCCAAATACAAACAGGGCGATGACGGCGGCGATGATGACCGCGATGAGCAATGCTTTGCCCAGGGAGACGGAAAACCCGTCCGTCCACTGCGCCATATGCTCCCCGATGAAGGTCACGATGAGGCTGAGACCGTACAGCACCACGAGGTTCAGCAGAATTTCGAGGGCCTTGTCCTTGACAAACCCCTTTCTGTCCTGCTTGTTCAGCCCGTACTTCTCCTCGATGACGAAGGTGCAGTGATAGTCATCAATGACGTCGATGATGGTGTCGATGGAGGTAAACACGGTCTGGGTGGCGATCAGTATCAGATAGGGATTGCCCCCGAGCCAGTTCTCCAGCGCGGAGAATATGTTGGAGTAATACAGTATCGTCGATGTGACAAAGGTCACCCCTCTGACGATCAGCAGGCTCTTTCGATGGTCGGCGACATAGGAGAGATACTGCCGGTAGCGCTCGGCGTCATAGACGTCGGCCACTTCGGGCGGCAGCGGCTTCTTCCGCTGCTGCGCGGCGATGTACATCCTGATGAGATCATAGACGATCTCCGCCGCCATCAGAAGCACCAAAAGTACTCTTGCTGACATGGGTTATGTCCTTTCAGGGAATTTATTAGATGACTATAAAATGATAAATTGGGATTTGTCGGGTAGAGTCGTTCCCCGACAAATCCCCGTTTATCAATTCCTCACACCTTCTCCCACCGCCCCTTCGAGCTGTCCTCGGTGACCACGCCGTCGCGGTAGGCGTCGAGGAGGAGGCGGAGGTCGTCGATGCGCTTCTGGAGCTCGCGGCCGGTGTCGGTCTCCATGATCTTCTGGCGGACCTCCATGCGCTCGAAGAGGTTGGTGGAGGAGGTGATGTCGTAGTTTTCCCGTATGGCGCGCTCGCGGCCCACGAAGGGCTGGTGGGCGACGATGCGGAAGGAGTGGGAATTGTAAATGAGGGTGTAGCCCGCGATGCCGGAGGTGGGCTGGTAAGCCTTGCAGAAGCCGCCGTCGATGACGATGAGCTTGCCGCCGCCCTTGATGGGGCTCTCGCCCTTTCGCGCCTTCACGGGGACGTGGCCGTTGATGATGTGGCAGTGGGGGCCCTCGAGGCCGAACTCCTTCAGTATCTTATCGCAGATGGCGGGGTCCTCGTAGAGGGTGTAATAGGCGTTTTTCGGCTCGGCCCAGGCGGTCTCGTCGGCGATGAGGCGGCGCTCGAAGGTGGTCATGCGGTCGCGGTCAAAGATGGGGCTGTTGCGGCCGGCCCAGAGGAACCAGAGGAAGTCCATGCCCAGCTTGCGCTCGGGGCTGTCGGGCCGGTAGTAATAGGCCTTGCGCGCGGCCTTGTCGGCGAAATCGAGGAAATCCTTGCCGCTGCGCTCCACGCCGTCGAGGCGGAAGGAGAGAAACTGTCCCTCGGCGTCCATGGGGATGCAGCCGTGGAAGAGGAGGTTGCCGTTGTATATCTTGTAGAGACTGCCCTTGGAATAGAGGAAGCGGACGTGCCGCTGGAGCTTTTCGCTGTGAAGGCAACTTTGCCTTCGGCAAAGTTGGTCTGGCCAAAGGCCAGACTGCCACGGCTCAAATCGAAGATTTGAGGCGCAGCACCGCGGAAGGAGGCGGTGAGCTGGTCGATGACGGCGTTCTCCTCCGGGGTCAGGGCGTAGGGGTCGGCGGGGTCGACGGTGGGGAAGTCGGTGTCCTCCAGGGGGTAGGTGGTCCCGTCGATGGTGACACATTTCTTCTCATAGTCGATCTTGTCCAGCAGCAGCCGGTCCGACATGCCGTATTCGGGGTGACGCAGCAGCTTCTGCCCCTCCAACTTGAAGAGTATGATGGTGATGGCCTTGTACATCCGCGCGGAGAGCAGGCGGTCCTTTTCGGAGGCGCTCTCGTCGTTGGTGAGCTTCACGGCGAAGCGGGAGACAAGGCAACTTTGCCTTCGGCAAAGTTGGTCTGGCCAAAGGCCAGACTGCCACGGCTCAAATCGAAAATTTGAGGCGCGGCACCGTCGCAGTGCTTGTAGACCTCGTTGGCGAACACGGAAAGAGGGCGCAGGGAGATGCCGTAGCCCGTCTCCACCACGTCCAAGTTGGTGTAATGGATGGAGTTGGAGAGCACCGTCGCCACCAGCGTCCGGCTGCCGGAGGCCGCGCCCATCCACAGGATGTCGTGGTTGCCCCACTGGACGTCCACGCTGTGGTGGGCAAGCAATGAGGCCATGATGATGTCGGCGCGGGGGCCGCGGTCGAAGATGTCGCCCACCAGGTGCAGGTGATCCACCTCCGCCCACTTGATCAGCGAGCAGACCGCCGTGATGAACTCCGGGGCCTGGCCGATTTCGATGATGGTGGTGATGATGTTTTCAAAATAGTCCCGCTTGTCGATCTCCTCGCCGTGGGTGTAGAGCAGCTCCTCTAAGATGTAGTCGAAGCCCGCGGGCAGCGCCTTGCGGACCTTGGAGCGGGTGTAGCGCTCGGACACCAGCCGCGCCAGCGCGATGAGCCGGTGCAGCGTGATGCGGTACCATTCGTCAAGGTCCTCGATGGAGGGCTTGAGCAGCTCCATCTTCTCCTGAGGGTAGTAGATCAGCGTCGCCAACTGCTCCCGCTCCGTCCGGGTCAGGCTGTCGCTGAAGAGCTGGTCGAGCCGCCGCCGCACCGCCCCCGAGCAGGAATTGAGGATGTGTATAAAGGCCTCGTATTCCCCGTGAACGTCCGATATGAAGTGCTCGCAGCCCTTGGGGAGGTTCAATATGGCTTTAAGGTTGATGATCTCCGTCCCCGCAGCCTGTACCGTCGGGTACATCCGCGAGAGCATTTTCAGATAATGCAGCTCCGCTTCAGTGTAAACTCTGTGTTGTTTCATATTCGGTTCCCCTTCTGTTGAGGGAAGCGATTCGGACATACTGACAAATTGGAATTTGTCGGAGAGACGGGGGTTCACCTCATCCGGCGCTTCGCGCCACCTTCCCCTCAAGGGGAAGGCTTTTGGTTACCGGTAACCCAGCCCCTTGCCTTCCCCTTGAGGAGCATCGAACGCCCGGAAAACAGTCC
>CACZXF010000052.1 GCA_902785105.1 uncultured Eubacteriales bacterium | reverse complement strand
CCTTCGCTTTTTGCCTTGATTATACTCCTTGACTGTATACCATGTGCTTGCACAATTTGTATACTATGTTATTACTCTATACAGTTTCGCCGCCCGCCCTTCTCGTTGCGCGTCGTCGTTCGTTGCTGGCGGCGAAACGCCGCCCCTACAAGGGTTTACGGTTTTCGCGCAAAAACGTTCCTTCTGTCACCTTTGGGAACCATTGAAATGCCCCCTGCTCACTTCTGAACAGGGGGCGATTTGTTTTATTCGTTGACCTTCCGGGTGTAGTCGGGCAGGAGCTTGGGGGACAGGGCCTTGGACTCGATGCCGGCGGCCTTGAGGGCCTCGTCGTACTTCTTGACGTGGTCCAGGGTCAGCTTGCCGACGGTGACGGTCTTGGCCTTGGCGCTGGCCTGCTGTCCGGCGTTGCGGCCAAAGACGATGATGTCCAGCAGGGAGTTGCCCATCAGGCGGTTGCGCCCGTGGATGCCGCCCACGGCCTCGCCGGCCACGAACAGGTTCTCCACGCAGGTCTGGCCGTCCACGGTGATCTCCAGGCCGCCGTTCTGGTAGTGCAGCGTGGGATAGACCAGGATGGGGGTCTCGCGCATGTCGATGCCGAACTTGAGGTACATCCTCAGCATGGCGGGCAGGCGCTTCTCCAGCGTGCCCTTGCCGTGGATGGCGTCGATCATCGGGGTGTCCAGCCACACGGCCTTGCCGGCGGGGGTGGGCACGCCCTTCTCATGGTCGGAGCACTCGCGGATGATGGAGGCGGCGGCCACGTCGCGGGTCTCCAGCGGGTGCATAAAGACCTCGCCGTCCACGTTGATGAGCTTCGCACCCATGGAGCGAACCTTCTCGGTCACCAGCGCGCCGAAGATCTGCTTCGGGAAGGCAACGCCGGTGGGATGGTACTGAAGGGTATCCTGATAGAGCAGCTTCGCGCCCGCGCGATAGCCCAGGATCAGGCCGTCCGCCGTCGCGCCGTAGTGGTTGGACGTGGGGAAGCCCTGATAGTGCATACGGCCCGCGCCGCCGGTGGCGATGACCACGGTCTTGGCCTTGGCAATCAAAATCTCGCCGGTCTCCATGTTCATCAGCACGGCACCCGCCGCGTGGCCCTGGTCGTCCTTGATGATCTCGATGGCCGCGGTGAAGTCGATGACCGGGATGCCGCGGTTCAGCACCTCGTCGCGCAGGGTGCGCATGATCTCCGCGCCGGAGTAGTCCGCCGCCGCGTGCATGCGCTTGCGGGACGTGCCGCCGCCGTGGGTGGTGACCATGGTGCCGTCCTCGTCCTTGTCGAACTCCACGCCCAGCTCATTGAGCCACTTGATGGCGATGGGGCCGTCCATGACCAGCTTGCGCACCAGCTCGGGCCGGTTGGCGTAGTGGCCGCCGCCCATGACGTCCAGATAGTGCTGAGCGGGGGAATCGTTGGGCTTGTCCGCCGCCTGGATGCCGCCCTCGGCCATCATGGTGTTGGCGTCGCCGATGCGCAGCTTGGTGACCATCATCACCTTCGCGCCGGCCTTGTGGGCCTCGATTGCCGCGCTGGAGCCCGCGCCGCCGCCGCCGATGATGAGCACGTCGGCCTCGTAATCGACCTTGTTAAGATCGATGTCCATGTCCAGCACGCGGGCATGGCCCTCGATCATCTCATTGAGCTCCACGGGGCACTTCTGGCCGGCGTTGGGGCCGACCTTGATGGTGGTGAAGCCCGCGTCCTTGTAATCGGGATGGTATGCGTTGAGCAGCTTGTCCTTTTCGTCAGCCGTCATGCGACGGGGCTCCAGGGCGATGTTCGCCTCGCGAGCCGCCTCGACCTTCTTCATCGACTGAAGCATTTCCTCAGTGAAAATCATCTGCCCGCCCCCTTACTTTTCAATATCGCGATGGTTGTAGAGTTCCTTGAGCTCCTCGATGGGCTTGGCCATGATGGCCTCCATCGCCTCTTCGCACAGGCCGTCCTGAATCTCCTTCACCCTTTCGGCCAGGTGCTTCGATTCGGGAGCGATGTACTTGCCGTTGAGCCTGCGGGCCAGCATGGCCACCTGGGGATGGGAGATGCCCGCCGGGCAGCGGCTGGAACAGATGCCGCACATCACGCAGTCGAAGCTCAGCTCGGCGCACTTGTCGTACTCGCCGCGCTGGGCGTGGGCGATGTACTGCATGACGTTGAGCTGCTGGGAGCAGGCCTTGGTGCAGGCGTTGCAGCCCACGCAGGAGTAGATCTCCGGATAGAGCTGCATCATGATCTGCTCGTCCGGGCGCACCTTTTCGATGTCGTAGGTCTCCTTGATGAGCGGGAAGAAGGGCAGTGTCGCCACGTACATGCCGTCCTCCACCTTGGTGGAGCAGGCCAGCGCCGCGTGCAGCTCGCGGTCGCCCGCGATGCGGTAAACCGTCGCGCAGGCGCCGCAGAAGCCGTTGCGGCAGCCGACGCCGCGCACCAGCTTGTAACCCGCGTATTCCATCGCCTCCATGATCGTCAGATCGGAGGGAACCGCATATTTCTTACCATACAGAAATACATTTACCATATCAGCCATAATTGTCTCTTTCCTCCAATCGATCAATACTCAGAGGGGAGTTCGTCAAGTTCATCAAAGCGGAAAACCGGGCCATCCTTGCAGACGTACTTGTCGCCAATGTTGCAACGGCCGCACTTGCCGAGGCCGCACTTCATGCGAAGCTCCATGGTGGTGTAGACCTGATGCTTCTGGAAGCCCAGCTTGGTCAGGGCCTGGAGCACGAATTTGATCATGATGGGCGGACCGCAGACCAACACCGTCTTGTTGGGGTCGAAGCCCAGCTCCTCGACGTAGGTGGGCACGAAGGCGACGTGGCCATCCCAGCCCTCCTGGGGACGGTCGATGGTCAGGTGGACGTCCATGTTATTCTTGGGGTCCATCCAGCTGCTCTGGATCTCATCAATGTCCAGCAGGTCGTCCTTGGAGCGGGAGCCGTACACGATATCCACCTTGCCGTAGTCGGCGCGGTTATCCAGCACATAGTTGATGACGCTGTGCAGCGGGGCCAGGCCGACGCCGCCGGCGATGAACAGCAGGTCCTTGCCCTTCAGCGCGTCCTCCACGGGAAAGTGCTTGCCATAGGGCCCACGAATCATGATCTGCTGGCCCACCTCCATGGCGTGGAGCCAGTCGGTGAGGCAGCCGCACTTCTTGATGGAAAACTCCTGGTAATCCTTCACCGTCGGAGAGGAGGTGATGGAGAACATCGCCTCGCCCACGCCGGGGATGGACAGCATGGCGCACTGGCCGGGCATGTGCTCGAAGCACTTGCCGCCCTCGGGCTTTTCCACCCGGAAGGTCTTGATGTCGGGGGTATCCCTGCGAATCTCGGTCACGACGCCGATCATCGGGATCAGGTTGTCGGTCCTCATGCCTCGTCACCTCCCAGCGCCTTGATGACCTTGACGATATTCAGATTCTGCGGGCACTTGGCGAGGCACCGGCCACAGCCCACGCAGGAGTACATGCCCTCGTTGTTGGAGGGGAAGTAGACCAGCTTGTGCATGAACCGCTGGCGGAAGCGCTCCACCTGGGTGGGGCGGTTGGTGCCGTGGGCCATCAGGGTGAAGTCGGAATACATGCAGCTGTCCCAGCAGCGATAGCGCTGGACGCCGTTGCCGGTATCGAAGTCCCGGATGTCGTAGCACTGGCAGGTGGGGCAGACGAAGGTGCAGGTGCCGCAGCCCAGGCACGCCCGGGAGAGCTCCGCCCACTTGGGGTTGTTGAACTTCTCCATCAGGTGGTCGCCGTCGAAGCCCTTGAGGTTCAGCTTGCCGAAGGGCAGCTTCTCGCAAATTTCGCGGGTCTTGGCCTGCTGGGCCTCGACCGGAGCGGTATCAGCATCTTCAAGGTCCTTCACCAGCGCCTCGCCCTTCTCGGTACTGGCGCGGAGGTAAATAGTGTCGTCAACGATCCACATCGTGGCGTCGCCCTTGGGGTCGGCGGGGTCGATGCCGAAGTTGACGCAGAAGCAGTTTTCATCGGGGCGTCCGCAGGCCAGGGTCACCACGGTAGAATGCTCCCGGCGGGCGGCGTAGAAGGGGTCATAGGGGTCGGACAGGAACACGCGGTCCAGAATTTCAAAGCTCTTCGCGTCGCAGGCCCGCACGCCCAGCACGACGAAATTTTCCACCTTGGGGTCGATCATCTCAACGGAGACGTTCTTGCCCTCGGTCTTGAAGTTCATCATGTTCTCCACCTGGGGGAAGAAGGCGTCCTTGGCGGACTTGACGGTGCGCAGCGCGTCCAGCCGGACCACGCTGTCGGGCGTCCAGACGCCATAGTTCACCTGATCGGCGGCCTCGATGGGCAGGTACACCCGCTGAGTCTCATTGATGGCGGAGAGCCAGCCGCCGAGGTTTGCCAGTTTCAGCATCTTCATGCGTTGCTCCCCCTTTCGTGGACGATGGAGGGTTCGCAGTCGCCCTGGGTGTAGTTGATCACCGGGTGGCGCTGGCCCACTTCCTCGCCCGCCTGATATTCGCCGTAAAGCTCGTCGATATCGGAGATGAATTTCCGGTTGAGCAGGTGCAACGGTATGCCCTGGGGACATACGCGGGAGCACTCGCCGCAGTCGGTGCAGCGCCCGGCCACGTGGAAGGCGCGGATGATGTGGAAGAGGTTCTCCTCAAAGTCGTCCGCAGCGGCCTTGTTCTGGACGCCGGTGTTCGGGTTGTCGAACACGCACTTCACGCAGGAGCAGGCGGGGCAGACGTTCCGGCAGGCGTTGCAACGGATGCACTTGGAAAGCTCGCCGCGCCAGAAGGCGAAGCGCTCCTCGGCGGACATCGCCTCTAACTTCTTCACCATGTCGAAGCGGTCGTCGCCAGTAGAGGTCTCCTCGGATTCTCCGATCTGCTCGTCGAACACCCTGTGCTCCTTGCCCTTGCAGGACAGGCACTTGTTCAGCAGGACTTCCTTGCGGTTCACCTGCTCGTCGCCGTAGAGGGTGTGGACGGTCAGGGCGTCGCCGTCCACGTCAATGCCAGTGATGCCGGTGATGCCCCTGGCGCGAATTTTATCGACGTCGATCTTGCCCTTGCAGCCCACGCCGATGACGTAGACCTTGTCCTTGTTGATCCTATGCTCGGTGCAGAGCTGGTTGAAGGAATAGCTGTCGCAGGGCTTGATGAGGGCGATGATCTTCTCGCCCTCGCCCAGCTTGGGCATTTCCTGAATGAGGTACTTGGAAAGGTTCGGGCCGCAGAAGGAATCGTAGACCAGCTCATCCAATTGATCCGCGGCAAGGATCGCAGGCTCGGTGTCGTAGAAGAATTCTCCACGCTTCCAGCCGAGCACCCGTTTTCCCACGCCTTCGCCGATGAGGGCGTTGAGGCGTTCAATCAATTCTCTTTGCATCGCAGATCCCCCAATTTAACGTTCTCACCCAGCTCGGTGATGGTCTTTGCGAAATCGTTCATCGTGGCGGCGAATTTTGCGCCCTCGGCGGCGGAGACCCACTCCACGCGGGTGCGGCGGCTGTCGATGCCGAGGTAATTCAGCATGGAGAACAGCAGCGTCATGCGGCGGCGGGCGTAATAGTTGCCGGTGGAATAGTGGCAGTCGCCGGGATGGCAGCCGCAGAGGATCACGCCGTCCGCGCCCCGCTGGAAGGCCCGCAGGATGAACAGCGGGTTCAGGCGGCAGGAGCAGGGGATGCGGATGATCTTCACATCGGCGGGATAGGCCAGGCGGGAAGAGCCGGCCAGGTCAGCGCCCGCGTAGCTGCACCAGTTGCAGCAGAAGGCGACGATTTTCGGTTTCCATTCAGTATTTACCGGCATATGGCGTCCACCTCCGCAATGATCTGGTTGTTCGAGAAGCCCTTCAGGTCCATGGCCGTGGAGGGGCAGGTGACGGTGCACGCGCCGCAGCCCTGGCAGACGGCCTCGTTGACCTGGGCGACGCGCTTAACGCCCCTAAACTCAGGCCCGCGGACCTCCTTCTCCACATAGGTGATGGCGCCGTAGGGGCAGACCCGCTCGCACTGGGAGCAGCCGTTGCACAGCAGCTCGTTGGCGTGGGCCACGCAGGGATTGCCCACCAGCTCGTTCTTCGAGAGCAGGCCGATGACCTTGCTGGCCGCCGCGCCGGCCTGGGCGACGGTTTCGGGGATGTCCTTGGGGCCCTGGCACACGCCGGAGAGGAATATGCCGGCGGTGGGGCTTTCCACCGGGCGCAGCTTGGGATGGGCCTCGGTGAAGAAATCGTTGGTGTCCATGGAGGCGGTCAGCATGGTGCCGATGGAGCGGGCGGTGGGGTCGGGCTCGATGGCCGTGGCCAGCACCACCATGTCGGAATAGATGTGGAGCTGATCGTTGGACAAAAGGCTGCTGCCCTGGACGTGGAGCTTCTTGCCCTCCACGGTCACCTTGCCCACCATGCCCTTGATGTAGTCCACATCGTACTGCTCCACGGCCCTGCGGTAGAACTCATCGAAGTTCTTGCCGGGGGTGCGGACGTCGATGTAGAACACATGAACATTGACATCGGGGTACTTCTCCCGCACCAGCATGGCGTGCTTGGCGGTGTACATGCAGCAGATCTTGGAGCAGTATTCCTTGCCCTTGGTGGCGTCGTGGGAACAGCGGGAACCCACGCACTGTATGAACGTGATGTCGTGGGGATGCTCGCCGTCGGAGGGGCGGACCAGCACGCCCTTGGAGGGGCCGGCGGCGTTCATCAGGCGCTCGAACTCCAGGGAGGTCACCACATCCTTGGACTGGGTGTAGGCATACTCGTCGAAGTAGCTGGCGTCGATGGGCTTGAAGCCGGTGGCGACCACGATCGCGCCATACTTGCGCTCGATGATCTCGTCCTCCTGATCGAACTTGATGGCCCCGGCGGAGCAGTTCTTTTCGCAGATGCCGCACTTGCCGGTCTTAAAGTGGATGCAGTTGGAGGTGTCGATGACCGCCAGGTTCGGGATGGCCTGGGCGAAGGGGATATAGATGGCGCCACGGGTGTTCAGACCCATGTTGAACTCATTGAGACCCTTGCGGGAGGGGCATTTCTCCGTGCAGACGCCGCAGCCGGTGCACTTCTTTTCATCGACGTGGCGGGCCTTCTTGCGGATGCGGGCGGTGAAGTTGCCCACGAAGCCGGAGACGTTCTCCAGTTCGGAATAGGTGATGAGGTTGATCTTCTCGTGCTGGTTAGCCTCCACCATCTTCGGGGTGAGGATGCAGGCGGCGCAGTCCAGGGTCGGGAAGGTCTTGTCGAGCTGAGCCATGCGGCCGCCGATGGTGGGGGACTTTTCGACGATGTCCACCTCATACCCGGCGTCGGCCACGTCCAGCGCGGTCTGGATGCCGGCGATGCCGCCGCCGATGACCAGCGCCCGCTTGGTGACCGGGCTGGTGCCTGCGGTCAGCGGGGCGTTCTTCTTCACCTTGGCGATGGCGGCCCGGGCCAGCACCATGGCCTTTTCGGTGCCCTCGGGCATATCTTTATGAATCCAGGAGCACTGCTCGCGGATGTTGGCGATCTCCACCATATAGGGGTTCAGCCCCGCCGCCATGGCGGTCTTGCGGAAGGTCGCCTCGTGCATCCTGGGCGAGCAGGAGCAGACCACGATGCCGTCCAGCTTGTAATCCCGGATGGCGTCCTTGATGAGGTTCTGCCCGTTTTCGGAGCACATATACTGATAGTCGGTGCTGAAGACGACGCCCGGTTCCGAACGCATCGCGTTGGCAACGGCCTTCACGTCCACGGTCGCGGCAATGTTGCTGCCGCACCAGCACACAAATACGCCAATTTTCTGCATGTCGCGTCGCCCTCCTTACTTCTTATATTTGCGCATGGCGGAGACGATGGCCTGCTGGGGGAGCTTGTCTTCCAGCAGTCCGGGAATGTCGTTTTCCGTCATGTGGTTCATGCCCTGCTGGCGGATGACCGCCTGGCGCACCGCCTCGATGAGCTTCGCGGGCTGCACGTTGCGGGGGCAGCGCTCCAGACAGGCGAAGCAGGTGAGGCACTTGTAGATGGACTTGCTCTCCATCAGCTTGTCGATCATGCCCCACTGGACCATATAGACAAACTGATGGGGATGGTATTCCATCTCATCAAAGGCGGGACAGGTGCCGGAGCACTTGCCGCAGAACATGCACTTGCGGGTATCGACGCCGCTGATCCGGAGGATGTCCTCAGTGGTGATGTTGTTCGACATCAGGCCCCCTCCTTTTCTTCTTCAATTCCCAGTGCCTGATAGAGCAGCTCGGTGAAGTACTTCACGGGGAGCCTGTGCTCGGTGGCGTTGGCGTCCAGATTGTACATGCACAGCGGGCAGGCGGTGATGATCATCTCCGCTCCCGCGTCCATGGCGGACTTCACGATGGCGTCCACGCGCTTCTGGGCCTGGGGCTTGTCCTCTAAGGAGATATAGCCGCCGCAGCACTCGTTGCGCTGGGAGTAGATCACCGGGGTCGCGCCGATGGCCTTGATGAAGTCCTCTATGATGGTGGGACACTCGGGATTGTCAAAGGCCATCACGCCGGAGGGCCGCAGCAGCAGACAGCCGTAATAGGCGGCGATCTTCACGCCCTTCAGCGGGTTCTTGACGGCCTTCTTGATGTTGTCAAAGCCGACCTCGTCCCGGAGCATCTCCAGATAGTGGACCACCTCGGCCTCGCCCAGGTAGGGCTCATCTAGCTTCAAATAGTTGTTGGCCTTCAGCCGCAGGTTGTCGTCGGTCTGCATGTCGTGGTTCACGCGCTTGATGACGTGATGACAGGCCGAGCAGAGGGTCAGCAGCTTCTGTCCCTTCCCCTTGGCCGCGTCCAGCGCGCGGATGGCGGACAGCTTCGTGGCGATCTCGTCAGAAGCCTGGGGATAGACTGCCCCGCAGCACTGCCAGTTTTCGATCTCTTCCAGGGTGACGCCCAGCGCCTCGGCGGAAAGACGACCGTAGCGGTCCAGGTCCTTCGCCTTGGTCTTGAGCGTGCAACCGGGATAATAGGAATAAGTCATATAAACATTACCTCGCAATGATTCAGTTGGGAGGTGGAAGTTGGGAGTGGGGAGTTGGAATGGCTCAGAACCGTTCCCCTGTAGGGGCGCCGTTTCGGCACCCGCCCCGCAGATGGCGTATCGTACTTCCGGGCGGGCGGCGAAACGCCGCCCCTACAGGCAAACAACCTTATTAAAACGATAATTTCCTGTTTCAATCAGCTCCGTGGAGGTACCGTTAGGCGTTTGTCTCGCGCATGTTGTATCCCCCTCCGGGCGGGCGGCGAAACGCCGCCCCTACAGGCATCGTCGCTCATTTGATCAATTCATTCCTGTTTTAGCAACAGGTTTAACGGTTATCACCAATGCTTGAACTTCCCGCTCCCCACTCCTTACGCCATTTCTTCGGGGTGGAATACTTCGTCGAACTTTTCTTCGGTGAGGAAGCCCAGCTTCACGCAGGCCTCTTTCAGCGAAATGTTCTCCTTGTGGGCCAGCTTGGCGGTCTTGGCGGCGTTGTCGTAGCCGATATAGGGGTTGAGGGCGGTGACCAGCATCAGGCTGTTGTAGAGGTTGTGGCGCATCTTCTCGCGGTTGGCGGTGATGCCGGAGACGCAGTTGTCGTGGAAGGAGCGCATGCCGTCGGCCAGCAGGCGCACGGACTGGAGGAAGTTATAGATCAGCACGGGCATGAACACATTCAGCTCGAAGTTGCCCTGGGAAGCCGCCATGCCCACGGCCACGTCGTTGGCCATCACCTGCACGGCCACCATGGTCATGGATTCGCACTGGGTGGGATTCACCTTGCCGGGCATGATGGAGCTGCCGGGCTCGTTCTCGGGGATGAAGATCTCGCCCAGGCCGCAGCGGGGGCCGGAGGCCAGCCAGCGGACGTCGTTGGCGATCTTCATCAGGTTCGCGGCCAGGGCCTTCAGGGCGCCGTGGGCGAATACCAGGTCATCCTTGGAGGTCAGGGCGTGGAACTTGTTCTCGGCGGTGACGAAGGCCTTGCCGGTCAGCTCGCTGACGGCCTTGGCGACCTCGACGTCGAAGCCCTTGGGGGCGTTCAGCCCGGTGCCCACGGCGGTGCCGCCCAGGGCCAGCTCCTTGAGGCCCGGCAGCGCCAGCTTGAGCTGGGCCAGGGGCTTCTCGATCATGTTGCGCCAGCCGCTGATCTCCTGGGAGAAGCGGATCGGCACGGCGTCCTGCAGATGGGTGCGACCGGACTTCACAAAGTCCTTGTTCTCCTCCTCCAGGCGCTTTAGGGTGGCGATGAACATCTCCATCACGGGGATGAGCTGGTCCTCGATGCTCATGACCGCGGCGATGTGCATGGCCGTGGGGAAGGTGTCGTTGGAGGACTGGGACATGTTCACATGGTCGTTGGGATGGAGCAGCTTTTCGCCGGCGATCTCGTTGCCGCGGTTGGCAATGACCTCGTTGGCGTTCATGTTGGACTGGGTGCCGGAGCCGGTCTGCCAGACCACCAGCGGGAAATGATCGTTCAGCTTGCCCGCGATGACCTCGTCGCAGGCCGCGGAGATGGCCTTCAGCTTCTTGTCGTCCATGCGGTCGGGCTTGATGCGGTTGTTGGCGATGGCCGCCGCCTTCTTCAGGATGCCGAAGGCGTGGGTGATCTCACGGGGCATGACCTCGCCGCCGATCTTGAAGTTCTGGTAGCTGCGCTGGGTCTGAGCCGCCCAGTAGCGATCGGCCGGTACCTGCATCTCGCCCATGGAGTCCCGTTCAATGCGATATTCCATTATGATCTTCCTCCTGTTCATGGTGGTTTTGCGTATGATACCCGTCTCACGCCCCGGCCAGTTCCGATGGCGCATCCCGGAAATCAGGGTACAAAAAAGGCACAGCATCTGAGCAACACAAAGCAGGCAGAGGTAACGTGCCTCTGCACACATTGCGGCATGCTCTTCATCTCTGCGCCACTATGATATATTTTATCAAAAATACCTGTCATTGAAAAGCCCTGTGGGCGGATTTCCGCAAAAAGAAAACGTAAATTTATAATTAAGAAGTCAATAGTTTCCATGCGGAAAATTGACCCATATAATAAGAAATCCCCCGGAGGGGGATTTGTTAGGATATGTTAACTGTCTCGATTTTTGTTAATGCCAGGGGAACGTCACCAGTCCATAGACATAGATGAATACGATCACCACGGGGACCACCCACTGGAAGAGGGGCTTCATCCAGGACTGGACCTTCAGACCCTTGCCGGCGTTGGCCTCCTTGAAGAAGTGATCCCAGCCCCAGCCGAAGCGGTTGCAGCAGAACAGGGCCAGCACCAGGGAGCCCAGGGGCAGTATGTTGGTGGAGACGATGAAATCCCAGAAATCCAGGAAGGTCGAACCCTCGGCGAAGGGCTGGAAGGGCAGCACGGAGAAGCCCAGGGCGGTGGTCAGGCCCAGCAGGAAGATGCCGATGCCGCAAATGAGGCTGCCCTTGGGGCGGCTCCAGCCGGTCAGCTCGCGGACCATGGCGAGTATGTTTTCGCAGACGCCCAACACCGTGGACATGGCGGCGAACACCATGAACAGGAAGAAGATGGCGCCCCACCAGCGACCGCCAGCCATGTTGTTGAAGACCGTCGCCATGGTGTCAAAGAGCAGACTGGGGCCGGCGTTGACCTCGAGGCCGTAGGAGAAGCAGGCGGGGAACATGATGAGGCCCGCGACGACGGCCACGAAGGTGTCCAGCACGATGACGTGGACGGTCTCGCCCATCAGGGAGCGCTCCTTGTCGATGTAGGAGCCGAAGATGGCCATGCTGCCGATGCCCACCGACAGCGTGAAGAACGCCTGATTCATCGCGCCGACGACCACGGAGCCGTTGATCTTGCCGAAATCGGGGATCAGATAGAAGGCCAGACCCTCCTTCGCCCCAGGCAGCGTCAGGCTGCGGAACGCCAATACCAGCAGCAGCGCCAGCAGGCCGCACATCATGAACTTGGTGACGCGCTCCAGGCCGTTTTGCAGGTTGAAGCTCAGCACGGCGAAGGCCGCCGCCACCGTCACCAGCAAAAAGCCCACGTTGAGGCCGGGATTGGTGATCATGCTGCCGAAGCCCAGCGAGGCGGTGTCGCCGATGGCGAACTTGCAGAAATAGCAGATGATCCAGCCGGTGACCACGCAGTAGAAGGCCATCAGCGAAATGTTGCCGATCAGGGAGACATAGCCCCAGAGTCCCCAGGGCGTCCCCGGCTTGCTCAGCTTCTGATACATCTTCACCGGGCTGACCTGCGCCGCGCGTCCCACGGAGAACTCCATCACCAGCACCGGCAGGCCCAGCACCAGCAGGCACAGCAGGTACACCAGCATGAAACTGCCGCCGCCAAACTGGCCGCACATCCACGGAAACTTCCACACGTTGCCGCACCCGATGGCACAGCCCGCCGAAAGCATGATGAACCCCAGCCGACTGCCGAGGCGTTCGCGTTTGTCCATTGTAATTTCCCCCTTGTGATGTTTATAAATAGGGAATTGACGGGGTGAGCGGGAATCCACCTCATCCGCCCTCACGGGCACCTTCCGGCCCAGGGGCCTGCCGGCCCGCCTTCGCTGAAAACAGCACACTGTGCTGTTTTCCGGGCGCTCAGGCCCCAAGGGGAAGGCTGGGGCTGGGTTACCGTTACCCAAAAGCCTTCCCCTTGAGGGGAAGGTGCCCCGAAGGGGTGGATGAGGTGACCCCGAACAAACATTCCGACAGATCCCTGTTTATCAAAGTACATTCTTCCCGTAATCGAACTCGCCCTTCTCCTTGGTCTGCTCGTCGATGGTGTAGCGGCCGCGCTCCAAGGCGACGGTGCCGGTGCGGACCAGCTCCAATATGCCAAACTCGCCCAGCAGCTTCTGGAGGGCCTCGGCCTTGCTGTCATCGCCGATGACGGCCAGGGTGATGGTCTCGGTGGAGACGTCGATGATGGAAGCGCGGAAGATGTTGGCGATCTGCATGATCTCGCTTCTATCCTGCCGGTTGGGCGCGGAGACCTTGATGAGCACCAGCTCCCGCCGTATGGCCCGCTCCATCGACAGCCGCTTGACGGAATGGACGCAGATGAGCTTCCTCAATTGATTGCAGATGAGCCGGGCCTGCTTCTCATCGGTCAGCATCTCTATGGTCATGCGGGACACGGCGGGGTCGTGGGTAGCACCCACCGCCAGGGATTCGATGTTATAGCCCTTGCCGGAGAACAGCCGGGCCACGCGGGACAGCACGCCCGCCTCGTTGTCCACCAGCACCGCCAGAGTGTGGCGGGTGATCGCGTTGTTCATGCCGTGCGCTCCCTCCTGCTATGATAATGGAGAACGGAAAATAGATAATGGACAATGACGTCTTGCCCGCCAACAAAAGCATTCTTCATTTTCCATTTGTCTCAATCCACCATAAATTCGGTAATGTGTCCCCCGCCATGCACCATCGGTCTGACCATCTCGTCGATGGAGATGGCGCACTCGATGACGGCGGCGTGGCCGTGGACCAGCGCCTTCCGCAATGCCGCCTCGAAGTCACGGACATTGGTCACCCGGCACCCCTCCAGGCCGAAGGCGTCGGCCAGCTTCACGAAGTCCGGCCCCCGGTCCAGCGTGGTCTGGGAATAGCGTCCCCCGCAGGTCAGCGTCTGCCACTGGCGGACCATGCCCAGCGCGCCGTTGTTGAAGATGACGGAGATGACGGGCAGGCCGTAATGCTCTACCGTGGACAGCTCGTTCAGGTTCATGCGGAAGCTGCCATCGCCGGTGATGTGGATGATGACCTTGTTGGGGTTGCCCACCTGCGCCCCGATGGCCGCGCCCAGGCCGAAGCCCATGGTGCCGAAGCCGCCGGAGGTGACGAGCTGGCCGGAATACTCAAAGTGCAAATGCTGTATGGCCCACATCTGGTGCTGGCCCACGTCGGTGACGTACACTGTGTCCCGCGGCACGATCCGGGCGATGGCGTCCAGGATCTGCACCGGGGTCATGCGGTCCTTCGCCTCGTCGTATTCGGTCTGGGTCTTGAAGGAGAACACGTAGTCCTTCCATTCCCTGTGGTCAAGCTGCTCCATGCGGCTGTTCAGCAGTTGAAGGACCCGCCGCGCATCGCCGATGATGTGGTGGGCAGTTTCGACGTTCTTGTTGATCTCGGAACGGTCGATGTCGATCTGGACCACCTTCGCATTCCGGGCGAAGGTGGACGGATTCAGCGCCACCCTGTCGGAGAAGCGGCAGCCCACGGCAATCAGCAGGTCGCAGGCGTCCACGGCCCGGTTGCTGGCCTGACTGCCGTGCATCCCGACGAGACCGGTGGCCAGCTTGTTCAGCCCGCGGAAACCGCCCGCGCCCATGACGGTGATGCCCACGGGAGCGTCGATGCGGTTGGCGAACTCCTCAAACTCCCAGTTGGCCCGGCTGCGCACCACGCCGCCGCCGCAGATGAGCAGCGGGCGCTTGGCGGCGCGGATCATGTCGGCCAGCTTGTCGATGTCCTCATGGTCCGGTTCCGGGGCCCGGAAATTCTGGGAGGAGCGCTTGATGATCTGGGCAAGGTGGCCGCTGGAGCCATGCTCGTAGCGGGACAGCGGGGTGTAATCGGTAGATTCCTCGGCAACATTTTTTGCGATGTCGATGAGCACCGGCCCCGGACGGCCCGAACGGGCGATGGCGAAGGCCTCCCGCACGGTGTCCGCCAGGTCCTCCACCCGGCGCACCAGATAGTTGCACTTGGTGATGGGCATGGTGACGCCGGTGATGTCCACCTCCTGGAAGGAATCCTTGCCCAGCAGCTTCAGCTCCACATTGCAGGTAATGCAGACCACCGGCGAGGAATCCATGTAGGCCGTGGCGATGCCCGTCACCAGATTCGTGGCCCCCGGCCCCGAGGTGGCAAAGCACACCCCCACCGCGCCGGTGGACCGGGCATAGCCGTCCGCCGCGTGGCAGGCCCCCTGCTCGTGGGCGGTCAGGTAATGGTGGATGGAGGGATAGTCCAGCAGCGCGTCGTACACGTCCAGTATCGTGCCGCCGGGATAGCCAAAAACCGTGTCCACCCCCTGCTCCACCAGACATTCCATCAGGATTCGCGCCCCGGTCAAAAGCATGGCGTTTTCCTCCCTTGTGTGCGGTCGGGATGCTTAGGAACTGTGCATAAATTATTCATACATTCTGCTTGTCTGAATCCGCCATCGCTGCGTTGTCGTCGGTCAACGTGCCCCGGCACGCCTCCCTCCT
>CACZXF010000051.1:43519-88667 GCA_902785105.1 uncultured Eubacteriales bacterium | reverse complement strand
GCCAAAGGCCAGACTGCCACGGCTCAAATCGAAGATTTGAGGCGCGGCACCGAAGCGCCGGATGAGGTGAACCCCCGTCTCCCCGACAAATTCCAATTTACCAGAACAGACTGAATCGTTCCCTTTCAACTTTAATTTTCTGCTACCGCATAGGCAAAAGAAGCGGGATGTGTTATAATAAAAGGGGTAAGTGACTTTTGGGGGAGGATATCGGGGTTATGCTGAGCATGACGGGCTATGGCCGCGCCTTTCGGGAGATCGACGGGCGGCAATTGACGATAGAATTGAAGAGCGTCAACCACAGGTTTCTGGACCTGGCCTTTCGTATGCCCAGAAACCTGATGTTCGCTGAGGAAGCGGCCCGCAAGGCCATCGGGGCGCGGCTGAGCCGGGGGCATGTGGACGTGTTCGCCACCTACAAAAACCTGCGCTCGGACGCCCGGACGGTGAACGTGGACCGGGCGCTCTACGACGCCTACGCCCGCGCGCTGGGCACGGTTTCGGAGGCGGGACTCAAGGACGACCGGAGCCTGATGGCCATCGCGAAGCTGCCGGACGTGCTGACGGTGACGGAGGCCGAGGAGGACCAGGAAGCCGTGACCGCGCTGATGGTGGAGACGCTGAACGCGGCGCTGGACCAGCTCGTGGACATGCGCCGCCGGGAGGGCGAGGCCATGAAGCGGGACCTTTCGGCCCATGTGGATGAAATCGAGCGGATGACCGGCGAAATCAAGGCCCGCTATCCCCAGACCGTGGAGGAATACCGGAACCGGCTGAAAGCCGCCGTTGATGAGCTGATCGGCCAGCAGATGGACGAGACGCGCCTGCTGACCGAGGTCGCCGTCATGGCCGACCGCAGCGCCATCGACGAGGAGATCGTCCGCCTGGGCAGCCATGTGGAGGCATTGCGCAAGCTCTTCGAGGACGAAAAGCCCATCGGCCGCCGTCTGGACTTCCTGGTCCAGGAGCTGAACCGGGAGACCAACACCATCTCCTCCAAGTCCCAGGACATCCCCATCACCCGCCTGACGGTTGACATGAAGGCGGAGATCGAGAAGCTGCGGGAACAGCTTCAGAATGTAGAGTGATTTGGCAGCTATTCAGCCCTGTAAATGGGGATTTGTCGAGGAGTTATCCGCTCTCCTGTAGGGGGCGGCGTTGCGCCGCCCGCCGGGTAGGACGATGTGTTTCGTTAGGAGCGGGCGCCGAAACGGCGCCCCTACAAGGTTGGTTTGACTCCCCGCCAAATTCCGATTTGTCAGGACGCTGAATAGTCACGTGATTTATACATACATATGAATAAAGGGGAAATTTCCTATGGCAAATCGTGGCAGGCTGTTCGTCATCTCCGGGCCCGCGGGCGTGGGCAAGTCTGAAATCGTGAAAATGCTCCTAAAGCGCCATCCCGACGTGTCGCTGTCGGTGTCCTGCACCACGCGGCAGCCCCGGCCGGGGGAGATCGACGGGGTGAGCTATCACTTCGTGACCGAGGAACGCTTCGATGAACTGGTGGCTCAGGACGCCTTTTATGAGTGGGCCCACGTCCACCAGAACCGCTACGGCACCTTGAAGGAGGTCGTGCGGAAGCAGCTTGACGCCGGGCACGACCTGATCCTCGAGATCGACGTCCAGGGCTGTCTCCAGGCCATGGCCCAGGACCCCACGGTGACGGGCATATTCGTCTGTCCACCCAGCCGGGAAAACCTGGAGGCGCGGCTGCGGCACCGCGGCACCGAGACGGAGGAATCCATCCGCGTGCGGCTGAACAACGTGGCAAAGGAATGCGCCACGGCCTATAAATATCACTACATCATCATCCACGAGGACTGGTCGGTGCGCCCCGACGCCCTTGAGGTGGCGGCGGACGAGGTCTACGCCATCATCACCGCCCAGCGCCGGACGCTGGACCGCAACCGGGCCTTCCTCGATGATCTGAATGAATCCCTCAACGCTTAAATCAGGAGGTATTTGCACCATGATGACCGAACCCCCCATCGGCGAACTGCTTGAAAAGGTCGATTGCCGCTACACGCTGGCGGTGGAGGCGTCCAAGCGCGCCCGCGAGCTCATCGGCGGCAGCCTGCCGCTGATCGACACCAAGGAAACCAAGCCCCTGACCATCGCCATCGAGGAGATCAACCGCCGGCTGATCACCTATTCCCGCGGCGAGGACGCGGAGGACACCGAGATCTGATATTTCGGTAAATTGGAATTTGTAGGGGTGAGCGGGTAGGTCACCTCATCCGCCCCTTCGGGGCACCTTCCCCTCAAGGGGAAGGCTTTTGGAAAACAGTCCAGTGGACTGTTTTCAGTGAGATGGGGCCGGCAGGCCCTTGTCAAGTGCCCGTGAGGGCGGATGAGGTGGCCTCGAACAAACACCCCCACAAATCCCTGTTTATCGACATCCCAACAATTCAATACCGCACAGCAGGGCGAAACCCGATTGCACAGATCGGCTTTCGCTTGTTGTGCTAAAATCGGGGTTGACATTTCTTCTCCAGCCGGGTGCGAGCTGTCGCATTCCGCGGGGAGCGGGCGGCGAAACGCCGCCCCTACAAGGGCTTGTGCGATGTTCATCGCCGTGCCTCCCGTCGCCCTCAATTATCAATTTTCCATTTTCAATTCTCAATTCCGAAAGGGTGCATATCCATGCTTGCAGGCAAGCGGATCGTGTTGGGCGTCACCGGGGGCATCGCGGCCTACAAGGCCTGCGATCTGGTGAGCAGGCTTAAAAAGCAGAGGGCCGAGGTGCGGGTGGTGCTGACGGAGCACGCCTGCAAATTCGTGCCGCCGCTGTCCTTCGAGGCGCTGAGCGGCAATCCCGCCCATGTGGACACCTTCGCCCCCCGGGATGGCATGGAGCACATCGCCCTGGCGAAGTGGGCGGACCTGTTCGTCGTGGCCCCCGCCACGGCCAATATGATCGCCAAGCTGGCCTGGGGGCTGGCGGACGACCTGCTGTCCACCACGGCGCTGGCCATGACCTGCCCGCTGCTGGTGGCCCCGGCGATGAACGCCAACATGTACCGCCATCCCGCCACACAGGCGAATCTGGAGACGCTGAGAGGGCGGGGCGTGCGCTTCGTCGGCCCGGAGTCCGGGCGGCTGGCCTGCGGGGATGACGACGTGGGCCGCATGTCCGAGCCCGCCGCCATCGTGGAGGCCATCAACGCGATATTGAACCCCCGCCGTGATTTTCAGGACGTCCGGGTGCTGGTCACCGCCGGGCCCACGGTGGAGCGCATCGACCCGGTGCGCTACATCACCAACCGCTCCTCCGGCAAGATGGGCTACGCCATCGCCGAGGCGGCGCGGGACCGGGGCGCCGAGGTGGTGCTGGTCTCCGGGCCGGTCAGTCTGGCGAGGCCCAGCGGATTGGCAGTGGTGGACGTGGAATCCAGCGCCGAGCTCTGCGGGGCGGTGCTGTCCAACAGCCGGTGGGCGGACGTGATCATCCAGGCCGCCGCCCCCGCTGACTTCACCCCCGCCACCTTCGCCGAGCTGAAGATCAAAAAGACCGGCGAGGGCATGACGCTGGCCCTCAAAAACACCACCGACATCGCCGCCGAGCTGGGCTGCCGCAAGCGCCCCGGACAGATACTGGTGGCCTTCGCCGCCGAGACCGACAATCTGCTGGACAACGCCAAGGGCAAGCTGGACCGGAAGAATGCCGACCTCATCGTCGCCAATGACGTCTCCCGCAAGGACGCCGGCTTCGGCGTCGATACCAACGCCGTCACCCTCATCACCCGCACCCACGTCACCGAATACCCCCTGATGACCAAGCGCCAGACCGCCGATGCCATACTGGACCGGGTGGCGGGGCTGATGTGATGTGTCTGCATAAACGAAGGTATTTGTAGGGGAGGAAGACTCCCTCAGTCGCCTTCGGCGACAGCTCCCTCTGAGAGGGAGCCTTAGGACGCCTTCCAAAAGGCTCCCTCTCAGAGGGAGCTGTCACGCGAAGCGTGACTGAGGGAGTCGTCACCCCGACAACTTCCAATTTTCCAACCGACCGCGCACCTGCGCTCAAATGCTATGTACGCCGAAGTGATCGTTGACCTCTCCGCCGAGGCGGTGGACAAGCGGTTCAGCTATGCCGTCCCCGAAGGCATGGCGCTGACCCCCGGTATGCTGGTGACGGTGCCCTTCGGGCCGAGGACGCTGGACGGCTTCGTCGTCGGCATAAAAGACCAGTGTTCCCTCGACCCGTCCCGCGTGAAGCCAATAACCAAATTGGCCCGTCACGAGCCGGTGGTGCTGCCCGAATTGATGGAACTGGCGGACTGGATGCACGACCGCTATCTCTGCAATCTGGTGGACGCCCTGCGGCTGATGATCCCCTCGGAGCTTCGCGGCGGCAGGGTCCGGGAAAAGACCCGGCGATACGCGGCGCTGGCGCTGGAGGGGGACGCCCTGGAGCAGTTCATCGCGTCCAATCCGCGGGCGAAGAAGCAGCTTGAAATCGTCGAACAGCTCAAAGCCGGCCCGCTGGAAACGGCGGGGCTGGATTCCGCGGCGCTGAAGGCGCTGGAGAAGAAGGGCGCGGTCGTCATCTCCGCGCAGGAGACGCGGCGCACGCCCACGGCGCTGGCGGACGAGCGGCGGACGGTGGACCCGGAATTGATGCCGGGCCAGGCCCGCGCCGTGGAGACGCTGACGGCGGCGCTGGATGGCGGCGGACGGTTCCTGCTTCACGGGGTCACGGGCAGCGGCAAGACGGAGGTCTACATCCGTTTAATCCGTCAGGCGCTTCACCTGGGGCGGACGGCCATCGTGCTGGTCCCGGAGATCGCGCTGACGCCGCAGATGGTGTCCTGGCTCCACGGCCGCTTCGGCGCGGACGCGGCGGTGCTGCATTCGGCGTTGTCGCCGGGGGAGCGGTTCGACGAATGGCGGCGCATCCGCTCCGGTGAGGCCCGGGTGGTCATCGGGGCGAGGAGCGCCATATTCGCGCCGATCCAAAACATCGGCTGCATCATCGTGGACGAGGAGCACGAGAGCAGCTACCAGTCCGACCACCGCCCCCGCTACGACGCCCGCGAAATCGCGTGGAAGCGGGCGCAGACCCACGGGGCCGTGCTGGTGCTGGGCAGCGCCACGCCCTCCATCGCCACCTACATGCGCACCGAGCGCGGCGTCCGTCCGGAGAACCGGCTGGAACTCATCGAGCTTCGGCAGCGGGTGAAGAACCGTCCCCTCCCGGAGGTGGAGATCGTGGATCTCCGGGGGGAGTTCGACAAGGGCAACCGCTCCATATTCTCCGAGCGGCTGGCCATCGAGCTTCAAGCCTGCCTGGACGGGGGCCATCAGGCCATGCTGTTCATCAACCGGCGGGGACATTCCACCTTCGTATCCTGCCGCAAGTGCGGCTATGTGGTGAAGTGCGACCAGTGCGACGTGTCCATGACCTATCACCAGTCGGAGGAAAACCTGCGATGTCACTACTGCGGCAACACCATGGCCCCGCCGAAGAAGTGCCCGAACTGCGGCAGCGTCTACATCAAATACTTCGGCGCAGGCACCCAGAAGGTGGAGGCCGAGGTGGCGCGGCTGTTCCCAAAGGCCCGCGTGGCCCGCATGGACATCGACACCACCCAGCGCAAGGACGCGCACCAGCAGATACTGGACGCCTTCCGCCGGGGCGAGACGAATGTCCTCGTGGGCACGCAGATGATCGCCAAGGGACTGGACTTCCCCAACGTGACGCTGGTGGGCGTGGTGGCGGCGGACATGACGCTGAACCTCCCTGACTACCGCAGCGTGGAGCGCACCTTCCAGCTCATCACCCAGGTGGCGGGCCGGGCGGGCCGCGCCGACCTGCCGGGTAAGGTGATACTTCAGACCTACGAGCCGGAGCACTACGGCATCCGCTGCGCCGCCGCCCAGGATTACCGGGCCTTTTACACCCGCGAGTCCGCGGGCCGTCGGCTGGCGATGTACCCGCCATTCTCCGTCATCATGCGGGTGGTGTTTGCGTCGAAATCGTCGGACAGTGCCCGAAACGCCGCTGAGGCCGCCGAAAAGGCCCTCGACGCCTGGGTGACCGAGCAGGACCTCCATGAGGATGTATTGCAACTCCGCGCCGCCGAGGCTCCCATCTCCCTGCTTCGCGGCGAGTTCCGCTGGCAGCTCTACTTAAAGCTCTACTTCCGCGCCGACGCCGACGCCTTCGCCGAACGCCTCCGCGCCCTCGCCGATGAGGCCCCGGAGGGAGTGAAGGGGGAGCTGGAGGTCAATCCGGTGAACATGATTTGACAGATTGGAATTTATCGGGGAGACGGGGGTTCACCTCATCCGCCCCTTCGGGGCACCTTCCCCTCAAGGGGAAGGCTTTTGGTTACCGGTAGCCCAGCCCAGGAGCATCGAACGCCCGGAAAACAGTCCAGTGGACTGTTTTCAGTGAGATGGGGCCGGCAGGCCCTTGTCAAGTGCCCGTGAGGGCGGATGAGGTGGGCCCGCACAAACTCCCCGACAAATCCCTGTTTATCGATATAGACAATAAGGATGGAACATCAATGGCAATTCGCAAAATCGTAGAAATGGGCACGGACGACATACTGCGCAAGCACGCGCGTCGCGTGGACAAATTTGACAAGCGGCTGGCGGTGCTGCTGGACGACATGGCGGACACCATGTACGAGGCGGACGGCGTGGGCCTGGCCGCGCCCCAGGTGGGCATACTGAAGCGCTGCGTGGTGATCGACGTGGGCGAGGGGCTCATCGAGCTGGTGAACCCGGAGATTCTGTGGGCCGAGGGCGAGGTCGTGGACGTGGAGGGCTGTCTCTCCGTGCCCGGCCGCCGCTGCACCGTGGCACGCCCCGAAAAGGTGCGCGTCCACGCCCAGGACCGGAAGGGCCGCCACATCGAGGTGGAGGGCGACGGCCTGCTGGCCCGCTGCCTCTGCCACGAGCTGGACCACCTGGACGGCATACTCTACGTGGACAAGATGATCGAGGACGTCACCGACAAGCTGGAAGAGGAAGAACAGGAAGGGGACGGGGAGGCATAATCCCCGATATTCAATATGGCGATACGCGCAATCATGGAAATTGACAAGGATGCCATCCTGCGCAAGCACGCGCGGAAGGTGGACAAATTCGACGAGCGGCTGGCCATCCTGCTGGACGACATGGCGGAGACCATGCGCGCCGGCGACGGCGTGGGCCTGGCCGCGCCCCAGGTGGGCGTGCTGAAGCGGGCCGTGGTCATCGATCTCGGCATCATCGAGCAGAGCGAGGAGCCCAAGGTGCTGGAGCTGGTCAACCCGGAGATCGTCTCCAGCGAGGGCGAGTGCACGGTCATCGAGGGCTGTCTCTCCGTCCCCGGCCGCTCCGGTCGGGTGGTCCGTCCGGAAAAGGTGACGGTAAAGGCCCAGGACCGAAACGGCAAGCCCTTTGAGATCACCGGCGAGAAGATGCTGGCGGTCTGCCTGTGCCACGAGATCGACCACCTGGACGGCATACTCTACGTGGACAAGATGATCGAGGACGCCACCGAGGAAATGAAGCGCAGGCAGGAGGCGAAGGGCAAATGACGCGGGTCGTATTCATGGGCACCCCGGATTTCGCCGTGCCCTCACTGAACGCGCTGTATGAGAAGGGCTTTGACATCGTCGGGGTGTTCACCCAGCCCGACCGCCCCGCGGGCCGCGGCAAGAAGCTCACCGCCTGCCCGGTCAAGCAGAGGGCGCTGGAGCTGGGGCTTCCTGTCTATCAGTTTGAAAAGGTCAAGACCCCGGAGGGTGTGGCGCAGTTGAAGGCGCTGGCCCCGGACGTGATGGTCACCGCCGCCTTCGGTCAAATCCTCACAAGGGAACTGCTGGACATCCCCAAGCGCGGCACGGTGAACGTCCACGCTTCCCTGTTGCCCGCCTACCGCGGCTCCGCGCCCATCAACTGGTGCATACTGAACGGCGAGAAGGAGGCTGGCGTCACGCTGATGCTCACCGACGTGGGCATCGACACCGGCGACATGCTCATCTCCCGCGCCACCCCCATCGGCGCGCTGGAGACCGCCGGCGAGCTGACCGCCCGTCTGGCCCAAATCGGCGGCGAGCTGCTGGGCGAGGCGCTGCCCCAGTATCTGGATGGTAAAATCACCCCCGTCAAGCAGGACGAGAGCAAGGCCAGCTATCAGCCCATGCTGAACAAGGCCATGGGCCAAATCGACTGGACCCGCAGCGCCGAGACCATCGCCCATCAGATCCGCGGCCTGAATCCCTGGCCCTGCGCTTACACGGAAATGCCCGGCGGAGTGCTTAAAATCTATCTGGCAAAGCCCGTTCCTGATGCCGCCGATGCCGAGCCCGGCGTCGTCACCGTCTCCGGTCCCAAGACCGGCCTGATCGTCAAGTGCGGCGAGGGCTCCCTGGAGATCCTCGAAATGCAGGCTCCCGGCGGCAAGCGCATGGCCCCCAAGGCCTATCTGGCAGGCAAGAAGATCGACGTGGGAACGCGCTTCGGCATGACAGCAGAAAAGCCTGTTTGAAACCTTTGCCGCCCGCCGACCCGTTGACACATTTCGAAAGGACACCGATTCATGAGCGATACGAGAGACAAGAAGCCCCGGACCCCCGGCAGAGGCGGCCAGCGGGGAAATTATAAAGGCAACAACCGCCGCCCCGCGCCGAAGCCCGGAGAGCGTCGGCCCATGCCCAGGCGTGAGACCGGCCCCTCGGCCCGTGATGTGGCGCTGCGGGCGCTCCAGGGCGTGGTGCGGGCCGACGCCTATGCCGCCCAGGCGCTGGACAAGGCGCTCACGGGGGCGCAGCTCACCCCGGAGGACAGGAAATTCGCGGCCAGCCTGTTCTACTTCGCCGTGGAAAACCGGCTCTACATCGAGACCATGCTGGGCAAGTTCCTGGACGGCAAGCCCGAGCCGGTGGTCAACGACATCCTCCACATTGCGGCGGCACAGCTTCTGTTCATGGGCGGCGTGCCCGACCACGCGGCGGTGGACGAAGCGGTCAAGCAGGTCCGCGCCGCCCGCCGGGAGGGCCTGACGGGTCTGGTGAACGGCGTGCTGCGCAACCTCATCCGCGCCCGAGACGCCGGGGAGCTGACCCTGCCCGACCGGGAGACCGAGCCGGTCCAGTGGCTGTCCGTCCAGTATTCCGTGGCCCCGGTCATCGCTGAGCGATTGATCGACGCCTACGGGCTGGACCGGGCCGAGGGCTTTGTGAAGTCCCACCCGAATCGGGGCCAGGCCATCCGCTACAACCGTCTGAAGATCGATCAGGCCGGGTTTGAAAAGTGGCTTGACGACCACGAATTAAAATATCATCCCGGTGCCATCGACGGCGCTTACATCATCGAAAACGGCGGCAATCTGGCCGACACCGACGGCTACCGTCAGGGCCTCTATTCCATCCAGGGCCAGAGCGCCATGCTGGCGGCGCAAGCCGTTCAGGCCAAAGGCGGTATGCAGATACTGGACGCCTGCGCGGCCCCCGGCGGCAAGACGGCGCTGATGGCCGAAGCCATGAACAACGCGGGCCGGGTCTACGCCTGGGATGTCCACGACCACCGGGTGGCGCTGATCCGCGCCGCGGCGGCGCGGCTGGGGCTGGACAACGTCCGCGCCACGGTCTACGACGCCCGGATGCCCATGGAAAGCATCAAACTGACCATGGACGCCGTGCTGGTGGACGCCCCCTGCTCCGGTTTGGGCGTCATCGCCGAAAAACCCGACATCAAATACCGGACAAATACCGAAAATCTGGACAGCCTGCCCCCGCTGCAAGGGGAAATCCTCGAGGCCTGCGCCCAGGTGGTCAAGGTGGGTGGCAAATTGATCTACGCCACCTGCACCGTCCTCCCCGCCGAAAACGAGGACGTGGTGAACGCTTTCCTCAAAAAGCACCCCGAGTTCGCCCCGGACAACGGCGCGGACTGGCTGCCCGAATTTCTTCGCAATCAGCTCGTGGACGGTATGCTGACCCTCTCCCCCGACCGGGAGGATTTCGAGGGCTTCTTCATCGCCCGGATGGTGAGGAAGGAGATATAGGAACGCACAAACCCTGTAGGGGCGGCGTTTCGCCGCCCGCCCCCAGCGACAGGAGAACGTACTCCCTCCGTCTCGGCTTCGCCGAGCCACCTCCCTCTATGAGGGAGGCTTTTGGAGAACACGGCTGACCAAAAGGCTCCCTCTTAGAGGGAGCTGTCACCGAAGGTGACTGAGGGAGTCCGTTCCCCCATCCCCCACCAACAGAAAGGACCCACACACATGGACAGGCTACAGCTTCTCGGCATGGACGATGTTGAACTGCTCACCTTCGTCACGGACACCCTGGGCGAGAGCAAATTCCGGGCAAAGCAGATACGGGAGTGGCTGAACCGGGGCGCGGCCATCGACGAGATGACCAATCTCTCCGCCGCCCTGCGGTCAAAGCTCAGTGAAATTGCCGTGGCGAACCCGGTGACGATCATGGAAAGCTACAAGTCGAAGCTGGATGAGACGGAGAAATTCCTCTACGCCCTGCCCGACGGCAACCTCATCGAGGGCGTGGTGATGCGCTATCACCACGGCGACACGCTGTGCGTCTCCACCCAGGTGGGCTGCCGCATGGGCTGCGCCTTCTGCGCCTCGACCTTGGAGGGCCGGGTGCGCAATCTGACGCCCGGTGAAATTCTTGGCCAGGTGGCGGCGGCGAACCGGCACATCCAAAAGGAGGACCCCTCCCGTCGCGTCCACAACATCGTGCTGATGGGCTCCGGCGAGCCGCTGGACAACTACGACAACGTGGTGAAGTTCCTGAAGCTGGTCAACGACCCGGCGGGGCTGAACATCTCCCTGCGGAACGTCTCCCTGTCCACCTGCGGCCTGGTGCCGAGGATGTATGACTTCGCCGAGGAGGGCCTGCCGGTGACGCTGTCCCTGTCCCTCCACGCGCCCAATGACGAAATTCGCAAAAAGCTGATGCCCGTGGCCAACGCTTACCCCTACGAGCAGGTCATTGCCGCCTGCAAAAATTACGTGGAAAAGACCGGCCGCCGGGTGATCTTCGAATACGCGCTGGTGAAGGACGTCAACAGCGACACAAAGTGCGCCGACGAGCTGGCAAAGCGCCTGCGCGGTCTCCAGTGCCATGTCAACCTCATCCCCCTGAATGACGTGAAGGAGCGCAACCTCAGCGCCCCCACCCGCCAGACCGTCGAGGCCTTCCAGCGCCGCCTCGCCCTCAAAAACATCTCCGCCACCGTCCGCCGCGAAATGGGCGCGGACATCGAGGGCGCCTGCGGGCAGCTAAGGCGGAAGGTTTTGACCCAGGCAAAGCCATAGACAGAACGTCCCTACGATTGATTTTTGCAAATACTGCCCACACCCCACACGGAGGTAAACGCGCATGAAGGTTTATTCTATGACTGACATCGGACGGGTACGCCAGCTCAACGAGGATTCCCGCTATCAGCCCCAGCCCGGGGAGCGCTTCTGCGCGGTGGCCGACGGCATGGGCGGGCACAACGCGGGCGAGGTCGCCAGCGCCCTTGCGGTGGAGACCTACGGCAATTACATGCGCGGGGTGAACCACATCACCGGCGATGCGCTCCGGGCGGCGGTGGCTCAGGCCAATGACGTCGTCTACCGCACCAGCCAGGAGTCCCCGGAGGTCAGCGGCATGGGCACCACCTTCTCGGCGCTGGCCATGGAGGGGAAGCAGTGCTTCATCGCCCACGTGGGCGACTCCCGGGTGTATCTGGTGCGGCGGGGCACGCTGATGCAGCTCACGCTGGACCACACGCTGGTGGAGGAGATGGTGTTGAAGGGACTCATCACCGCCCGCGAGGCGCGGGTCCATCCCAGGCGCAACATCATCACCCGGGCCCTGGGCACGGAGCCAAGGGTGGAGATCGACGTCATACAGCTCGAAATGCGCGCGGGGGACGTGTTCTTCCTCTGCTCCGACGGGCTGACCAACCACGTCCCGGAGCGTGAGATCCTCCGGGCGGCCACGTCCCGCGCCGACTGGAACGAAAAGCTCCGCCGGCTGGTGGGCGTCGCCCTGGAAAACGGCGGGTCGGACAACATCACGGCGATGTTCGCGGTTTATGAGGAGGCTAATGGTCGATGATCGGTCGCGTCATATCGGGCAGGTATGTCGTGCAGGCCATCGTCGGCACCGGCGGCATGGCCATCGTGTACCGCGCCTTCGATAAAAAGAAGAACCGAGTCGTCGCCATCAAGGTGTTGAGACCCGAATACGAATCCGACGAGGAATTCGTCCGGCGGTTCAGCCGGGAGGCGGAGGCCGCGTCAAAGGTGTCCCACGAGAACATCGTCAATCTGTTGGACGTGGGCATCGACGGCGATCTGCGCTATATCGTCATGGAATTCGTGGACGGGCAGACCCTCAAGGAGATGATCCGGCAGCAGGGCTTCATCAACCCCGACACCGCCATACGCATGACCATTCGCATACTGGCGGCGGTGGACCACGCCCATCGCAACGGCATCGTCCATCGGGACATCAAGCCCCAGAACATATTGGTGGATTCGGAGGGCCGGGTGAAGGTGGCCGACTTCGGCATCGCCCGTCTCAAGGCCACCCAGACCACCACCATCGAGGACGGCCAGAAGCTGACCGCCATGGGCAGCGTCCACTATTTCTCCCCGGAGCAGGCCAGGGGCGAGGTGGCCGACGAGAAGAGCGACCTCTATTCCGTGGGCGTGGTCATGTATGAGATGCTCACCGGTCAGGTGCCCTTCGACGGCGAGACCAGCGTCTCCGTCGCCTTAAAGCATGTCAACGAGGCCCCCAAATCCATGCTGGAGCGCCGGGCCGACATCCCCAAGGCGCTGGACGAGGTGGTCATGCGCGCCCTGTGCAAGGACGCCACCAAGCGCTATCAGACCGCCGCCGAGATGGCCGCCGACCTGCGCAAGTGCGTCTCCGACCCGGAGGGCGGCTTCGTCAAGTACCCCCGCACCCCGGAGGAGATCGAGAAGGAGCGGGAGGCCCGGCGGCGCAGGCGGGCGAAGGACAAGAAGCGGGTCCAGCAGACCATCACCGCCGCCGCGGCCATCATCACCGCGGTCATCGTGGCCTTCACCGTCTGGTTCATCTCCCGCATCGTCCACACCTACAGTATGCCCGACGTGGTGGGCCAGGAGCAGGTGTGGGCCAAGGACGTGCTGGACCACCTCAAGGCCACCGTTGAGGTGGAATACGACTACAGCGAGGATTTCGAGGAAGGCAAGGTCATCGGCCAGTCCCACCGCCCCGGCGCGAGGGTGAAATACGACACCCCCGTGACCCTGACGGTGAGCAAGGGCTCCGAGCGCTACTACCTGGAGGACGTCACCGGCCGCAAGGCCGCCGACGTGGCCGAGCAATTGGGCGCCCAGGGCGTGGAGACGGTGGACATCACCTACGTCCAGTCCGACCGCCCTGCCGGGACCATCGTCAGCTTCGAGCCCGCCCCCGGTATGCAGAGCAAGGAGACGCCGGTGATGCTGATCGTCAGCGGCCAGCGCATCATGATGCCCTCGCTGACCGGCCTCACACTGGACAGCGCCCAGGCCCTGCTCTCCGCCGAAGGGCTGCTGGTGGGCACCGTCTCCGAGGGCTACGCCGCCGATGCTAAGTCGGATACCGTCATTGCCCAGAGCGTCGCCGCCAACTCCCAGGTGCTGGCCGGGACCATCGTGGACCTGACCATCAACCAGAAGACCCCCGCCATGTATTACCCCTCCTCCAAGCTGTCCGTCGTGGTGCCCCTCAGCGGCACACAGGTCCGCATCCAAATTCGCCTCGATTCCGGCGACATGCAGGAGGTCTACCAGGGCACCCTCAACATCGGAACCTACCGCATCGCCCTCTCCTGCGCCGAGCCCGGCGCACACGCGGTGTACATCTACATGGACGGAGTGATGATGGAGGAGCAGAACATCACATTTGAGTAGGGGAAAAATTGAGAATTAAGTGCCCAGCCGGTAACCCCAATTTTCAATTCCCCCACCCCGCAACAACCACGAAGGGAGCTTTCAATGCAGTCCATCATACTCCGCGGCATCGGCGGCTTTTACTACGCTTTGGACGAAGCGGGCGAGGTGCATCAGGTGCGGGCCCAGCGGAAGCTGCGGCGGGACCGGAAGCCGAAGGTGGGCGACCGTGTGGAGATCAGCCCCGGCGAGGGAGAGGAGGACGGCTGGATTCTCTCCATCCTCCCCCGGAAGAACGAGCTGGTGCGGCCCCCGGTGGCGAACATCGACGTGGTGGTCATCGTCGCCGCGGCGGCGGCTCCGCTGCCGGACCTTCAGATGGTGGACCGGCTGATGATCAACGCCCGGCGGAGCCATGTGGACGTGATGCTGGTCATCTCCAAGTGCGACCTGGACGAGGGCTTTGCCGCCGACATACTGAACCAGTATCGCGGCGCGTCGTGTTCCCCCATGCGGGTGTCCTCCAAAACCGGCGAGGGCATAGAGGCGCTGAAAGCCGCCCTCAGGGGCCGTGTCTGCGCCTTGGCGGGACAGTCCGGCGCGGGCAAGTCCACCCTCATCAACGCCCTCTACGGCCTCGACCTGGAGACCGGCGACCTCTCCCGCAAGATCGACCGGGGCAAGAACACCACCCGCTCCTGCCAGCTCATCCCCGTGGAGGGCGGCGGCATGGTGCTGGACACCCCCGGCTTCAGCCTGCTGGAGACCGACGTTTTCGACCCCGTGGAGATCAAGGACAGCTACCCCGAGTTCATCCCCTTCGAGGGCAACTGCTTCTTCCAGCCGTGCTATCACGCCTCCGAGCCGAAATGCGCCGTCCGCGACGCCGTAGAGGCCGGAACCATCGACCCCGACCGTCACGGCAGATACGTGGAGATTTTGCAGGACATGCGGCAGCGATGGAAGGAACGCTACAATTAAAAGTTGGGAGTTGGAAGTGGGGAGTGGGAAGTTGAAGTTAGCCTCATAAGGAGCAGGAGCTTCAAGTCCGTACAATCCCTGTAGGGGCGGCGTTTCGCCGCCCGCCCCCCGCGGCATCGGCACCACGGTATAATGTAAGGTGAACGTGCCACAACTTCCCACTCCCAACTCCCCACTTCCCACTACAAAAAGGAGGAACTATCATGCTCAAGATCGCCCCGTCGCTGCTGGCGGCGGACTATTTGAAGCTGGGCGAGGAGATTCGCCGCATGGCCGAGGCCGGCGTGGACGTGCTGCACTACGACGTGATGGACGGCAGCTTTGTGCCGAACATCTCCTTCGGCCAGGGCGTGGCCGAGCGCGCCGCCACCTGCGGTCTGCCGGTGGATGCCCACCTGATGATCGTGAACCCCGAGAAGTACATCGAGGCATTCGCCAAGGCGGGCTGTGAGTACATCACCGTCCACGCCGAGGCCACCAACCACCTGCACCGGGCCCTCCAGCAGATCCGCGCCGCGGGCTGCAAGGCCGGCGTGGCGCTGAATCCGGCCACATCCCCGGAGTGTCTGCGCTATGTGCTGGGCGACTTCGACCTGGCGCTGGTGATGACCGTCAACCCCGGCTTCGGTGGCCAGAAGCTGATTCCCGCCTGCGTGGAGAAGATCGCCGCCATTCGCCGCATGCTGGATGAGGCGGGGAAGGACGCCATCATCGAGGTGGACGGCGGCGTCAACACCCAGACCGCGCCCATGCTGATGAAGGCCGGCGCCACCATGCTCGTCGCCGGCAGCGCCCTCTACGGCGCCCCGGACGCCAAGGCGTTCATCGACACCATTCGGGCGGAGTATGCGGAGATCGGGAAATAAGGGAAATTGGAAGTTGTCAAGGAGTCGAACTATCCCTGTAGGGGCGCCGTTTCGGCGCCCGCCCCCTGCGAAATGTCGCGTTCTATCGGGCGGGCGGCGCAACGCCGCCCCTACAGGAGAGCGGATAACTCCCCGACAAATCCCCATTTATCAACGAATTACCCAGTTTTCCGTCCAATTGTTTTCCCACAACTTTTACACGTCGCCCTATTGTGTTTTCATACAATCAATGCTATAATTTTAATGTTTTGATGTAAACATAGCCTTGAAGGAGGTGTGATAGAGTATGGGTAAGTTTTGTGAAATCTGCGGCAAGGGCGTGGTTTACGGCAACAATGTCAGCCATTCCAACCGCAAGACGCGCCGGACCTGGGCTCCGAACACGCAGAAGGTTCGCGTGCTGATCAATGGCGTTCCGAAGCGCATGTCGGTGTGCACCCGCTGCCTGCGCAGCAAAAAGGTTGAGCGCGCACTGTAATGCTTTATGCTTAGAAAAAATCCCGGCAATCATTCCCCTTCAAAACAGGGGTGATGACGCCGGGTTTTTTCATTTACGAAAACCGCCACAGCAGAAACCCTACGCTGATCAGCACGATGGACAGCGCCACGGTCCACACCCACCGCGGCACAAAAATCAGCAGCATCAGCGCCCCGGCGATCATCATGACGATTCCCGCCACCTTCGTCCCGTTGGGCCCCCGCCGGCGCGGCGCGCAGTAATACCCCATAAAACATCCCTCCGAAACATCGTATGCTTCGGAGGGGTAGGGGCGCCGTTTCGGCGCCCGCCCCCAGCGAGACGACACGTCCTACCCGGCGGGCGGCGCAACGCCGCCCCTACAGGAACGTGTGCATCTCCCCGATAAATCCCTGTTTATCCCACCGTAATGCTCTCCGCCTCCACCCGGGGCAGATCGACATAGCCGCCCTTGACGTTCTGATAGATGATGTGGCTCCGGGTGATGCCCTGCACGCGCACGGTGTTGCCCTCGCGGATGGGCGTCGCCTCCGCGCTGCGGAAGCCGTAGACGTACACCACGTCGTAGCACTTGCCCTTAGTGGCCACGCGCATGACGGTGTAGTTCCCGGCAGATTCGGCATAGGTGTCGTCGATCAGCACCTGCATGACATAGCCGGTGAACTCCACCCGCGTGCCCTCGAACTGGCTGCCGTCGGGCTGTGTGGCGTCGTATTTCAGCGGGTCGTAGCTGACAAACACCATCGCCTGGGCCTTGGCGGCGTAGAGCTTCCGCTGGGTCTCGCTGTCCGCGATGCCGGTGACCGGCAGGCCCGACGCCTGCTGGAAGGCCTGCACCGCCGCCTCAGTCTTGCCGCCGTAGACGCCGTCCGCGCTGCCCTGGAGATACCCCAGCGCCGCGAGCTGTGCCTGGAGCCGCCGCACAGCGTCGCTGTTCATGCCCTTTTGCAGCGTCTCGTAGACCGTCATGTCCGGCGTGGGCGAGGGCGTGGGCTCCCCCGGCTCCGGGGTCTCGGAGGGCTTGGGGGCCTTGATCTCGGGGATGGCGTCCTCCGAGCTCTTGCGCAGGTCCCGAAGCTCTGCCATGTCCGTCTCCTCCGCCAGTCCCGCCGCAGTCAGTGTCAGTACCATCAGCACGGCCAGTGCCGCCGCAATTATCCGCTTCATGCTCATTCGCCTCCGTGTAGCAGTCGTTCGTTCAAAGCCTCGTAGAATTGCGCAATGTGTATCCCGTCCACCAGCGCGTGATGACACAGCAGCGTCACGGGCAGCATCAGCCGCCCCCGCCAGTCCGCTTCATAGCGGCCCCATGAGATGCGGGGGTTGGTCTCATCGCCTCCGGCGGTGGGCTGTATGAGCTGGGAATAGTGGAGCCAGGGCACGCAGGTGACGAAATACAGCCCCTCTACGTCCTCATCCTCGTCGATGGAGGGATGCTCCCGGCATTTTTTACGCGCTCCCTCCGCGTAGGGAAAGTATTCATTCCAATCCCTGTCGTGCCAGAGCGTGCAATAGGCATAGCTGCCGTCGGGCAGGGGTTCCACGTGGGAGGTGCCGCAGATGTCGTATTCCACCACTTTTCCATCACGTATCCGCCGTCGAAGCTCCGGCACACCGTTGGCCGCCAGTGCGGCGGTGTGCATGAAGGCGAGGTAGAAGGACACGCCCTCCGAATTACAACGCTGAACCAGCTTCGTCACGTCCACATCGACGGTCACGCCCACCATTGGGTTTTGCAGGCTCCGGAAGTAGTCGAAATGAGCCTTTCGGGGGCTGTGCTCCATGTCCACCCAGTGCCAGTCCATGCTTACCCCCGCTTCGTCGGGATGTCCAGCAGGCGATGAACGTGGGCCGTCTCACCCGCCGCCTGCAAGGCCCGGACATAGGTGGAGGACGCCACGACGCTGCCGTCCATCACCGGGGCCACAACCAGCGCCCGGAAGCCCAGCTCGCCCGCCATTTTGCGGATCAGCGCCGCGTCGCCCTTGCCGCCCGCGCCGAAGGTGTAGTTTTCGCCCACGACGATGGCCTTGACGCGCATCTTCTCTACGAGCTGTTTGATGTAGTCCTCCGGCTCCGTGTCGGCAAACTCCTTGGTGAACGGCTTCACCAGCGCGTAGTCCGCCCCCAGCCGCTCGAATTTCAGCAGGTTCTGCTGGAGGGTCAGTATGGGCTTCGGCGCGCGTTCGGGCCGCAGCACCGTCAGCGGGTGCCGGTCGAAGGTGCAGACCACGCTGCGGGCGTTCAGCGAGCGGGCCAGTATCACCGCGTTGCGGATCAGCTCCTGATGGCCGATGTGCACGCCGTCAAACATCCCCAGCGCTGCCACGCTGGCCTCCTCCAGGAAGGAAATCTCGTCGTAAATGATTTTCATGATCGTCTCTCCCGGTCTTTTGGAATTGAAAATAAACAATGTCTGGCTATCGTTCCTACGATGGTCTATGTTTCAAATTATCCCTGATAAAGCATCGCCTTGAATTTCACGCTGCCGTCCGCCTGGGGCTGGCCGATGCCGGCAAAGGCTTCGCCCAGGTACACCCGCACGGCCTCCGCCTGTGGGGCGGGACTGTCCAGCCATCTTGCCTTCAACGGATTGCCATTGATGACCGCGTGGCGGAACTTCTCACTCACCCGCACGGCGGGCAGATGCTGTAGCGGCGCGTCCAGAGGCAGCAGGGCGGTTTCCAGTCTGCCTTCCCGCGCCAGCGCGTCGATGGCCTCCGGGGGCAGGGCGTCCTCAATTTTGAAGATGCCCGCCGCGGTGCGCTCCAGCGTCGCCATGTGGCCGCCGCAGCCCAGAGCGCGGCCAATGTCGTGACAGAGGGTTCGGATATAGACGCCCTTGCCGCAGTCGATTTTCAGCAGGTGGACGTTTTCATCCTCCGTGCCCAGATATTCGATGTCGTCCACCCGGCATTTTCTCGGCTCAAGCTCAATGGTCTCGCCCTTGCGCGCCAGCTTGTAGAGCCGCTGGCCGTCCCGCTTCAATGCGGAATACATGGGCGGGACCTGCTCGATGTCGCCGATGAAGTGGGGGAGGGCGGCTTTGACAGCCTCCGGGCCGACGTTGACGGGGTTGGTCTCGACCACCTGCCCCGTGGCGTCCTGAGTGTCCGTCACGACACCCAGCTTGAGCCGCGCGACATAGGTCTTTTGCTTGTCGATGATGTAGTCAAACAGCCGGGTGGCCGAGCCGACGCAGACCGGCAGCACTCCGGAGGCCTCCGGGTCCAGCGTCCCGCCGTGGCCGACGGACGTCCCCCGCGGGAGCCGCTTTCGGACGAACACCACCAGGTCCGAGGACGTGCGCCCCGTGGGCTTGTACACATTCAGAAACCCGTTCATGCTTCGCCTCCCAGTGCCTCTTTTATGGTCGTCAAAGCCGATGCGCTTCGTGGGAGGGCGGGCGGCGCAACGCCGCCCCTACAGACCTGGCAATGTGGCGGGAGCTCTGACGCGCCTCCCGTGGGCTTGCGGACGTTCAGAAACCCGTTCATAGCGCGGCCCTCGCCAATGCCAGCGCCCTTTGCAGCGCCTCCTCCATGGGCAAATCGACGGTCGCCCCGGCGGCGCAGGCGTGACCGCCGCCGCCCAGGGGGCAGGCGACCTCCTTCGCCACGTCGATGGCCGTGGTGGAGCGCATGGACAGCTTGGTCTGCTTCCCCCGCTCCTCCACCAGTACGGCGAACTGTACGCCCTCGATCTCCCGGAGATAGTTGACCACGCCCTCGTTGTCCTCCCGGAGCGCGTGGGCCTCCCTGAGCATGTCCTCGGTGAGGAAGGCCCAGGCCAGCTTTCCATCCTCGGAGGTGTTCAGCCCCGCCAGCACCAGCCCCAGCAGCTTCGTCCGGGCGCGGGTGCGGGTGCGGTAGAGCTTCGACGTGATGGCCTCGATGTCGATCCCCGCCGCCGCGCACTTCGACGCGGCGATGAAGGTCTGGGGGCGGGTGTTGGTGTAGTTGAAATGGCCGCTGTCCGTGGAGATGGCGACGAACAGGCAGTGGGCCATGTCCCTGGACAGCGCCACGCCCATGGCCGCGATCACGTCCACGATGACCTCCGCCACCGCCGCCGCCTCGCCGTCCAGCAGCATCATCTGGCCGAAGCCCTCGTTGGTGCTGTGATGGTCGATGCACACTCGGTCGGGGCAGCTTTCAAACAGCGCGATGCCCGCCTCCCCCAGCCGGGGCCGGTCGGACACGTCCACGGACACCGCGGTCCTGGGTTCAAAGGGCAGCTTCTCCCCGGTGGGGATGATCTCCCCGGCCCCCGGCAGGTCGGCGTAGAGGTTTGGCACGCCCTCCGGCAGGCAGACCACGGCCCGCTTGCCCACCGCCCGCAGGGCGTGGCACAGGCCCAGCGTGCTCCCCGCCGCGTCGCCGTCGGGGAAGATGTGGCCCAGTATCACGAAATCGTCCCGTTCGCTGAGCCAGCGGGCCATTTCGTCAATCGTCGCTCGTCTCGTCATGGCGCTGGGTCTCCTTCCAAAGCCGGTCGAATGAATTGGAATTGTTTTGAAAAGCGGCGAACCCTCAGGCCCGGAGGGCGGGCGGCGAAACGCCGCCCCTACAGGGTCGCTTGCTTCCGCTGCGTTACTCGCCGTTCATGAGATGACGGGTGATTGCATCAATCGTCGCTCGTCTCGTCATGGCGCTGGGTCTCCTTCAAAAGCTGGTTGATGTGGGCGGCGTATTCGATGTTGGTGTCCAGCTCGAACTGTATCTCCGGCACATAGCGCAGGTCCACCCGACGCCCCAGCTCCCGGCGCACAAAGCCCGCCGCCTTTTTCAGCGCGGCCATCATGTCCTTGCGCCGCTCGTTTTCCAGTATGCTCACCCGCACCTTGCAGTAGCGCAGGTCCCGCGTCACCTCGCAGCGCACGATGGACCAGGTCCCCCCGATACGGGGATCGTTCAGCTCGTCCCGGATGATGCCGTCAATGGCCTTGTGGCACTCCTGGGAAATGCGGTCTATGCGGTCAAATGATGCCATTTTGTTCCTCCAAATTTATAGGTGAATGGGTCGTGGACTCCCTCCGTCACGGCTTTGCCGTGACACCTCCCTCTGAGAGGGGGCTTTTGGGAAACGCTTATTCACAGCCAGTCGTAGACTGCGAATATGTGCGTAGAGGGCGGGCGGCGAAACGCCGCCCCTACAGGGTTAGCTGTAGCTGTTTCTTTGCTTTTCTGTCCTGTCGATAAACAGGGCTGTTTCATCATAGGGATGACATATGGATGTACAGGCCTTAATTATTCCTTATACGCCACAGGGGCGCCAACTGGCGCCCCCATGATATATGCTTTTCATCAGCGCTCGATCTCTTCCATGATGAAGCACTCGATGACGTCGCCTTCCTTGACATCGTTGTAGCGTTCGATGCCGATGCCGCACTCGTAGCCGCTGGCGACTTCCTTCGCGTCGTCCTTGAAGCGCTTGAGGGAATCGATCTTGCCCTCGTGGACCACGATGTTGTCGCGGAGCAGGCGGATCTGGGCGTTGCGGGCGATCTTGCCGTCGGTGACGTAGGAGCCGGCGATGGTGCCCACGCCGGAGACGCGGAAGGTCTGGCGCACCTGGGCGTGGCCCAGCAGCACCTCGCGGAACTTCGGGGCCAGCATGCCCTTCATGGCGTTCTCCACGTCCTCGATGGCCTGATAGATGACGCGATAGAGGCGGATGTCGATCTTCTCCCGCTCGGCCATCTCCTTGGCGTTGTTGTCCGGGCGGACGTTGAAGCCGATGATGATGGCGTTGGCCGTGGAGGCCAGCAGGGTGTCGGATTCGTTGATCGCGCCCACCGCGCCGTGGATGCAGCGCACGCGGACCTCGTCGTTGGAGAGCTTTTCCAGGCTCTGGCGCACGGCTTCCACGGAGCCCTGCACGTCGGCCTTGATGATGATGTTGAGATCCTTGATCTCGCCCGCGGAGATCTGGCTGAACAGGTCGTCCAGCGTGGTCTTCTGCTGGCTCTTGATGAGGGCGGCGCGGAGCTTGTCCTTGCGCTCCTCGGCCACCTGGCGGCTGAGGCGCTCGTCCTCGACGGCCATGATCTGGTCGCCGGCGTCGGGCACGTCGTTGAAGCCGATGACCTCCACGGGATCGGAGGGACCGGCGGACTTGACGCGCTCGCCCCGGTCGTTGACCATGGCGCGCACGCGGCCATAGGCGGTGCCGGCGACCACGGTGTCGCCCACGTTCAGCGTGCCGTTCTTCACCAGCACGGTGGCGACGGGGCCGCGGCCCTTGTCCAGCTTGGCCTCGATGATGATGCCGCGGGCCTTGCGGTCCGGGTTGGCGCGGTAGTCCTCGACATCCGCGGTGAGCAGTATGGTCTCCAGCAGGTCATCCACGCCCTCGCCGGTCAGCGCGGAGACGGGCACCATCTCGGTGTTGCCGCCCCACTCGGTGGTGACCAGGTCGTACTCGGTGAGCTGCTGCTTCACGTGCTCGGGGTTGGCGGCGGGCTTGTCCATCTTGTTGATGGCGACGATGATCTGAACGCCCGCTGACTTGGCGTGGTTGATGGCCTCGATGGTCTGGGGCATCACGCCGTCATCGGCGGCGACCACCAGCACGGCGATGTCCGTGGCCTGGGCGCCGCGCAGACGCATGGAGGTGAAGGCCTCGTGGCCGGGGGTGTCCAGGAAGGTGATGCGGCGGCCGTCCAGCTCGACGGTGTACGCGCCGATGTGCTGGGTGATGCCGCCCGCCTCGCCGGCGGTGACCCGGGTCTTGCGGATGTAATCCAGCAGGGAGGTCTTGCCGTGGTCAACGTGGCCCATGATGGTGACGACCGGGGGACGGGACACCAGGTTCTCCTCGGCATCCTCCACGTCCTCCTTTTCGAGGGCGTCCTCGGCGGTCTCGGCCAGCTTCATTTCAAGCTCGATGCCGAATTCGGTACAGACCAGCGACGCGGTGTCGTAGTCCAGATCGTTGTTGATGGTGGCGATGATGCCCAGCATCATCAGCTTCTTGATGATCTCGCCGGCGGGCTTGCCGATGCGCTCCGAAAGGTCGCGGACGGTGATCGTCTCGGCGGTCATGTAGGCCTTGTCGATGACGGTCTGCTCGATCCTCGCCTTGGGCGCGGCGGCCTTCCGCTTCTTGCGGTTCCGGACAAAATCCTCATCATAACTGGTCAGATTCGACGCGCCGCCGCGCTGCTTCTGGGCCGTGCGGCCGGTGTTGCGGCTGCGCTCGGGATCGTTCTGACGCACGTACTGCTTCTTGTTGGGATCGTAGTTGGACACGCGCTCCTTCTCCACGGAGGGAACGAGGTCGGGACCCTTCCGTCCGCCGAAGCCGCCGCGACCGCCGCCAAAGCCGCCGCCCGCGGGACGCTGGCCCTGGCCGGGCTGGCCGGGACGACCGCCGCCGAAGCCGCCGGCGGGACGCTGACCCTGACCGGGCTGGCCGGGACGACCGCCAAACCCGCCCGCGGGGCGCTGACCCTGCTGGCCGGGCTGTGCCGGACGGCCAAAGCGCTGGCCTTGCTGACCACCCTGACCCTGCTGGCCGGGCGCGGCGGGACGACCGAAGCGCTGGCCCTGCTGCTGTCCCTGACCCTGCTGGCCGGGCTGCGCGGGACGGCCAGAGCGCTGGCCCTGCTGACCGGGAGCCGCTTGACGCTGGCCCTGTCCGGGCTGACGCTGCTGCTGACCGCGGGGCGCATTGCCCTGCTGTGCCGCGGGGCGCTGGGGCCTGGCTTCGGGCGCGGGCTTTTCAGCCTCTGCCTTCGGGGCTTCCGCCTTGGAAGTCTCGGCCTTCGGAGCCTCAGCCTTCGGGGCTTCTTCCTTGGGCGCTTCTGCCCTGGGGGCAGCTTCTGCCTTGGGAGCCTCGGGCTTCACCTCCGGGGCGGGCGCGGGCTTCTCCTCTACCACCGGGGCAGCGGGAATATCGGGCACCTGCTCGCTGGAATAGGCGGTCATGTAGGACGCGCTGGCCTCGTATTGACGGCGCAGCTCCTCCTTGGCCTCGCGCTCCTGGCGCTCCTTTTCCTCGCGGACAAACCCATCCGAGATCTTGCGCAACGAATTGAGCATGTCCTGGGACCGCTTGCGCATGCGCGTCACGTTATCCAGCATCTTGCCGGCATTGGCGCTCAATTCTTTGGTTACGTCCTGAACCCTGACTTTGGTCATTCCCTCACTGCACCCCCGTGTTCGGTTGGTTTTAAGTATATGGACGGCGGACGGTATAGAAGAAAAGGGGACGGCCTCCCTCAGTCACCTGCGGTGACAGCTCCCTCTGAGAGGGAGCCTTTTGGAAGTACCATCTCGTGTGACGTTTCCCAAAAGCCTCCCTCTCAGAGGGAGGTGGCCCGCGAAGCGGGTCGGAGGGAGTCCGTCACTCCCAATAAATCCATTCGCCATCTCCGGGGCCGTTACTCCCCGGTTGGTTCGCATAATTGCTGAAGTCTTTTTGCCATGCCCGGATCGGTGATGGCGGCGGCCATGCGGTTTGGCTTGCCGATGGCGCTGCCCAGCTCGCCGGGCTCGGTGCGCAGAAGCGGCACCTCGTGGGTCGTACACGCCTGACTGACGGCCTTTTCGCCATTCCCGGCGACGCCGCCGTCCAGCAGGGCGAGGCAGCAGGTCCCGTTTCTGATGGCCTGCACCACGGCCTTTTCGCCGGTGACGACCTTCCCGGCCCGGGCGCACAGCCCGAGCATCCCCAGCGCCCTCTGATTCACGATTCCGCCTCCGGGTCGATCTGGGCCTCCAAGGCGTCGAAGACCTCCGGGGCGATGGCGCATTCCAGCGCCCGCTCCAGAGCCCGTGTCTTGCGGGCCTTTTTGAGGCATTCAATGCTGTCGCACACATAGGCCCCGCGTCCCGGCGACTTGCCGGTGCGGTCGATGTGGGCCTCGCCCTCCTGGGGCTTGACCACCCGCAGCAGCGTGGCCTTGGGCTTCATCTCGCGGCACCCCACGCACATGCGCATGGGAATCTTGCGCGGCTTTACCGGCATCAGGCTTCCTCCTCGGTTTCGGGAGCCGCAGCTTCCTCAGTTTCCGCTTCGGCATTTGCCTCGGCGGCCTGTGCGGCGGCGGCCTCCACCTGGCTCTGACTCTTTATGTCAATCTTCCAGCCGGTCAGCTTGGCGGCGAGGCGGGCGTTCTGGCCCTCCTTGCCGATGGCCAGCGAAAGCTGGTTGTCCGGCACCACCACGGCGGCGGACTTTTCGCCCTCCGAGACGAATACGCTGATGACCCGCGCCGGGTTCAGCGCGTTGGCGATGTATTCCGCCGGATTGGAGGACCACTTGATGATGTCTATCTTCTCGGTCTTGAGTTCTTCCACCACGTTTTCCACGCGCATGCCACGGGGTCCCACGCAGGAGCCCACGGCGTCGATGAGCGGGTCGGTGGAGAATACGGCCATCTTGGTGCGGAACCCGGCCTCGCGGGCGATGGACTTGATCTGCACCACGCCGGTGACGATCTCGGGCACCTCCAGCTCGAACAGGCGCTTGACCAGTCCGGGATGGGTGCGGGAGACGATGACCTGGGGACCGCGGCCCGCGCGGGAGACCTCCAGCACGTAGACCTTCACGCGGTCGTTGATGTTCAGCTCCTCGGTGGGCATCTGCTGGGACACGTCCAGAAGGCCCTCGGTGCGGCCCAGCTCCACGAAGACCTGCTTGTTTTCGATGCGCTGGACGATGGCGGTGAGGATCTCGTTCTCCTTCTGGCTGTACTCCTCGTAGATGACGCCGCGCTCGGCCTCCCGAAGGTGCTGCACGACCACCTGCTTGGCGGTCTGCGCCGCGATGCGGCCGAAGTTCTTGGGCGTCACCAGAACCTCCACAAGGTCGCCGATCTCGTAGCGGGGCTGTATGGCGCGGGCCTCCTCCAGGGTCATCTCCGTCTGGGGGTCCTCCACCGTGTCCACCACGACCTTGCGGGAAAGCACCTCCACCGTGCCCTTCTGGGGATCGATGGTGGCGCGGACGTTGGCGTTCTTGCCGAAGTTCTTCTTATATGCGGAAATCAGCGCCTGCTCGATGGCGTTGAAGAGCCTTTGCTTGTCGATTCGGCGCTCCTTGCTCAGTTCGTCCAAAGCGCTGAAAAATTCAGTGGAATCAATTCCGCCGTTTGCCACGGGAAATTCCTCCTTTATGGTGAAATCGGGACGATAGAGGAATTGAAAATTGAAAATGGAAAATTGAGTTACCGCACGTCGGCAGCCAATAATTTTCAATTATCAATTTTCAATTGTCAATTGTTATTCCATCGGCGCGTCGTCCTTCAGATCGTCCTCGTCAAATTCTATGAGGGGGCGGACCATCGCCACGGCTTTTCTTTCAAAGCGGAGCGGCTCGCCATTCGGGGCGGTGATGACGATCTCGTCGCCCTCCAGGCCCTCCAGCACCCCGGTGAAGCGCTTGGCGCCGTTCACGTTTTTGTAGGTCTTGAGTTCGACCTCGGTGCCCCGGGCCTTTTCGAAATCGGCCTCGGTCTTGAGCGGACGGTCCGCGCCGGGGGAGGAGACCTCCATGTAGTCGTACTCCACCCGCTCCACAAGCGGGAGTATCCTGCGGTGATAGGCTTCCAGCTCATTCAAGGAAATTCCATCGGGCTTATCAATATAAAAGCGCAGGAAATGGCCGGTCGGCTCCTTCACGAGCTCCACATCGACCAGCTCAACCTGCATCTCCTGTGCGATCCTCTGTGCAATTTCCCTGGCTTCCTTCACCGGCATCGAATGCCTTGGCATTAAATCCCTCCAAGCCGACTCCAAAAACACGCCGCCGATTGAACCGGCGGCAGTCCATCCTATCGTTTGCCGGAACCCTCAAAGGGCATATTCCGACCCGGATAACTACAATATACAGATTAATTATACCACGCTTTTCCGGATATTACAACCAATTTTACGCGAAAATAGCGACGAACATTGGAGATTTCTGTTATATTTCAAGAATATCAAGGCCTGGAATATCGAACAAACACTGTAGGGGCGGCGTTTCGCCGCCCGCCCTGCGCGATGCGATACGTCGTACCTGGCGGGCGGCGAAACGCCGCCCCTACGGGGGGTCAATCTTCAACCTTCACCAGCTCAATATCCGCCCCCAGCCCCCTGAGCTTTTCGTCGATGCGCTCATAGCCGCGCATGAGGTGGCTGACGCCGGAGATTTCGGTGACGCCGTCGGCCATCAGCGCGGCGATGACCAGGGCGGCCCCGGCGCGCAGGTCGGTGGCGTTGACGCGGGCCCCGGTGAGGCCCTCGACGCCGGTGATGATGGCGGTGGTCTCGATGACGCGGGTGTTGGCGCCCATCTTGCGAAGCTCGTCCAGGAACTTGAAGCGGGACTCGAATATGGTCTCGGTGACGATGCTGGTGCCGTTGGCGACGGTCAAAAGGGCGGTCAGGGGCTGCTGTAAATCGGTAGGAAAGCCGGGGTAACCCTGGGTTTTCACATTCACGGCGCGATAGTTCTGGTTGCTGCGCACGCGAATCCAGTCGTCCTCGGCGGTGACGTGAACGCCCATCTCCAGCAGCTTCGCCGACAGCGCCTCCATGTGGGTGGGGATGGCCCCGGTGATGGTGACGTCGCCCCCGGTGGCGGCGGCGGCGATCATCAGCGTGCCGGTCTCGATCTGGTCGGGCACCACGGTGTAGTTGGCCCCGTGGAGGTGGCGGCCGCCGCGGATGCGGATCATATCCGTGCCCGCGCCCTTGACCGACGCGCCCATGCTGTTTAAGAAGTTGGCTAAATCGACGATGTGGGGCTCCTTGGCCGCGTTGTGTATGGCGGTCATGCCGCTGGCGGAGACGGCGGTGAGCATGGCGTTCACCGTCGCGCCCACGGAGGGCATTTCCAGGAAGATGTCCGCGCCGATGAGCTCGTCCGCCCTGGCCGAGAATATCCCGCCCCGGGTGTCCACCTCGGCCCCCAGCGCACGCAGGCCCTTCAGGGTCTGGTCGATGGGGCGAAGGCCCAGGTCGCAGCCGCCGGGCAGGGGCACCTCGGCCCGCATGAAGTTGCCCAGCAGCACCGGCACCATGTAGTAGGAAGCGCGCATACGGCTGGCCAGCTCGTAGGGCAGGTCGAACTTGTCCACCTGCCGGGGATCGACCTTCAGTACATTGTCCTGAAATTCGACCTCCGCGCCGAGATAGCGCATGATCTGGATCAGCACATGGACGTCGTCGATGTCCGGCACGTTTTCAAGCACGGACGGAGAATCCGCCAGGAGTGACGCGGGTATGATGGCCACGGCGGCATTCTTGCCCCCGCTGACCATGACCTCGCCCTCCAGGCGCTCCCCGCCGACGATTCGCAGTTTTTCCTTCATACTAATGCCCGTCGGCTCCCTTCAAGTTGTGAACCTGTTTGATTAAACGAAAATGAAAAATATCAGTTTTCAATTCGTTCCCCCGCAGCCTGCGCACCCGGCGCAGTTGCCGCCGCAGGAACAGCCGCCCCCGCCGGAGGACTTTATACCCATGGACCACTTGCCCTCGTAGACGCGCCCCACGGGGCCGCCGCACTTGGGGCAGGTCACCTGGCCGCGGCGGGAGATAGAGGTCAGCTTTTCAAATTTATGGCCGCACGCCGCGCATTTGAAATCATAGATCGGCATTTGACCGCCTCCAAACGGGCATAATTCGCCCGTGTATTTCTGGGCACTCTATAATATAGCATAGTTCCCCCAAAGGGGCAAGTCAATTTACAGGGTTATTACCGTGAAGATTCTGCGCGTAAGCCTGACACTTTATTGCCAAAATTGAGGGAATATGGTAAGATAGAATGGGAAATGATGATTCGGTTCTGCGAAAAACAGGGATTTATTGGGGCGACGAACCTCTCAGTCAGCCTGCGGTTGACAGCTCCCCTTAAAAGGGGAGCCAGGAGAACGGTTCCCCCTTGGCTCCCCCTCTGGGGGAGCTGTCAGCGAAGCTGACTGAGAGGGCGTGACCCCTCTCCGATAAATACCTGATTACCGCCCTATCTGAATCGCTTTAATATTAGCATTTGGTGGTGTTTGCGCTTGATGGGCGAGAGCCGGTATCTGTCCTTTTCGGGGCTGCGCGTGCGGTTTGAGGTCGCGGAGCCCGAGGGACCGGTGAAGAACCGCATACTGCTGCTGTCCTCGCCGCTGATCAACTGCTTCCACTGGCGGAAGCTGGTGCCGGAGCTTCGGGACCTGGGCTGTCTTTGCGTGCTGGCGGACCTGCCGGGCTTCGGCATGAGCGACCCCCGCGCCCCCCAGACCAACACCCAGCGGGCCAACATGCTCTGGGGCGTGCTGGACGAGATTGACGGGGAAACCTCCGCGCCCATGTCCATGTGGCACCTGGCCGCCCACGGCACCGCCTGCGGCACGATACTCAAGATGGGCACGCTTTTCCCGGACAGCGTAAAATCCCAGGTCCACATCGCGCCCCTCTTCGCCTTCACCGCCCAGAATCCCGCCGCCTGGTACGACGCCAACATCCCGGACCCCCGCCGCTTTCACCAGCTCATCGAGCGCTGGGCGGGCTATCCCATGGACGACTACGTGGTGGACCGGATGCGCCGCCCCCTTACGCGCCCCGGCATGAAGGAGACCTTCACGCGGATGCTGAAATACGCCGCCACGCCGCCGAAGCAGGGCATGGGCTTTTGCCCAACGATGGCGCTGCTCGGCGGCCGCGACCCCCTCTGGGACGACATGAACCAGCAGGCTGCGGCAAGCCTGCTCCCCGACGCCGAGCGCCACAACATCCGCTCCGCCGGCCACTTCCCCACCGAGACCCACTCCCGGGCGCTGCGGGATTATCTGCGGGGGTGGCTGAAATACAATGACTGATAAACAATGTGGAATGGGAAATGGGGAATGGGGAATGAATAGCGGCTGCCGCGCTGACGATATAGGTTTCCTGAGCATTTCATTCCCCATTCCCCATTCCCCATTCCCCATTATATCTTAGAAAGGGGTTGCTTATGCCCAAGCTCGAACCCTATTCCCGTAAGCTGCCCTACAGCTACCAGTTGGGCGTGTTCCCGGCGCTGATGCTTTTGGAGGCGCGGCCGGAGTGCGCCGCGCGGCTGCTGCTGCATCCCCAGGGGCTGGAAAACGAGGGCGTCATCAAGCTGCGCGAGATCTGCGCGAAGTTGGGCGTCCGTGAGGAGCTGGCCGAGCGGGTGCTGCGGCGGGAGTCGAAGAAGGACAACTGCTTCGCCGGGCTGGTTTTTAATAAATACGACTGCGCGCTGGACCCGTCGCTGAATCACGCGGTATTGTGCCAGATCTCTGACGCGGGCAACGCCGGGACGGCCATGCGCTCGCTGCTGGGCTTCGGCGTCAAAGATGTCGCCGTGGTCAAGCCCTGCGTGGACGTGTTCGACCCGCATGTGCTCCGGGCGTCCATGGGGGCGTTCTTCAAGCTCCGGGTGAAGGTCTATGAAAACTTCGACGACTACCGGGCCGAGTTCCCGGATCGTCCCCTCTATCCCTTCATGCTGGACGCCTCGAAGCCCCTAAACGAGGTCGCCCGCGCCGCCCGGCCGCCCTTCTCGCTGGTGTTTGGCAACGAGGCCGCCGGATTGCCGCCGGTGTTCGCCACCTACGGCCAGTCCGTCCGCATCCCGCAGTCCGACGAGATCGATTCCCTGAACCTGGCCGTGGCGGTGTCCGTGGGAACCTATACTTTCATGAATGGGGAATGGGAAATGGGAAATGGGAAATGATGGTGGAAATCCTTCGGATTTCTTTTTATTCGAGAACGAAGAGACTCGCATGTATATGTTCAAGCAAATCCGAAGGATTTGTACCGCAATTCCCCATTTCCCATTCCCAATTCCCCATTAATCCAGGAGGTAGCTTATGTCAACCGAATCCATCTACAACGAGGCCCGACAGGCTATAAATGATCTTTTGAACGCGAAGCGGGAGGGCCTGAATCCCGTGAAGCTGCTGGTGATCGGCGGGAGCTCTTCGGAGATCGCCGGGGGCGTCATCGGCCACAATTCCACCTATGAGCTGGGCGAGGCCCTGGCGAAGGCGGGGCTGGACGCGGCGCGGGAGCAGGGCTTCGACGTGGCCTTCCAGTGCTGTGAGCATCTGAACCGCGCCCTCATCATGGAGCGGGCCGCCGCCGAAAAGCGGGGCTATGAGATCGTCTGCGTGGTGCCCCAGCCTAAGGCCGGCGGCTCCCTGGCCACCGCCGCCTGGCACGGCATGACGGACCCCGTGGCTGTGCTGTCTATCTCCGCCGACGCCGGGCTCGACGTGGGGCTGACCCTCATCGGGATGCACTTAAAGCGCGTCGCCGTCCCTGTCCGCCTTTCCATCGACCATATCGGCCATGCCCACATCGCCGCCGCCCGCACCCGGCCCATGCTGGTGGGGGGAGAGAGGGCGAAGTACCAGGCGGCGTTGCGCCGCCCGCCGGGTAGTACGATGCGTTTCGTTGGGGGCGGGCGCCGAAACGGCGCCCCTACAGGGGATAGTTTGTCAGCTCGACAAATCCCAATTTATCTCTCCGTACAATATCCTTCTCCAAGGGGGACGCTGCTATGTTCTATCGTGGTTGTTCGATCCTGACGGCGCTGGCGCGGGCGGAATCTATGCCTCTGCCGAAGGTGCAGGGGGAGGCGCTTTTGCGGGCTGAGTCGGCGCGGCGGGCCTGCGATGTGGGCGCGGCGCTCGTGGATATGCCGCTTTCAAAGCGTCTCAGCGAACCGGAGTCCTACCGGGCCTTGCAGCTCTCCCGACGCAGGTGCCTCGAAGCGCAGCTGCCGGTGAGCCGGGACGACGAGGCCCTGACCCTTGCCACAGACCTGCTCTGCGCCATCTGCGAGGAATCCCGCTGGTCTGGCAATGCCGCGCTGACCCCCTTTGACGACGAGGCCCACCCGGAGATCGACTTCCAGTGCGCCGAAACCGCCGCGCTGCTGGGCTGGACCGCCCGGGCGCTGGGGGACCGGCTGACCACCCGCGTGGCGGGCAAGCTGCTCTACGAGGTGCGCCGCAGGGTGTTCGCGCCCTTCCTGGCCCATGAGGACTACCCCTTCATGCGGGGCCGCGGCCATCGCCCGCTGTCCATACTCTCCGACATACTGGTGTCCGCCATACTCTTGGAGACCAGCGAACAGCGCCGGGGTTCCCTCATCAAGCAGGCCCTTCGGCTGATCGACCATGCCGTCACCGCCCGTTCCGAGCGGGTGGAACCCCTTGTGGACGCACTGGCCGAGACCGGCGCGGTCACCGACCTGGCTGCACTGATACGCCATGTGACCCGCGGACGGCTGGACTTGACTCCGGACTATCCCACCCCGGACTGGCTGGACCAGCTCCTCTATCCCTGGCTGGAGGGCGCGTATTTCTGCGACCCGGCGGGAGAGGGGATGCAGCCTCAGATTTCCGGCGCGGAGCTTTACCGCGTGGGCCTGGCCGCCAACGACGACGCGCTGACCGCCCTGGGCGCGGCCCTACATAAGTCAAATCCCCTCCCCTCCGCCACGCTGACCGGGCGGCTACTGGACATGGGCTGCCTCCAGGGGCTGGAATCGGAGAGCCGCAAGCCGCCGCGCATCAAGAACGCCGCGACGCCCCGGAACCGGGTGATGGTGTCCCGCTTCAGCGGCATGACCTGCGCCCTCCACACCGGCGGACGGCAGGGCAACGCGGGCGGTTTCGCCCTGTTCTGCGACGGCCAGCCGATACTCGTCGAGCCGGCGAAGTGCCCGAACCTGCCCATTATCGGCGGCAGGCCGGAGCTGGACGCCCCGGACCTGGCCTGCGAGGCGGATTTCAGCCTGCGCCCGGACCGGGACACGCTGTCCGTGGAGCTGACTCACGCCTGGCCTGCGGGGCTGGCCCACTCCTGCCAGCGCACCGCCATCGTACAGCGCCCCGACGCCACGCTCCGCCTGGTGGACGCCTTCGACCTGGCCGAGCCCGCCGTCATCACCTTCCGCTTCCACACGCCCCAGACCCCCGAACCCACCCCAACCGGCCTCCGCCTGGGTCCCGTGGATTTCACCTGGGAGGGCGAGCTGAAAACCCGCATAACCGAGCTTTCCGGCCTCGACGGCCTTCACCGCATCGAGCTGACCACCCCCGCCCCGGTGATGAGGGCGTTCTATACGTTCAATTTTGTGCGGGGATAACGCTTGCGGCGGATGACAAATTGGAATTTGCAGAGGTGAGCGGGAATCCACCTCATCCGCCCCTTCGGGGCACCTTCGAGCATCGAGCGCCCGGAAAACAGTCCAGTGGACTGTTTTCAGTGAGATGGGGCCGGCAGGCCCTTGTCAAGTGCCCGTGAGGGCGGATGAGGTGGGTTACGAATGACATCTCGACAAATCCCTGTTTATCAGTGTCACTTTTGGCTCAAAAAAAGGGGGTTGACAAATCTTTCATCATTTGCTATAATACCCATGCTGGTTTGACGAGGAGAGATGGCCGAGTGGTTGAAGGCGCTGGTCTTGAAAACCAGTGATGTCGAAAGGCACCGGGGGTTCGAATCCCTCTCTCTCCGCTCAAAACATTGGCTGTGGAGAAGTACCCAAGAGGCCGAAGGGGCTCCCCTGCTAAGGGAGTAGGGTGGGATAACTGCCGCGAGGGTTCAAATCCCTCCTTCTCCGCTCTGTGAATAACCTTGAAGACATTGCGTTTTCAAGGTTTTTTATTGCTCTGAAAAGGGTATTGATACATGCTCTCCAGCAGTGGGAGCAGCGTGCCGCAATCCGTCCGATCTGAAAATACGCCTGTTCCTAAGATGTACTGTCTATTTACCGCAAACGGCACATCTTGTTGTATACAACATTTCAGGGCATTCCGCTACTGCTTCCGCAGCCTGGAATGCCCTGTTTTTTTGCTGATATTTATGCAACAGCCCCTTCTCTTATGTTTTATTGGTCGTCGGTGAAGCGGATTTCGATACAGGCGGTTTGAAGAAATACGGCGATGAGCCAGCCGACGAGCAGAAGGGCGGCGAAGGCGATGTAAGCCCCGATGGGGGCGGTCTCGGCGAAGCCATACCAGTCATTGGGGTGATGTTTGCCGCCGTAGCCGTTCTGGATCAGGTTGCCGATGTAGAAGGTGGCGTAGGACGCGATGGGGAGGAGGGGAAGCAGGGTGTCGAGGGGTTTCAGGATGTCCTCGCGGTGGAGGATCAGGTATTCAAAAAGCGCCAGAAGGGGGAGGATGAGGTGGAGCCAGAGGTTGGCGTCCTCATAGGCGCTGACGAAGCCGGTTTTTGGGCCGATGTAGAGCAGTACTGTCACGAAGGTCAGCGTGGTCAGCGTGGCACCGATGTATTTGAGGCGCGTCACCCAAGTTGGTACTTTATTCATGAAGCGGGACAGCGCGTAAAGGGTTTCCGCGATTCCCAGCCAGAGGTTGGACAGCACCGTCAGGTATTTAAGATACTGTGTTCCCTCCGGCAGTCCAAGCACACCTGACAATACCCAGAATTCCAGTCCCGCTGTCAATCCGCTGACGAGCAGCGATAAAATACGGCGCATAGTTTCACCCCTTTGTCCTCTCATTATATGGAAACCGACCGGCAATGTCAATTACAACACAAAAGCCCTTGAAATTCATAGGGAAAACATGTATCATTAGATTACCACACAAATGATGTAAAGAACATTGACGCGACTGAATCGATCCAACAACCAATGAAAGGAAGTTTTCATCATGAGCATCGCAAAGAAGAGCTTTGGCACCCTGGCCGACGGGCGGCAGGCGGACCTGTACATCCTGACCAACGCCACGGGCGCGTCTGTGGAGATCACCAACTTCGGCGGCATCATCCGGGCCATCAACGTTCCGGACAAGTCGGGCAAGATTGAGAGCGTCGTGCTGGGCTACAACGACGTAAACGGCTACGTGCCCACCGTGGGCTACATCGGCGCGCTGATCGGCCGCGTGGGCAACCGCATTGCCAACGGCGAGTGCGTGCTGAACGGACAGAAGCTGACCCTTGCCAAGAACGAGCGGGGCGTCACCCACCTCCACGGCGGCAACGTGGGCTTCAATCTGAAGCTGTGGGACGTCACCCCCATTGAGGGCATCTGCGAGGACCATCTGATTTTGAAATATACCAGCGCCGACGGCGAGGAGGGCTATCCCGGCACGCTGAAGGTTATGGTCACCTACACCTTCACCGACGAGAACGAGCTGATGATCCGCTACGAGGCGGTCTCTGACAAGGACACGCTGTGCAACCTGACCAACCACACCTACTTCAACCTCTGCGGCGAGCCTGCCGGGAAGAAGATCTCTGACCACATCTTTGAGATGAACTGTGACACCTTCACCGTGGTGGACGACCGCTGCATCCCCACCGGCGAACAGCGGGACGTCACCGGCACGCCCTTCGACTTCCGCGAGCCCGCCCGGGTCGGCGACCGGCTGGACATGACCCCGAACGACGAGCAGCTCCGCTTCGGCTCCGGCATCGACCACAACTTCAACATCAATGACTTCGAGGCCGGCCTGCGCTTCGCCGCCGAGGTCACCGACCCCGAGTCCGGCCGCGTGATGGACGTGTTCACCGACATGCCCGCCGTGCAGTTCTATGCCGGCAACTGCCTCGAGGGCGTCAATCCCGGCGCTTCCGGCAGGGTCTACGCGCCTCACGACGGCTTCTGCCTGGAGACTCAGTTCGCCCCGGATTCCATCAACCATCCCGAGTTCATCGACTCCGTGCTCCGCGCCGGTGAGAAGTACGACTTCACCACCATCTTCGCCTTCGGCGTGACCGACGAGGGGGAATAAGCCGTGAGAAAGCTGTTCCGCCTGCTGGCGCTGACGCTGGCCGCGCTGGTGGCGCTGACCGCGCTGGCCTTTGCGGAGATCGAGGCCTGCCCGCCGGTGGAGAACGGCATCCGGGAGATTCAGAAATACGGCAATATCGTGCTGGACATCAATGGGGACGACCTGCTGGCCCTGGGCTATGAATACGGCGACATCATCACCGTGACCATCGGCGGCAAGGCTCTCGACATGCCGATATGCACGGATTACAACGACGTGGACACCGGGGCACTGGTCATGCGCGTCGAAAGCTCCAGGACCAGCAAGAACGGCGAGAGCAGGGTCACCCTCTCCATCAACGGCAGCGATCTGGCCACCTGGCTGGGCATTGCCGAAAAGACTGTGATCGAGGAAGCGCCCGGTTACACCTGGCACCTGACCGAGGCCTGGCGGGACGGCGTCGCGGCCACGCTGTCGCTGAAGGAGAAGGGCGGCTATCTGGAGCAGCTCAAAATGCACCAGTACAATCTGTCCATCAAGCGGGAGGACTATCCCGATCTGACGGACGAGCAGTACGCCAATTTCCGCCCCGTCAGCACCACCGGTATGGGCGCGAACGCGCTCTACCGCTCCTCCTCCCCGGTCAACCCGAAATACAAGCGCAACCGAGAGGCGGACGCCGCCGTCAACGCCGCGGGCATACGCACCGTCATGAACATGGCGGACAGCGAGGTCGTCATGAAGGGCTACGAGGATTACGCCTACAGCTATTATTCCAAGCTGGACGTCATCCCGCTGGGCATGGTGGTGGACTTTGAGAAGGCCGACTTCCAGGGCAAGCTGGCCGAGGGCTACCGCTTCCTCGCCAGTCACGAGACCCCCTTCCTGATCCACTGCACCGTGGGCAAGGACCGGGCGGGCTTCGCCGTCGCCGTGCTGGAATGCCTGATGGGCGCGACCGCCGACGAGGTGGTGGCGGATTACATGGTCAGCTATTATAATTACTACGGCATCGCCCCCGGAACGGCGGCCTATGACGGCGTCATCAGAAACAGCATCAGCAAGTTCCTCCCCAAGGCCTTCGGCATCGAAAGCCTGGAGGATGCCGACCTTGCCGCCTGCGCCGAGGCCTACCTGCTGAAGATCGGCATGACCGCCGAGGAGATCGACGCGCTGAAGACCCGCCTGGGAACGGACATCAAGTAGTTTTCAGTCGGCTGGTAAATTGGAATTTGTAGGGGAGTCACACCAACCCTGTAGGGGCGCCGTTTCGGCGCCCGCCTCCCTGCGAAACGGCGCGTTCTACCGGGCGGGCGGCGCAACGCCGCCCCTACAGGAGAGCGGGTAACTCCCAGACAAATTCCTGTTTTCCCCCCGCTTCACTATTGTAACGGAGAAATAACTATGAGAAAACTGTATCGCGTACTGGCGCTGACGTAGGCGGCGATGCTGGCGCTCACCGCGCCGGTGTTCGCGGAGATCGCGGAATGCCCGCCGGTAGAGACCAGCGTCATGAAGATCGACCAATTCGGCAACATCCTGTTTGACATCACTATCGACGCACTGCTGGATCTGGGCTATGAATACGGCGACATCCTCAGAGTGGATATCGGCGACATTAATTTCTACGCGCCGCTCTGCGAGGATTACACCAATGTGGATGTCGGCGCGCTGGTCGTATGCAACGCCTCGGTGGACAACACTGAGACCGTGAAGACCGCGTCCGCCGCCCTGAACATGGGTGACCTGGCCACCTGGACGGAGATCGCCAAAAAGAGCGGGATCGACGAGGAGCCCGGCTTCTTCTGGGATTACGATGAGAAATACAGCGACAATATCCCGGTCAAGCTGTCGCTGAGGGAGAAGGGCGGCTATCTGGAGCAATTGGCGCTGCACCAGCTCAAGATCTCCAACGCGCGGGAGGACTATCCCGGCCTGACGGATGAACAGTTCGCCAATTTCCGAAATGTCGCCACCACCGGCATGGGCGCGAACGTGCTGTATCGCTCCGCTTCCCCCGTAAACCCGGCATACAACCGCAACCATGAGACGGACGCCGCCGTCAACGCCGCGGGCATCAGCACCGTCATGAACATGAGCGACAGCGAAGCCGTCATGAAGGGCTATGTGGATTATCCCTACAGCTTTTATTCTAAGCTGGATGTGATCCCGCTGGACATGGCGGTGGACTTTGAGACTGAACGCTTCCGGGATGCTCTGGCCGAGGGCTTCCACTATCTCGCGAGCCACGAGGGTCCCTATTTGGTCCACTGCACACTGGGCAAGGATCGCACCGGCTTCGCCTGCGCCGTGCTGGAAAGCCTGATGGGCGCGTCCATGGAGGAGCTGGAGGCGGATTACATGGTCAGCTATTATAACTTCTATGGCATCGAGCCCGAAACGGAGACCTGGGAGGCCGTCGCCAATGGCAACATCCGCAAGTACCTCCCCTATGCCTTCGACGTCGAGAGCCTTGAAGGCGCCGACCTCGCCGCCTGCGCCGAAGCCTACCTGCTGAAGATCGGCATGACCGAGGATGAGATCAGCGCCCTCAAGACCCGGCTGGGAACGGACATCAAATAATCATCGGCCGGCTCGCAAATCGCGTCCCTGCGGCGGCCTCGTCGCGCAGACAAATCCCCGTTTGCTCCACGATCCACCCTTTATAAGGAGGAAAGAGACATGAAAAAACTGTATCGTGCGCTGGCGCTGATGCTGGCCGCGCTGCTGATGTTCTCCGCGCTGGCCTTCGCGGAGATCGAGGAATGCCCGACTGTGGAGGCCGGCATCCGGAAGATCGACCAATTCGGCAACATTGTGCTGGACATCTCCTGGGACACCCTGCTGAACCTGGGCTATAATTACGGCGACATGCTCACCGTGGACGTCGGCGGCCACGTCATCGACATGCCGCTCTGCCTGGATTACAACAATGTGGATATTGGCGAATACCTCCTGTGCGCCGCCTCGCCGGACACCGGCAACAGCGACACCCCCGCCGTCTCCATCAACATGGGCAACATCGCCGTCGCGCTGGGCATTGCCGAGAAGGAAAAGACCGAGGAGGCCCCCGGCTACGTCTGGCACTATAACGACGCCTACAAGGACGGCGTCGCCATCAAAATTTCGCTGAAGGAGGCGGGCGCCTATCTGGAGCAGCTCAAGCTGCACGAGATCACCATTTCCCTCAAGCGGTCGGACTATCCCGATCTGACGGATGAGGAATACGCCAACTTCCGCTGCGTCACCACCACCGGCATGGGCGCGAATGTGCTGTACCGCTCCGCTTCCCCCGTGTGCCCGCAGTATGGCCGCAACCACGAGGCCGACGCCGCCATCAACGCCGCCGGCATTTCCACCATCATCAACCTGGGCGACAGCGACCTCATCATAAAGGGCTATGAGGATTACGCCTACACCTATTATTCCAAGGTGGACGTGATGGGTCTGGACATGGCCGTGGACTTTGAAGACGTGCGCTTCCAGCATCCCCTGGCCGACGGCCTGCGCTTCTTCGCCAGCCACGAGGGTCCCTATCTGGTCCACTGCACCCTGGGCAAGGATCGCACCGGTTTCGTCTGCGGCGTGCTGGAATGCCTGATGGGCGCTTCCGCCGAAGAGGTGGAGGAGGACTACATGGCCAGCTACAAGTACCTGTACAACGCCGAGCCCGGCTCCGAGATCTGGGAGGCCGTCGCCGACGGCAACATCCGCAAGTTCCTCCCCAGGGCCTTCGGCATCGAAAGCCTCCAGGGCGTGGACCTCGCCGCCGCCGCCGAAGCCTATCTGCTGAAGATCGGCATGACCGAGGACGAGATCACCGCGTTAAAGACCCGGCTGGGAACGGACATCAAATTGTAGGGGCGCCGTTTCGGCGCCCGCCCCTAACGAAACGCATCGTCATACCCGGCGGGCGGCGCAACGCCGCCCCTACAGGAGAGTAGGCATCTCCCAGATAAATCCCTGTTTGTCCAATGCATCAAGCCATAACGGAGGGAAAAGTCATGAAGAAGCTTTATCGTCTGTTGTCTCTTGCCCTTGCCGCGCTGCTGATGCTCACCGCGCCGGCCTTCGCGGAGATCGAGACCTGCCCGCCGGTGGAGGCCGGGATTCGGGAGATCACTGTATTCGGCAACATCACGATGGATATTTCCGGTGACACGCTGTTCTCGCTTGGCTATGAATACGGCGACATCGTCACCGTGGACATCGCCGGCCACAGCATCGACATGCCGCTTTGTAAGGATTACAACTATGTGGATGCCGGCCTTTTTGTTTTTGCCATTTTGCCGCCCGAAAGCATATATGCGGGCGCCGCGGTGCTCGCCATCAACATGGGCAACCTGACCGGCTGGCTGGACATCGCCGAAAAACGCAATACCGACGTGGCCCCCGGCTACGTCTGGGACTATAAGGACGCCTATAAGGACGGCGTTTCGATCAGGCTGTCGCTGAAGGAGAAGGGCGGCTATCTGGATGAGATGGCGCTGCATCAGCTCGAGATGTCCGTTGTCCGGGAGGATTATCCAAACCTGTCCGATGAGGAATACGCCAACTTCCGCAATATCGCCACCACCGGCATGGGCGCGAACGTGCTGTACCGCTCCTCCTCCCCCGTGGACCCGCAATATGGCCGCAACTTCGAGGCCGATGCCGCTGTCAACAAGGCGGGCATCAGCACGATCATGAACCTGGGCGACACCGAGGTCTCACTGAAGAACTTCGAGAATTATGCCTACACCTATTATTCCAGGCTGAACGTGATCCCGCTGGACATGTCGGTGGAATTTGAGGGCGATCGCTTCCAGCGTCCCCTGGCCGAGGGCCTGCGCTACTGCATCAGCCATGAGGGCCCCTACATGATCCACTGCACCATGGGCAAGGATCGCACCGGGTTCGTCTGCGCCCTGCTGGAATGCCTGATGGGCGCGTCCTACGACGAAGTCGAGATGGATTACATGCTCACCTATAAGAACTTCTACGGCGTCGAGCCCGGCACAAAGACCTGGGAGGCCATCGCCGACGGCAACATCCGCAAGTTCCTCCCCAAGGCCTTCGAGCTCGAGACCCTCGATGGCGCCGACCTCGTCGCCTGCGCCGAGGGCTACCTGCGGAAGATCGGCATGACGGAGGACGAGATCAGCGCACTCAAGACCTGTCTGGGAACGGACATCAAGTAATAACTGTCGATTCACCATAATAAAACAACAAGGAGCAACGCAACACATGGAAGTACGCACCCGCTTTGCGCCGAGCCCCACGGGCTACATGCACCTGGGCAACCTGCGGACGGCGCTTTACACCTATCTCTGGGCCCGGAGGAAGGGCGGCAAGTTCATACTGCGCATCGAGGACACCGATCAGGAGCGCGAGGTGGCCGGGGCCATCGACGTGATCTACAATTCCCTCAAAATCGCGGGCCTGAACCACGATGAGGGTCCGGACGTGGGCGGCCCCTGCGGCCCCTACATCCAGTCCCAGCGCAAGGACACCTACATGCCCTACGCCAGGCAGCTCATCGAATCCGGCCACGCCTACTACTGCTTCTGCACCAAGGAGCGCCTGGAGGAGGCCCGCGCCGCTGCCGAGGCGAAGGGCGAGGCATTCAAGTACGACAAGCACTGCCTGCGCCTGAGCAAGGAAGAGATACAGGCCAAGCTGGACGCGGGGGAGGAGTACGTCATCCGCCAGAACATCCCTACCGAGGGCAAGGCCGGCTTTGACGACGTCATCTACGGCCACGTGGAGGTGGACTGCGACACGCTGGATGACAACGTGCTCATCAAGGCCGACGGCCTGCCCACCTACAACTTCGCCAACGTCATCGACGACCATCTCATGGGCATCACCCACGTCATGCGCGGCAACGAGTACCTGTCCTCCGCGCCCAAGTACAATTTGTTGTACGAGGCGCTGGGCTGGACGCCGCCCACCTACGTCCACCTGACCCCCGTCATGGTGGAGGGCACCTACCGCGACAAGAAGACCGGCGAATATCAGATGACCGAGGACGAGAACGGCAACATGGTCAAGGCCATCGTCCGCCGCAAGATGTCCAAGAGCCAGGGCGACCCGTCCTTCGAGGACCTGCTGGAGCAGGGCTATCTGGTGGATGCCGTCATCAACTATCTGGTGCTGCTGGGCTGGAGCCCCAAGGGCGAGCGGGAGTTCTTCACGCTGAAAGAATTGGAAGAGGCCTTTGACCTGGAGGGCCTGTCGAAATCCCCGTCCTTCTTCGACATGCAGAAGCTCAACTGGTTCAACGCCGAATACATCCGCAAGCTGGACCCGGCGAAGTACCTGGAGATCGCCACCCCCTGGATGGCGAAGGTCCTCGACCCGGCGAAGTACGACTTCAAGCGCCTGGCTGAGCTGCTCCAGGGCCGCACCGAGGTGTTCAGCCAGCTCCCGGACATGATCCGCTTCTTGAAGGACATGCCCGACTTCCCGTCGGATTTCTACGTCAACAAGAAGCAGAAGTCCAACCTCGATACCGCAAAGACCGCGCTGAACGCCGTGAAGCCCGTGCTGGAGGCCATCGAAAACTGGACCGAGGCCGAGCTCCATGACCGCGTCATGGAAGCCATCCCCGCCCTGGGCATGAAGAACGGCCAGGTCCTCTGGCCCATGCGCATCGCCATCTCCGGCCAGCAGTCCACCCCCGGCGGCGCGTTTGAGATCGCCTACCTGCTGGGCAAGGATGAGACCCTGCGCCGGCTGAATCAGGCCATCGAAAAGCTGCAATAGAAAGTTAGACGAATTGAATACGAATAACCCTGTAGGGGCGCCGTTTCGGCGCCCGCCCCTTACGAAACACATTGTACTACCCGGCGGGCGGCGAAACGCCGCCCCTACAGTCTTTATCTCACAATGAATGATAAAAACGAATCCAAACCCCTCCACCGCGTCACGGCGGCAATACTGACCATCGCCTTTTTAGGCTTCATCTTCACCGCCTTTGGCGTGATGCTGGCGAACAACGGTCGGGACATATTAAAATCGGTCCAGATGACCGACGACATGAAGGCCACGCTGCCCGAGCATCCCACCCGGCTGGACCGGCTGGCGGCGCGCATCAGCGGCTTTACCGCGGGCATCGCGGACGCCATGTGGCTGAAAACGGAGATGGGCTATGCCAACTCCGCCTTTCAATACGCCCTGGGCAAGCGGATGATCAACACCGGCAGTCAGAACATGCTGACGCTGACCACCGGCCACCTGTACGACGTGTCGCCCTACCAGTCCTTGAAATCAGGCGCGGAGAACATCGTCGCCCTCAGAAATGAGCAGCTCGGCGGCCTCCCCTTCCTGTTCGTCTACGAGCATCCCACCCTCTACGACCCGGCCATGATGCCCGAGGGCTACGCCCCCCTGGACCACGCCGGGGAGATGGCGGACGAGGCCATAGCGACATTAAAGGCGGGCGGCATAGAGGTGCTGGACAGCCGCGACGTGCTGCCAAACAGCGGCCACGACTTAAGCGACCTGCTGATGGTCACCGACCAGCACTGGTCCACGCTGGCCGCCATCACCATGGGCCAGGCCATCGCCGAAAGGCTCAACGCCATGACCGGCGCGGCGCTGGACCCGTCCATATTGGATATGGAAAACCTCAACACCCAGCGCCACGAAAGGCTGTTCATGGGCAAGTACGGCCAGCGCGTGGGCACGGCCTTCGTCACCCCTGACGACATCGTGGAATACTGGCCCAAGGCCGACGTCACAATCCACCGCCACACCCTGCGCACCACCAGCGAGGAGGACGTTACCGCCCCCTTCCGCGAGGCCGTCACCCGCGCGGACAGACTGGAGCCCGACCCCGGCAAGACCTGGAACACCCTCGCCTACACCTATTACGGCCAGGTGGAGGCCTACTCCATCTTCGAAAACCCCGCCGCGCCGGACTACACCGTCCTTCTCTTAAAGGACTCCTACAGCGCCCCCATCGGCACCTTCATGTCGCTGCTTGCCAAAAACGTGGTCTGCGTGGACCTCCGCCGCGACGTCGCCCCCCTGGAGACCTGGATCGAAAAGTATCACCCCGACGCCGTGGTCATGGCCTACAGCCTGCAAATGCTGAGGGATGATAATTATGAGTTCAATTGACGGGGAAAGAAGTGGGAGGCGGGGGTTCACCTCATCCGCTCCTTCGGGGCACCTTCCCCTCAAGGGGAAGGCTTTTGGGACCGCCGGGAAAACAGTCCAGTGGACTGTTTTCAGTGAGATGGGGCCGGCAGGCCCTTGTCAAGTGCCCGTGAGGGCGGATGAGGTGGCCTCGAACAAACACCCCGACAAATCCCTGTTTATAAGGCAGGACTGAACCCGTTGCCCTTCGGCTTACTTCGCCGCCACCTGTATGGCCTCAATGGCCTTGGCGGCGTAGTCCATGAGCTGCTCGTCGGTGAGGAAGTCCTCCTCGCTCTTGGCATTGGTCACCACGGTGATGCCGATGGAGGCGTTGTGGGGCGCGTCCACATAGGCGTGGAGGGCCTGCTCATAGCGGTCGGTGTTCTCCGCCGCTTCGGCTTTCTCCGCGTCCTCCGCAGTCAGATCCTCATCGGCGAAGAAGGTGGTCTGATAGGTGAAGTAGGTGTAATCGGTGTCGCCGGCCTTGGCGGTCTGGATGTCGCCGGGGGCCAGCGAGGCGATCAGGTTGTGATAGTATTCCGCCGTGCGGTCGGCCTTGGCGGCGGTGGTGCCCAGGGCGATGGACTGGATCGGGCTGTTCTCGTCCTTGGGGGTGTAGCGCAGGGTGAACAGGTTGTCGTCGCTGACCAGCGGTTCCGCGGCGCGGGTGAAGCCCTCGATCTCCCCAGCCTCGCCCAGCTTGTAATAGCGCTTGCCGCCGCTGGCGGCGCCGTTGACGATCAGCCAGTTCTCGCCCGCGTCCGGGAGCTTGCCGTCCTTCATCTTCAGCGCCCCGTCGTCATAGTTGACCAGCAGCGCCACGCACACGGCCAGTATCGCCACAATCACGCAAAGCAGCTTGATGTCCCGCCCCGACAGATAGGGCTTCTTCGCCGCCGCCTTCCGGTAACCCTTGGATTTCGCACTCTTCCTGGACATTGTCGGTCATCTCTCCTTCGTATATGCGTATTATTGATAAACAGGGATTTGTTGAGATGTTTGTTCAAGGACACCTCATCCGCCCTCACGGGCACTTGACAAGGGCCTGCCGGCCCCATCTCACTGAAAACAGTCCACTGGACTGTTTTCCGGGCGCTCGATGCTCCTCA
>CACZXF010000051.1:0-43466 GCA_902785105.1 uncultured Eubacteriales bacterium | reverse complement strand
AACTTTGCCTTTGGCAAAGTTGGTCTGGCCAAAGGCCAGACTGCCACGGCTCAAATCGAAGATTTGAGGCGCGGCACCGAAGGGGCGGATGAGGTGAACCCCCCGTCTCCCCTACAAATTCCAATTTGCCTTACCTCACCGGTATCCTCACGTCGATGGCCTTATTGTCGATGGTATAGCTGTAATCGTAGTCGATGTTATCATTTTCGATGGTGGGATCGAGCTCGAAGCTCTCATCGAGGAAGGCCCGGTAGGGGTCCCAGCTGGTGAGGACCAGGATCAGGCTGTGGTTCGGGGCGACGGTGTAGACGGTGGGGGTCATGTAAAAGGTGTAATCGTAATACACGCCGCTCTCCAGGTCGGCGTCCTCGGCGTAATCGCTGCTGTCGAAGCCGCCGCCGGGGTTGGCCAGGTCGGTGTAGCCGTAGGCGATGGCCTTTCCGTAGACGTAGTCCTGGACGGGTTCGAGGATGTCGTTGGAGTAATATATGGCCTCGCCCTCGTATTCGCCGACGATCCGGACGGGCAGATTGTCGCCCCGGCGGGTCTTCATCTGATAGGCGGGGAAGGGCTCGCCTTCGTTCTGCACGTCGATGAGTATGGCGGAGATCATCAGGCCCTCGTATTCCGTCTTTTCGGTGGACAGCTTCAGATGGACCTCCGGCACGCCGTAGACGGTGGTGTTCTCCGGCAGGGTGAGGTAGTAATAGGCCGCGCGGTCGTCCTCCAGCGTCATATAATAGGCTTCCCGCTGCTCGACCCTGCCGCTGTCACTGGCGCTGACGTACAGCGAGGCGTATTCCGCCAGGCCCGCGGTGGTGACGGTGGTCTCGTCCTCGTCCACGTCGCACTCCACCGGCGCTTCGATGTAATTGAAGTCCCGCCAGCTGTCGTAGGCCACATATTCGCCGTCGATATTGGACTGGGCCAGCACGGCGGGCATGTTCTCGGCCCCGTTGTCGATGTCATAGAGATAGTGGGCCAGCCAGCGGTTCTCGATATTGTTCCACAGCTCGCCCTGCACCAGCGTGTTGTGGGGCGACGTGTGGCCGTCCTGATGCAGCACCAGCTTCACGTTCTGCCCCGCCTTCCGGAAGGCCTCCGCCATCAGGTCGGCCTGATGGACGCTGACGTTCAGGTCGTTCAGGCCGTGGGTGATCAGCGCCGAGCATTTGATGTTCGCCCAGTCCCGGGTGTAGTCGTATTCCCGCCAGATGTCGGTGTAATTGCCGTTGGCCTTGTCCTCCGCCTGGTAGATGGACCAGAGCCAGGAGCCGTAATCCCGGTCAAAGACCGTCCAGTCGCGGTCCTTGAAGGTTGCGCCGGAGCACGTGGCGGCGAGAAAATTGGTATATTCGCCGTTGCCCCTGAGCGGCACGCCCTGGGAATTGGTGTAATCGTACCAACTGCCGATGCCGGCGTTGGGGATGATGGTCTTGAGGCCCTTCACGCCGGTGGTCGCCACTTCAAAGGGGATGGTGCCGCCATAGGAGGTGCCGGTCATGGCCACATTGCCGTTGGACCAGTCCGCCTTGATGGCGATGTTGCTCATCATGTCCGTATAGGCCACGCGGTCGCCGGTCAGCCACTCCACCACGGCCTTGTGGCTGTCCCGCTCCAGCGGGGTGGCGCAGAGTTCATAGCCCTCGGAGCCGTAGGTGCCGATGCCGCAGCACATCACGTAGGCGTAGCCGCGGGACAGATAGTAGTCGTAAGCGCTGCACTCATAAAAGGACGTCTGGCTGCTGCCGTCGTCATCCGGCACCGGAATGGAGTAATTCCAGTCTGAGGGATCTGCCTCTGCCGCGGCCTCCAGCGTGGTCTGCTCGCCCGTCGGCGTCCGCTGTTCACCGGGGGCGTTCAGCCTGTCAAAGTCGAAGGGGACCTCATTGTACAGCTCACTGGTGTCATAATTGTAGGTGCCCGCGTTGTAGGGGGTGGGGTTGTAGATGGTGGCGGCCTTGTACTTCCCCTCCGCCGCCGGGCGCGGCACCTGCACCAGCGCCATCACCAGGTCCGCCATGCCGTCGCCGTCGGTGTCGTGGTCCGTCTCCACGTAGACGCAGAAGCGGAGGATGTCGCTGCCCTCGTTGGTGTAGTCGGCCGTCTGCATGAAAGGGACCTCCAGGATCGGCTGCGGCGCGCCGTTCTCGATGCGCAGCACGCCCTCGCCCGCGCCCTCCGCCAGCGCCCCCGCGCCCAACGCCATCAGCGCTGCCAGCAGCAGACCTATCCATTTCAAACTCTTTTTCATTATACACGCTCCTTTGTCACTTTGAAATTTACCTGTAATATATAATACCACATCCGATGGGAAATTTGTACCCCTGTTGTTTGGGATTTTTGGAGGGAATGGGGGGCGTTCGTAAACAGGGATTTGTCGGGGAGATGCACACGCTCCTGTAGGGGCGGCGTTGCGCGCCGCCCGCCGGGTAGGACGATGCGTTTCGTTGGGGGCGGGCGCCGAAACGGCGCCCCTACAAGGTTGGTTTGACTCCCCGACAAATTCCAATTTATCGGAATTGACTGAATCCCAAAAGAACGAAGCGCGGCAGCCGATCTCGCATCGACTGCCGCGTTATTTATATCAATTTGTCCACGATGACATCCGCCATATACAGCTTATAGGCCAGGCGGGAGGGCTGGGGAGGCACAGTACAGTGAAAGGGTTTTGTGCCCTCATGGTCTGCGATGGCGAAGTAGACCTCGCCGGGCACGCTGTCTGCGTTGTTGGGGTCTATATTGCCGAAGCTGCCGGTGACGCCGACGCCGATGTCCGCGCCATAGGCTTTTTTGCACGCCTCCGCCATTTCGACGGCGGTTTCCGCGGAATAGACGCCGTATTTCTCGATGACCTCGGCGGGAACGCCCTGCTGAACCTTAGTCGCGTTGGCATAGGTGACGAACGCGCCCTTCACCACCGCCGAGGACCCCTCGGTGTCCGTGATGAGGGAGACGACCTGCCCGGAAGTGCAGCTCTCCATGGTGGTGATGGTCAGTCCCCGTTCGATGAGCCGCAGGGTCAGTCTCCGGTATTTTTCCCGTACGGATGCCTCGTCGATGACGCCCGGAACGCCCTTGACCTCTGTAACCTGTGGGAATTGTCTCATGCCATTTCTCCCCTTGCCCGGTCATATCTCGATCACATACCGCTTATAGGCGTTGACCACGGTGGTCTCGCCGTACTGCTGCTCCCGCTTGAAATCCATGGCGGCGTACTGCGGGTGGACGTGGCCGTGGACCATGTATTTGGGCTTGTAGCGTTCCATGAGGCGGTTGAAGGTCTCAAAGCCCCGGTGGGGGATGTCCTCCTGGTCGCCGACGCCGTGGGCGGGGGCGTGGGTCAAGAGTATGTCAAAGCCCTTGCTGCGCCGGAGCTTCCACCAGAGCTTCCTGACCCGCCGCGCCATCTCCTTTTCACTGTACATGTGATTGGAGGGACCGTAGCGCATGCTGCCGCCCAGGCCCAGTATGCGCACGCCCTCGTATTCATACACGGTGTCCTCCACGCAGACGCAGCCCTCCGGCGGCTTGTGGTCGTAGGCGGTGTCGTGGTTGCCGTGGATGTAGAGTATCGGCGCGTGGGTGAAGCAGGTCAGAAACTCCAGGTACGGCGCGGGCAGGTCGCCGCAGGAGAGCACCAGGTCGATGCCCTCCAGCAGGTCCCGGTTCAGGAAATCCCAAAGCGCCTTGTCCGCCACGTCCGCAAGCAGCAGTATTTTCACAGGGGTCAGAACCTTTCATGAATTGAAAATGGAAAATTGAGAATTGGCGATGGTTTATACCAGTTCAATACCACCTCATCCGCCCTCACGGGCACCTGACAAGGGCCTGCCGGCCCCATCTCACTGAAAACAGTCCACTGGACTGTTTTCCGGGCGTTCGATGCTCCTCGAGGGGAAGGCAGGGGTTGGGCTACCAGTAACCCAAAAGCCTTCCCCTTGAGGGGAAGGTGCCCCGAAGGGGCGGATGAGGTGGATTCCCGCTCAGTCCGCCAAATTCCAATTCATCGACTCAATACCGTTCGTTTCACTCTTCCGCCTTCCAGCTAAACTGGTTGGCCGCCGGGGTGTTGACCTCGCGGATGCCCTGGAGCTCCACGAGGGCGCGGGCCTGGGGCTTGAGGGCGCTGGTCTCGGGGAAGCCGCCCACCACGTTGTCGGTGAGCCAGTTCATGGAGACCACGTCGGCGGGGCTGAGTCTGCCGTCGGCGGGGCAGCGGGCGACGCCGGCCTGGTCGCGGATGAGTCCCTCGAAGGGCCAGAACACGCCCTCCCGGATGTGGGCCTTGACCAGCTCCACCAGGCGGCGCAGGCCGGAAGTCACGTCCTCGGACATCACGATGTCCAGCGCGTCGGAGTTCATGCCCCACCAGTAGTTGACGGCCTTGGCGGCCTCCGCGCCGTCCTCCTTCCAGTTGCCCTTCAGGACGCTGCGAGTCAGGGATTCGTAGATGCGGCCCCAGTCGAAAACCGGTATGGCCAGGCTCCGCTTCTCGTCGCCCCGGATGGAATACAGGCCGTATTCCACGTCCTGATGGCGCGGGGCGGACACGTCCAGACTGGAGATCACGTCGATGCGCGGGTCCGCGAAGGGGTGGTCCTTGTCGAAATCCTCCAGCGTGGACCAGGAGAGTATCACCTTGGCCTTGGGGTTCACCATCCGTGCGCCCATGGCGAAGGCGTTGATGCTGGAGGCCATGCCGAATATGGGATAGTCGCCCAGATAGCCGATGCGGCCCGTCTCGGTCATGGCGCCCGCGATCATGCCCACCAGAAACTTGGCCTCGTAGATGCGCAGGTAATACGAGCGCACCCGCTGCCAGCTTGCCAGCAGGGAGCAGTTCAGTATCCGCGCATGAGGATGCTTCACCGACGCCTTCATGCAGGCGGAGAGCATCGTCGGGGAGGTGGTGAATATCAGCGCGCTGTCCTCCTCGATCAGCTTCTCGATCTCGGCCTCGTACTGGCTGGGGTCCGTGCAGACCCGCGTGTCGGTGATGACCTGATTTCCCAGGGCGTTTTCCAGATTGATGCGCCCCAGGTCGTGCCAGTAGATCCAGCCGGATTCCGAGGGCTCCTTGCTGTAGAGAAACGCCACCTTGACGAACGTCGGCCCGAACAGCGCGTTGATGAGGTTCTTGCTCTGCTTCATGGCCGTGGGCTTCATGATGAGCTCCACGTTTTCCTGCTGCTTGTTCTTCTCGAACTCGCTCCAGAGGGCGCTGACCTCGCCCTTGATCTCCCGGTCGAACTTCTTCGGCGCGTCGGCATAGCCGATGGCGGTGAGGTAGATCAGGAAGGCGTCGCCGGTGGTGATGGGCAGCTTTCTATCGCGCTCCCTGGCCTTGTAGGCGTTGCGGAAGCGGTTGTAGGCGGCCTCGAAGTCGCTCTTTTCCTCGGCGGTCCACTTCTCCCCGGGGGTGTGGCCCGTCAGCGCGCAGAGCTTCGCGTAGCCGCCGGGCTTGGTGAACCATATGTAATTGATCTGAGTGTCCGAATAGAAGGAGAGAAACTCGAAGTAAATCTGATATTCCGGGTCATCCTTCCGGGGCGGGATGACGCGGGTGACCTCCGCCTCGATGGCCACGGCGTCCAGAAATTTCATGACGCTGGCCCGCTTGTTGCCCTCGATCAGATAGTATTTATTCAAATATTCGTAGGCCTTCACCGGCTCGCGCATGCCGCTTTCCACCACGGAATTGTACAGCGTGTTCCACTTCATGGAGAACTCGCTGCCCTGATCCAGCAGGGGCATGAAGTTGGCCGCGAAGGCGTTGGTGCGGCCCTTGGAGACCGTGCCCACCACCTTCGACATGGGCACCTGTATCAGCCCCAGCGACTGCCGGGACAGTGCGTTGAGCTGCTCCTCGATCTCCGCCAGCACCGGCAGATAGGGGTTCTCCCCCTTCTGAAGCCGGGCATGAAATACCTTCAGGGCCTGTTTGCGCGCTTTGCTGTAGGCATCCTCGCTCATATTGCATACTCCTGATTTGTGTTTTCGCTATCAGTCTATAGAACGGATGTAAACTGTGCAAGCGGTGTTGCGTTGATATACCGGTATCAATCAAAAGAGATACCTATTCAGTCCTTCTATAAACGGGGATTTGTCGGTGAGTTACCCGCTCTCCTGTAGGGGCGGCGTTGCGCCGCCCGCCCGATAGGATGCGACGTCTTGCAGGGGGCGGGCGCCGAAACGGCGCCCCTACAGGGATAGTTTGTCTCCTCGATAAACTTCAATTTATAGGAATAGACTAAATAATTAGCAAAAGAGAACGCACCATGGGCAAAAAAATGGAATGAACGCTGTTGGTTCATTCCGAATTATTATAAAGGGGGTGCCCGGCGCGGCGGGGCTGTCGCAAAGGGGGAAAACGACGGCCACTGGGGAACGGCACTTCCCCGCTTGTCGCGCCGGGACGTTGGCGAACCGGGAACATCGGGTACCAATCGCTGTTTCCGGCATGAAAATCGGGATATATCGGCTGAAGGCCCATATATCCCGTCAATGGCTATAACGCATTCGGCGCAGCGGCACACAGCGCACAAATGCTATAACGCAGGACATATCTTTCTTGAGGCCGAAGAAACTGATATTTCGTCCACGGGCAGGTCTTCTGGCTCGGGTTCATCGCGATACGCGCCTTCTCGGCTTGCGCCAATGGCTTTCCGCGCATCACTCGCCCACACAGCAGCGGTCCTGTCGGGGATTCTCACCCCGTTCCCTTTTGATCCGGCCAACGCCGGAACCCGCAGATTTCCCGATATTCAATTTTATACTATGATACCACAAAAACCGGACTTTGTAAAGGACTTATTTTGGGAAAATTGGTTACTGCTCAGAGTCCTCCGTTACCATTCAGCCTTTGCTCAATCCGCAGATGGGAATTTGTCGGGGAGTCAATCCAACCCTGTAGGGGCGCCGTTTCGGCGCCCGCCCCCTGCGAGACATCGCGTTCTATCGGGCGGGCGGCGCAACGCCGCCCCTACGGGCATGGGTGTTCCCCGTTTTGTAATACAATCGCAATTCGTGCGTTTGTCCTGGCGGAAAACGGAATTATACCTATGGATTTGTTGCTGCTCAGAGTTGACAGTGGAGAGGGGGTTGTTTGAGTTGGGAGTTGGAAGTGAGAAGTGGGAAGTTGCGGTCGAAATCCTCCGGATTTCAAATAAAATCAAATCCGGAACAGATTTGCACCGCCACTCCCAACTCCCAACTCCCAACTTCCAACTCCCTCAAAACCCCCGAATGGCGGCATCCACAAAAAAGGGGAGCCGGGAAGAACGACTCTCCCCGGCTCCCCTTTCAGGCGCGCTGGCGCAGAGGCCCCGCGCCATCGGACCTTGCCCGCGCGGCGCTTCATCCTCCACAACTGCCTGCGCGAATGCGCCTGCTCAGCCCTTTGACATGACCTTGTCCTGCTGTTCAGCGATCAGACTGGCCCTGACAATTCATGATTGCGGAGCTTGCAGCTATTATATGTCTGCTAAAGAATGTTTCTCCATTCCTTTGCCGTCTGTAGATATTTTGTATTCAAACCCGCAACGTGTGCATTTATAGACATTATATCCATTAGTCCACCAAAGACATTTCTCCTCCGTGTGGCGGGAAAAAACATAATTATGTTTGCCATTTTTATGCTGACCCTTACACCATATCTTCTTGGCCCTTGCATGACTATTAGAAGGAACTACTTGTTTAGACCCTCCCCCCGTTGCCGCTTCAAGCTCGTCGGAAGTAATCTCCCTGACTTCGTTCGATGCTTCGGTCAGTTCCTCCGCCGTGAAGACAAAGCCCTTCTCCTTCGCAATGTCGACCACTTCCTCCGGCTTGAGGTCTGCCGTGCGCTGGCGAAGCTCCTCATCCTCCATGACCAACTTTACAAATCCAATCGCTGCTTCGATTGCCATTGTATTGTCCTCCTTTTCTGAAATCAAATAAGTTCCGTAACTATTCAGTCCTGTCGATAAACAGGGGCCGCTGGGAGCGGTCCCACCGCCCGCCGGGTAGGACGATGCGTTTCGTTAGGGGCGGGCGCCGAAACGGCGCCCCTACAAGGTTGGTTTGACTCCCCTGCAAACTTCAATTTATATGGGTGGACTGAATAGTTACTAAGTTCCTTCATATACCCATTTCGTACACCAAAAACCCCGCTTCGGGCGGGGTATTCACAGGGCACAGTCAAATCACCGGCCAGGCCGGCGGTCAATCTTCATGGAATATGTCCGTTTTCAGTTCTCCATTGCCCTTTGTGCCTACATTCCTTTCATAGCCGCAGAGCTTACATTTATATACGTTGATTCCCAAGGTAAAAAGTCCCCAGTTTTGCTCTTTGTGGCCGACATATACCCATTGATGCCGGGGACCCTTCGCAATGCCGTGACAGTGTGTCTTCTCTTTTTTAGACCCGCTATAACCTCCACGATCATGGCCGCCCGTTGCCCCTTCGAGCTCTTCGGGGGTAAGCTCCCGGTTGTCTTCCTTCACTGCTTCGGCCAGCTCGTCCGCCGTGAAGACAAAGCCCATCCCCTTCGCGATCTCCGCCACTTCCTCGGGCTTGAGATTCGCTGTACGTTCGCGGAGTTCCTCATCCTCCAGGATCAACTGATAAAATCCCATCGCCGCTTCCTTTGCCATCGTATTGTCCTCCTTTTTATATATTATTCGCGCACCGTCTGAGCATTGGTCACCTTTCTCCTCTGTATATGCTCTTTCTCTTTTGATAGCCGCAGAGCTTGCATTTATAGACCTCATAGCTGTCCGTCCACCCGAAATAGCGGTCCTCAAATTGGCCGATCATCACAAACTCATGCCTGCGGGTGTTGTTGCTGCCGCGGCAGTAGATCTCTTTGTTATTTCCGGAATTGTTCCTGCCGCCCGCCGCCGCTTCAAGCTCGTCGGGGTTCAGCTCCACGCTGTCGTTGACGGCTTCGGCAAGCTCCTCCGCCGTGAAGTCATAGCCCAGTTCCTTCGCGATTTCGGCCACGCGCTCCGGCTCGAGGTTCGCCGTGCGCTGGTGAAGCGCTTCATCTCCCAATACCGCCTGCACAAACGCCCCCGCGGATTCCTTTGACATCGGTTCGCCCTCCTTAACATATAATTTCTTCCCATATTATAAAAATAAATCTGTTGCCTGTAAATTGAATTGCAGAACAACAGATTTATGCCGATGTGATTCGTTGGTTACGGCTCGGAGGCGTCGATAAACGGGAAGTCGCGTCTCCCAAAAGCCTTCCCCCGTTGGGGAAGGTGGCCCGCGAAGCGGGTCGGATGAGGTCCCCCGTAGCCCCAAAAAGCTCTGCAAATTGAGGAGATTTTAACGACGAGGACCTCATCCGCCCCTGAACGCTTCGATAGGCCTTCGGCAACGGGGCACCTTCCCCAGAGGGGAAGGCTTTTGGGGAACGGAACAGCCTGACAAATTCCAATTTACCATAGAGAACGCACGACAAAAAACCACCCGACAAGGCGTCTGACCTCGTCGGGTGGTTTGTGGTCTATGGACTGTTTCCGTGGAATTATGCCTTGCCGTCGCAGCCCAGGACGTCAACCAGCTTGTGCTCGACCATTTCCTTGATGGCGGCACGGGCGGGCTTCAGATACTGGCGGGGATCGAAGTGATCCGGATGCTCGGCGAAGTGCTGACGGATGCAGGCGGTCATGGCGAGGCGCAGGTCAGAGTCGATGTTGATCTTGCAGACCGCGCCGCGGGCAGCCTGACGGAGCTGCTCCTCGGGGATGCCGACGGCGTCGGGCATCTTGCCGCCATTGGCGTTGATGATCTTCACGAATTCCTGGGGCACGGAGGAGGAGCCATGCAACACGATGGGGAAGCCGGGCAGGCGCTTGGAGACCTCGTCCAGGATGTCGAAGCGCAGCGGCGGGGGCACGAGGATGCCCTTCTCATTGCGGGTGCACTGCTTGGCGGTGAACTTGTAAGCGCCGTGGGAGGTGCCGATGGCGATGGCCAGGGAGTCGCAGCCGGTGGACTTCACGAACTCCTCGACCTCTTCGGGACGGGTGTAGGAGGAATCCTCGGCGGAGACGTTCACTTCGTCCTCAACGCCGGCCAGGCTGCCCAGCTCGGCCTCGACGACCACGCCGTGGTCATGGGCGTACTCGACGACCTGCTTGGTGATCTTGATGTTCTCCTCGAAGGGCAGGCCGCTCTTGTCGATCATGACGGAGGTGAAGCCGCCGTCGATGCAGCTCTTGCACAGCTCGAAGCTGTCGCCATGGTCGAGGTGGACCACGATGGGCAGATCGAAGCCCGCGGACTGCTCGGCGTCCTGGATGGCGGCCTCTATGAGCTTCATCAGATAGACGTGCTTGGCATAGGCGCGGGCGCCCTTGGACACCTGGAGGATCAGCGGAGCGCGCTTTTCGATCGCCGCCTCGGTGATGCCCTGGATGATTTCCATGTTGTTGACGTTGAAAGCGCCGATGGCGTAGCCGCCATTGTAGGCCTTCTTGAACATCTCGGTGGAAGTGACAAGAGCCATATGAAACACTCCTTTGTTTTTAAGGTTGTTTCCATTATATCAGGTGAACGCCATAAAATCAAGCAGTGAGCGCAAATTTGTTACAGCCGCGCTAAATACGAGTACATTCCCCTGTTCAACCTGTTAAATATGGCGACATAATTTGACGTTTTTGGCGAATGGGCGTATACTGGTTGTAGCATGAGAAAATGGGTGGGTAGACACGATTAATTGGAAGTTGTCGGGGAGTCAGACCAACCCTGTAGGGGCGCCGTTCCGGCGCCCGCCTTGTACGAAACGCATCGTCCTACCCGGCGGGCGGTGGGACCGCTCCCAGCGGCGCAACGCCGCCCCTACAGGAGAGTGTGTATCTCCCCGATAAAACTTTGTTTATCAAACTCCGCCCCAACGAACGAGGTCCAACCATGATTCCCATCGGCATATGTACCGATTTCACCAATCTGCCCGAGGCGCGGGCTTTGGGCTACGACTTTGCGGAGGTGCCGCTGTGCGAGCTGGCGGCGCTGTCCGACAATTATTTTGACGAATTTGCCGCCTGGTGCGCGGGCAGCGGCCTTCGCGTGGCGGCGGCGAACCGTTTGCTGCCGGAGGGCCTGAGCATCGTCGGCCCGGACGTGCGGGCGACGGAGCTGCACGCCTATCTGACCAAAGCCTTCGGACGTCTCAAACGCCTAAAGGCTCGTGTGGCTGTGCTGGACGCACCCCAGGCGAGAACTGTCCCGGAGGGCTGCGACTTTCCCCAGGCCTGGCGTCAGCTCGGCAACTTCCTGCGGCTGTGCCAGAGCCACGCGCGGGAAAACGGCCTGGTCGTGGCCGTGGAACCCCTGCGCAAGACGGAGTGCAACCTGCTGAACCTGGTCTCCGAAGCCACGCTGCTGACCGGCCTGCTGCAGCTTGGCAACGTGGGCGTCGCCGCCAACACCGCCGCCATGGCCATGGCCGCCGAGCCGGTCACCGCCCTTTCCCAGACCGGCAGCACCCTCTGCCACGTCCACATCGAGCATCCCCTGACCCGCCGTATGCCCAGAGAGGCCGACGGCGAGGACTACTTCAAGCTCCTGCGCGTCCTAAAGCGCAGCGGCTACCCCGGCGGCGTCAGTGTCACCTGCGCCAAATGCGTCGATTTCAAGAGCGACGCCCGCTCCGCCCTCCTCTGCCTGAGGCAGGCCCAAAGAAATTAGCACTATCCCTGTAGGGGCGGCGTTTCGCCGCCCGCCCCCCGCGACGCTGAGATAGAGGCAGTCGCCAGGGATTCGCACAATCCCTGTAGGGGCGGCGTTTCGCCGCCCGCCCCCGCGACGCTGAGATAGAGGCAGTCGCCAGGGATTCGCACAATCCCTGTAGGGGCGGCGTTTCGCCGCCCGCTCTCCGTGAAACGCCACGCTGTACCCGGCGGGCGGCGCAACGCCGCCCCTACAAGGTCATGCCGAGCACAACAGGATTGAACGCCGCTCGGAAGCCGGTAACTCAATTTTCAAATTTCCATTCCGCTACACTGGAAGGGAGCGATCCAATGAACATCATCATTGTCGGCAACGGCAAGGTGGGCTACACGCTGGCCCAATATCTATCGAAGGACGGCCACGACGTTACGATACTGGACAAGAGCCAGCAGGCGCTCTTGCGGGCCAGCGAGACGCTGGACGTGATGTGCGTCCGGGGCAACGGGGCCAACGTCAAGGTGCTGATCGAGGCGGGGGTGGAGGAATGCGACGCCATCATCGCCGTCACCGGCAACGACGAGCAGAACATGGTCTGCTGTCTGGCGGCGAAGCAGCTTGGCGCGAAGTATTCCATCGCCCGCATCCGTGACCCGGAGTACACCGAGAGCCTGACCCTGCTTCAAAAGAAGCTGGACATCGACCAGGTCATCAACCCGGAGCGCGCCACGGCCCAGGAGATCTCGCGCCTGCTGCGCTTCCCCTTCGCCATCAACATCGAATCCTTTGCCCACGGCCGGGTGGAGATGGTGGAATTCCGCACGGAGCACGACGACTCCATACTGAACACCCCCCTCTCCAAGCTCCACAGCCGCTTCCCCCACATACAGTTCACGGCGGTGCAGCGGGCGGGGCAGGCCTTCATACCGGACGGCTCCTCAGTGCTGCTGCCCGGCGACCGGGTCTACGCCACCGGCGACCGGGAGGCCGTCACCCGCTTCTTCAAGCACCTGGGCAAGGACACCCAGCGCTTGAAGTCCGCCCTGCTCATCGGCGGCGGCCACATCGCCTACTATCTGGCGAAGATCATCGCCGGCATGGGCGTCTATCTGCGGCTAATTGAAATCGACGAGCAGAAGTGCCTCAGGCTGTCCGACGAGCTGGACAACGTGATGGTCATCTGCGCCGACGGCACCGACGAGGAGACGCTGGAGAGCGAGAACGTGGCCGACTGCGGCGCGCTGATCTGCCTGACCGACCGGGATGAGGAGAACCTCATCACCGGCCTCTACGGCGTGCGTCGGGGCGTGAAGAAGGTCATCGTCAAGGTCAACCGCACCAACGCCATGGACGTCATGAGCGACCTGGGCATCGACTGCTGCGTCAGCCCCAAGCTCACCACCGCCAACGTCATCCTCCGCTCCGTCCGCGCCCTGAACAACTCCCGCAATTCCGTGGTGGAGAAGGTCTACGGCATGTTGGGCGGCTCCGTCGAGGCCTACGAGTTCACCGCCCTGGAAGGCGCGCCCTACCTCAACATCCCGCTGAATCAGTTGAAGATCCGCAAGGGCATACTGGTGTCCGTCCTCGTCCGCGAGCGCAAGTCCATCATCCCCTTCGGCTCCGACCACATCGAGGCCGGCGACACCGTCATACTCACCGCGAGGGCCGGGACCGTCATCAATCTGGAGGATGCGTTTGACGTGGCGGGGATAAAGAAGTAATTCATTCAATGGGGAATGGGAAATGGGGAATGGGGAATGAAATAGCCGCTCACATCGCGTCGTTCCCAGGCTATTCATTCCCAATTCCCCATTTAAAAACGGGGTGAACATTTATGAATAAACGCTTGACATTTCATCTGATCGGCAACGTGGTGCGGCTGGCGGGGGCGCTGATGCTGCTGCCGCTGCTGGTTTCGCTGATCTACGGCGGGTCGGACGCCTTGCCGCTGCTGGAATCAATGGCCATCACGGTGGCGGTGGGCTCGGCGCTGGCGTTCATACGGCCCCGGCGGGAGACCCTCCGCGCCCGCGAGGGCTTCGCGGTGGTGGCCTTTAGCTGGATACTGGTGTCCTTCTTCGGGGGCCTGCCCTTCTATTTCAGCGGCTATATCCCCTCGCTGGTGGACTGCTTCTTTGAGACGGTCTCCGGCTTCACCACCACCGGGGCCACCATCATCCCCAACGTGGAGCTGCTGCCCAAGGGCCTGCTGTTCTGGCGGAGCTTCACCCACTGGGCGGGCGGCATGGGCGTGCTGGTGCTGTCGCTGGCGCTGATCCCGAAGATGGGCGCGCGGTCCATCCACCTGATGCGGGCAGAGTCGCCCGGCCCCTCCACGGACAAGCTCGTCCCCCGCGTGGCAAACAACGCCAAGATACTGTATGAGATCTACGGCGGCCTGTCCGTCATCATGGTGATCGCCCTGCTGCTGTGCGGCCTGAACCCCTATGACGCGCTGGTCCACATGTTCGGCGCGGCGGGCACCGGCGGCTTTGGCACCTACGCCAACTCCATCGCCCACTTCAATTCTGCGGCGGTGGACATCGTGACGGCCATCTTCATGGCGCTGTTCGGCGTGAACTTCTCGCTGTACTATTTCGTCATCCGGGGCAACTGGAAGGCGGCGCTGGGCAACAGTGAGATGAAGCTGTACTGGGCCATCATGCTGGGCACGACGTTGATCATCGCCATCGACATCATGCCCACGGCGGCGCAGAACTTCTATTCCATCTCCGGCGTGCCCGCGCCTCCCGGAAACTTCTTCACGGCTCTGCGCTACAGCTTCTTCCAGGTGTCCTCGGTCATGACCACCACGGGCTACGCCACGGCGGACTTCAACCTCTGGCCCCAGCTCTCCCGCGGACTGCTGGTGGCGATCATGTTCATCGGCGCGTCGGCGGGCTCCACCGGCGGCGGCATCAAGGTCATCCGCGTGCAGCTCCTGGTCAAGAGCATGATCCGCGATATCCGCCGCACCGTCCACCCCAAGTCCGTCAACACCATCAAGCTGGACGGCCATACCGTGGACGAAAACATACTCTCCGGCGTGCAGGGCTTCTTCTTCGCCTACATGATCGTGCTGTTCGCCTCGGCCATCATCATCGCCAAGGACGGCTTCTCCTTCGAGACCAACTTCACCGCCGTGGTGGCGACCCTCTCCAACATCGGCCCCGGCCTGGGCATGGTCGGCCCCACCGGCAATTTCGCCGCCTATTCCGATGCCTCCAAGCTGATCCTCTCCCTCTGTATGCTCATCGGCCGCCTGGAGGTCTTCCCGATACTGATGCTCTTCGCCCCCTCGGCCTGGCGTCAGTAACAGAAAAATGTGTCAGCGGGGACGGTTCCCGTTGACACATTTTTCGATTGGCATTGACATTTTATTGCCCGCAAATTATAATATTAACAAACCGTAACTGTTCAGTTCGTTTCGGTAAATTGAAGTTTATCGAGGAGTCAAACCAACCCTGTAGGGGCGCCGTTTCGGCGCCCGTCCCCAACGAAACGCATCGTACTACCCGGCGGGCGGTGGGACCGCTCCCAGCGGCGCAACGCCGCCCCTACAGGAGGGCGGGTAACACCCCCGATAAATCCCCATTTACCGACAGAACTGACCCGTTGCAACAAACCATTATACGGATGAAAGGACGTGTATTTTTCAATGTTGAAGGGTATTCCGAGCATTTTGACGCCTGAGCTTTTGAAGATCATGATGGAGATGGGCCATGGCGATACGCTGGTCATCGGCGACGGCAACTTCCCGGCGGCCTCGATGGCGAAGGACAGCAAGTTAGTGCGCCTGGACGGCCACACGGTGCCCGAAATTCTGGACGCCATACTGCAATTCTTCCCCCTGGACACCTATGTGGACGCCCCGGTGACGCTGATGGCCGTGGTGCCCGGCGACGACGTGGAGACCCCCATCTGGGACGAATACGCGAAGATCATCGAAAAGCACGAGCCCGGCAAGAAGATCGGCCACATCGGCCGCTTTGAGTTCTACGACGAGACCAAAAAGGCCTACGCCGTGGTGGCCTCCAGCGAATCCGCGCTGTACGCGAATGTGATGCTCAGAAAGGGCGTCGTGAAATAAACCATAGATCCGTCCCCCACAATTGATTTGCACTTTTTACCTGATTATGCTATACTGTTAAGTCAGGAAGGTGACAAACGATTTTGGGGGATGGGTTGTTTATGGTGGAGATCAGGGAGGTCAAGACCCGGAGCGAGCTTCGGAAGTTCGTCAATTACGTCAACGTACTCTACAAGGACGTGCCCCAGTTCATCCCGGCGATGTACGGCGACGATCTGGACGACTGGAACCCGAAGAAGAACCCCGCCTTCGCCTATAGCGAGGCGAAGTGCTTTTTGGCATACAAGGACGGGAAGATCGTGGGCCGCATCGGCGCGATACTGAGCCGCCTCGCCAATGAAAAGTGGGGTCTGAACCGGATGCGCTTCACGCAGGTGGACTTCATCGACGACTACGAGGTGTCCGCCGCGCTGTTCAAGGCGGTGGAGGACTACGCCCGGGAGAAGGGCTGCGACGAGGTCCACGGGCCCCTGGGCTTCACCGATCTGGATAGGGAGGGCATGCTCGTCGAGGGCTTCGACCGCAAGAGCATGTTCATCACCTATTACAATTTCCCCTATTACAAGGATCATCTGGAGCGGCTGGGCTACGGCAAGGACGTGGACTGGATAGAATTTCTCATCGAGGTCCCCTACGACGAGCGCACCACCACGCGCCTGGACAAGCTGGCCCAGCGGGTGATGAATTACTCCAAGCTGCACATCATCGAGGTGAAATCCCGCCGGGAATACGGGCCGCTGGTGGAGAAGGTCTTTGAGCTGGCGAACACCGCCTATGCCGGCCTCTACGGCACGGTGCCCCTGTCCGAGGAACAGATCAGGCGCTACGCCAAGAAGTTCATCCCCCTCATCAACCCGGACCTGGCCTGCTTTGTGGCTGACGAGCAGGACAACCTGGTGGCCTTCGGTGTGTCTGCACCCTCCATGGCCGACGCGCTGAAAAAGTCCAACGGCAGGCTGTTTCCCTTCGGCTGGATCGGCGTGCTCCGTGCCTTAAAGGTCAACGATACCCTGGACCTGTTCCTGGTGGCCGTCACTCCGGAATACCAGAACAAGGCCGTCAACGCCATACTGCTCAATCAGGTGCTGAAGGGCGCCCAGAAGATGGGCATGAAGTACGCCGAGACCGGGCCCAACCTGGAGGTCAACGAAAAGATACAGCATCAGTGGAACTTCTTCAACACCACCCAGCACAAGCGGCGGCGGTGCTTTGTGAAGAAGCTGGGGTGACGGGGGCGCTGTTTCGTTTGTCGAACAAATTGAAGTTTGTCGGGAAGTCAAACCAACCCTGTAGGGGCGCCGTTTCGGCGCCCGCCCCTCCGCGAGACTACATGTCCTATCGGGCGGGCGGCGCAACGCCGCCCCTACAGGAGAGTAGGTAACTCCCCGATAAATTCCTGTTTATAGCTTTCACGACATCTTACAAAAGAAGGAGGTCAACAACATGAAGAGAATCATCGCGGCGATGCTGGCGCTGATGCTGCTGGCGGGGTTCGCGCTGGCGGAGAGCGCCGAGGGGATCAACGCCTACGTCGCGCGGCAGGGCTTCAAGGCCATCACGGCGAAGAACCGCTCCAGGCTCGCGGGCTGCTGGCTGACCGAGGATAACACCGGAGACACCCTGCAATGGTCGGACGCTTCCAGCACCTACACCATCACCACCAGCCCCGGCCGCGGCCTCCGGGAGCTGTACGGCGAGCTCATCGCCATGCACACCTGGGATACCTGCTATTACGCCATCGACGGTCAGGTGCAGTTCGCCTATAACGCCCCGGATGTGGAGGCGGTCAAGAGCTACAAGACGCTGAACAACTACGTCAAGTACGTCACCGCCTACATCGGACAGGCCGAGGACGTTCCCGCCACCGCAAAGAGCGCCTTCGGGCGGCAGTCCTACATCATCAACAAGAGCTCCAAGAAGTTCCACCGCACGGACTGCTCCACCATTAAGAACATGAAGAGCGCCAACCGCGAGAAGTTCACAGGCTCCCGGGATGAACTGCTCAGGATGGGCTATGAACCCTGCAAGCACTGCAATCCCTGATCTCATCGGCCACCCGCACCCGCGGGTGGCCGAATTGTTTAATGTTTCGGGGCTTTTACGCAATGTAAATGTATGCTATAATGGATGGGTATAAGTCTGGTTGATGAATTGGAATTTGTCGGGGTGAGCGGGTAAGCCACCTCATCCGCCCACGGGCACCTGACAAGGGCCTGCTGGCCCCATCTCACTGAAAACAGTCCACTGGACTGTTTTCCGGGCGCTCGATGCTCCTCAAGGGGAAGGCAGGGGCTGGGCTACCCCGTAACCCAAAAGCCTTCCCCTTGAGGGGAAGGTGGCGCGAAGCGCCGGATGAGGTGGCCTCGAACTAACTCCTCAACAAATCCCTGCTCATCCACCTTCGGAGGTTCTATCATGCTGCTGACAGCCGAGAAGCTATTCAAGAATTACGGGGACAAACAGTTGCTCGATGATGTGACGCTGTTTCTGAACCCCGGCGACAAGGTGGGGCTGATCGGCGTGAACGGCACGGGGAAGTCCACGCTGTTGAAGGTGCTGGCAGGGGTGGAGACGCCGGACGCGGGGCGGGTGAGCACCGACCCCAACGTTCAGCTCGCCTACTTGCCCCAGACCCCGGTGATGGACGACGACGCCACGGTGATGGAGGCGGTCTTTGCCGGTCTGCCCGAGGGCATACGGCAGGTGCACGAGTACGAGGCCCGGACCATACTGACCCGGCTGGGTGTGCCGGATTTCGAGCAAAAGGTGGGCGATCTCTCCGGCGGACAGCGCAAGCGCGTGGCGCTGGCGTCGGTGTTCGTGCGGCCCGCGGACGTGCTGGTGCTGGACGAGCCCACCAACCATCTGGACAGCGGCATGGTGGAATGGCTGGAGCAAAGGCTCATCCGCTTCACCGGCGCGCTGGTGATGGTGACCCACGACCGCTACTTCCTCGACCGCGTCACCAATAAAATTGGCGAGCTGAGCCACGGCAAATTGTATCTGTACGAGGCCAACTATTCCAAATATCTTTCCTTAAAGGCCGAGCGGCTGGAGATGGCCCAGGCCAGCGAGCGCAAGCGTCAGGCGCTGCTTCGCCGGGAGACGGAGTGGATCATGCGGGGCTGTCGCGCCCGGTCCACCAAATCCGTGGAGCGCATCGCCCGCTATGAGGCGCTCAAGGCCCAGGACGCCCCGGAGACCGACGGCGCGGTGACCATGGCCGCCGCGGCCTCCCGGCTGGGGCGCAAGACCATCGCCCTGGAGCACGTCAGCAAGTCCTTCGACGGCAAGGCGGTCATCCGTGACTTCTCCTATACCCTTTTGAGGGATGACCGCATCGGCATCGTCGGTCCCAACGGCGCGGGCAAGTCCACGCTGTTGAACCTCATCGCCGGGACGCTTGAACCCGACGCGGGCACGGTGGACGTGGGCGGCACGGTGAAGCTGGGCTATTTCACCCAGGAGGGCAGGGAGCTGGACCTGAACCAGCGGCCCTGGGATTACGTCCGGGAGATCGCGCCTTCCGTCAAGACCGACGAGGGCACCTTCACCGCCACGCAGATGCTGGAGCGGTTCCTGTTCACGTCGGATTTGCAGTATTCCAAAATCGGCCGGCTGTCCGGCGGCGAGCGGCGGCGGCTGTACCTGCTGGGCATACTGATGGCCGCGCCGAACATACTGCTGCTGGACGAGCCCACCAACGATCTGGATGTGGAGACGCTGACCGTGCTGGAGGACTATCTGGACGCCTTCCCCGGCGCGGTCATCGCCGTGTCCCATGACCGCTACTTCCTCGATAAAATAGCCGGGGCCATATTCGAGGTCCGTCCCGGCGGCGAGGTGCGGCAGTATCCCGGCAACTTCGGCGACTACCTCCGCAAGCGCCCGCCCGAGGAAAAGCCCGCCGCCGCGCCGAAAAAGACCCCCGCGCCCCGCCAGAGCGCCCGCCCGGAGAAGCTGAAATTCTCCTTCAAAGAGCAGCGGGAATACGACACCATCGACGATGACATCGCCGCATTGGAGGAAGCAATCGCCGCCTGCGACACCGAGATCGCCGAAAACGCCAGCGATTACGTCAAACTTCAAACCCTCACCGCACAGCGGGAGGACCTCGCCGCCCAGCTCGATTTCAAGATGGAGCGGTGGGTGTATCTGAATGATTCGGCGGAGCGGATCGAGGCGGGGAAGGGATAGACGGGGATTTATCGGGGAGATACACACTCTCCTGTAGGGGCGGCGTTGCGCCGCCTGCCGGGTAGGACAATGCGTTTCGTTGAGGGCGGGCGCCGAAACGGCGCCCCTACAAGGTTGGTACGTAGCGGTATATATATTTCTGATAATGCTTCAGAACCTCGGCCGCCCGCCCGATAGAGCGTTCCGTCTCGCAGGAGAGCGGGCGCCGAAACGGCGCCCCTACAGGGATAGTTCGTCCCCTCGACAAATTCCAATTTATCAACCTGTCAAACCATCACAAAGGAGCTAAACCATGGGCAAATCCAATTTCGCCGTGTTTGTGGATCTGGAAAACGTCGGGGCGAAGGAATCGCTGCTGCTTTCCATCATAGAGAAGGTGAAGATCCGCGGGGACATACTGCTGGGGAAGGTGTACGGCTATACGGACAGGTATACGGATCTGAAGCAGTGCCTGTTGTCCAATACGTTTGCCGTGGTGCCGTCGCTGCGGTGGGGGAAGGTCCAGAAGAACAATCTGGACATCCAGCTGGTGATCGACGCCATGGAGGTGGCCTACACCAACCCGCTGATCGACAGCTTCTGCATCGTCTCCGGCGACAGCGACTACACGCCGCTGGTGGGCCGGCTGAAGAGCATGGGCAAGCACGTGCTGGGCATTTCCCGCTCGGAGGCGGCCTCGGGGATATTCGTCAACGCCTGCAACGAGTTCGTGTTCCTGGAATCCGTGGCCAAGCGCCAGCCGAAGAAGAAGCCCCGGGAGGAGCGCATCGCCCTGGACGGCGACATCAACGAGCTGGTGAGCCAGGTGGAGACCATCGTCTCAGACCAGGACGAGGAGCAGATGTACGCCAGTGAATTGAAGGACACCTTGAACCGCCTGCGCCCCGACTTCTCCGAGCGCAGCTACGGCTGTACCACCTTCGGAAAATTGGTCCAGCAGATCACCCAGAATTCCGACAAGCTGACGAGCTGGATGGAAAATTCCAGCCTGATGATCGGCCTCTCCACCGACGACGCCGAGGAGAAGAACCTGGACAAGTCCAACTGGCTCCCCGCCTTTAAGCAGGCATTGGAGCACTTCAAGGACGAGGGCTTCGAGCGCGTCAACCCCTCGATCTTAAAGGCTGCCATCCAGCAGGATTACCCCGGCTTCGAGGAAAAGCAGATCGGCTTCAAGAAGTTCTCCGACGTCATGAAGGCCCTGGAAAAGCAAAACCTTCTGGTCATCGAGATGGACGACCAGCACACGATGCTGCTGAGAATCATATGACGGGAAATCAACCTCACGGAGGAATCAACATGGCTATCACCATCAACATCTACTATACCGGCAAAAACGGCTCAGCGATGGACTTTGCCCAGGAGATGACCCAGAGCGGCGTGGTATCGGCGGTTCGGGCGGAGCCGGGCAATCTGAAATACGAATACTTCTTCCCGCTGGACGACCCGGAGACGGTGCTGCTCATCGACCGCTGGGAAAATCAGGCCGCCATCGACGCCCACCACAAATCCGAGATGATGGGCAAGATCGCCGCGCTGCGGGAGAAGTACGGCCTGCGGATGCGCGTGGAGCGCTTTCAGGAGCTGTAAGCCATGATTCAAAGGACGTCGAGGTGGCGGTGGCTGCTGCCGCGCATCATCGCGGGCGTGCTGCTGCTGCCGGTGGCGGTGGTGGGCGGCTATGTGGCCTGGGTGTTCATGAACTATCACCGCCTGCCCGACAGCGCGGAGCAGCATTCCCAGAACATCAGCAACCGGGCCGCGCTCTATCAGCCCTATACCGTCGCCACCTGGAACGTGGGCTACGGGGCCAACAGCGCCGATTTTTCCTTCTTCATGGACGGCGGCGACCAGTCCCGCGCCTCGTCCCCGGAGGCGGTCCAGCAAAACCTGGGTCACGCCGCTCAGGTGTTGAAGGATGCGCAGGTCGATCACATACTCCTTCAGGAGGTGGACACCCGCGCCACCCGAAGCTGGCACATCGACGAACTGGACCTGCTGCGCCTGGAGCTTTCGGGCTATCAGAATTACTTCGTGCGCAATTATAATTCGCCCTATCTGCTCTATCCGTTCAATCAGCCCATGGGCGAGGCGCAGTCCGGCCTGGTGAGCTTTTCCAAGCTGGACATCTATCGCGGCGAGCGCCACAGTCTGCCGGTGGAGACGGGGCTCATACGGGTGCTGGACCTGGACCGCTGCTATTCCATCATACGCATTCCCACCACCGACGGGCGGCAGCTCTGCCTGTACAACCTCCATCTGTCCGCCTATACCAGCGACGGCAGCGTCGCCACCCGGCAATTGGAGATGGTTTTGCAGGACATGGTCTCCGAGTACCGCAAGGGGAACTACTGCGTGGCCGGCGGCGACTTCAACAAGGACCTCGTGGGCCACTCCGACCGCATTTTCGGCGTGAAGGCCCCGGAGGGGCTGACCTGGAACCAGCCCATCGACCGGGACATGATCCCCAAGGAATTGAAGCTGGTGGAATCGCTGGACAAAAAGCATCCCGTCCCCACCTGCCGCAACCTGGACGCCGCCTACGAGCCGGGCAAGACCTACGTGCTGACCGCGGACGGCTTCATCGTCTCCAACAACGTGGAGACGCTGGAATGCCGCGTCATCGACGAGGGCTTCGCCGTGTCGGACCACAATCCGGTCTTACTGACCTTTCAACTCATCACAGAAACAGAGGCAAAGCACTATGAACTGGGACCTTACAAAGCTGTATCGGGACTTTAACGACCCTTCCTATGATAAAGACATCGAGGACTGCAAAGCCCTCGCGGAAAAACTGCTGGCCGATGGCGGCGATATGCCGTGGGAGGCCGTCATCGAGGACCTCAAGGCGCTGTCCGCGCTGACGCTGAAAACTTACGCCTTCGCCCAGCTCACGCTGGCCGCGGACGCCAACTGCGCCCCCGCCATGGCGGCGACCGGGCGGGTGCTGCCCGTATTGAACCGGGCCAAAGAGGTGTATTCCGCGCTGTCCATGCGGCTGAAGGACGCGGACATCGATGCTCTGTGCGTCGGCTCCCCGCTGCTTCATGAACATGCCTATTTATTGAAGGTATTGAAGCGGGACGCCGCCCATGTCATCGACCCGGCACTGGAGCCCGTGGTGCTGAAAATGCAGCTCACCGGCGGCAGCGCCTGGGTGCAGCTCCGGGACCAGCTCGAAGCCAACCTGACGGCGGACTATGATGGCAAGGCCATCCCCCTGTCCGCCGTGCGCAACCTGGCCTACAGCCCGGACGCCAAAATCCGCAGGGCCGCCTACGACGCCGAGCTGGCCGCCTATCCGAAAATTGAGATCCCCATGGCCGCCTGCCTCAATGGCATCAAGGGCGAGGCCAACACCCTGACCGAGCTCAAGCACTTCGATTCCGTGCTGGACATGGCGCTGGATTCCGCCCGGATGGACCGGGCTACGCTGGACGCCCTGCTGACCGCCATGGACGAGAGCCTGCCCATGTTCCGCCGCTACTTCCGCTTAAAGGCGAAGCTGCTGGGCTATGAGGGCGGCCTCAAATTCTGGGACCTGTTCGCGCCGGTGGGCCGTATGCGCGGCGACTACACCCCGGAGGACGCCCGCCGCATACTGGTGGACGAGCTGGGCGCGTTCAGCCCCCGCATGGGCAGCATGATCAGCCGGGCCTTTGACGAGCGCTGGATCGACATGTACCCCCGGGAGGGCAAGGCCGGCGGCGCGTTCTGCGAGGGGATGCACCCGCTTAAACAGTCCTTCGTGCTGACCAACTTCGACGGCAGCTACAGCGCCGTCAGCACGCTGGCCCACGAGCTGGGCCACGCCTACCAGAACGAGTGCATGAACGAGGTGTCCATCCTCCTGTCCGACTACCCCATGCCCCTGGCGGAGACGGCCAGCATATTCAATGAAACGCTCCTGGCGGAACGTATGCTGGAAAAGGCGGACAGGGACGCCCAAATCGCCCTGCTGGAGCAGCAGCTCGCCGACGGAGCGCAGGTGATCGTAGACATCTACAGCCGCTTCCTCTTTGAGTCCGAGGTGGTGGAGCGCAGGAAGAACGCCGTGCTGTCCGCCAAAGAGCTGTGCAACATCATGCTGGACGCCCAGAAAAAGACCTACGGCGACGGCCTGGACCCCGAGGCCCTGCACCCCTACATGTGGGCCTGCAAGAGCCACTATTACGCCACCGACGTCCACTTCTACAACTTCCCCTACGCCTTCGGCCAGCTCTTCGCCCTCGGCGTCTACGCCCTGTACAGGCAGCGCGGCGCGGCCTTCCTGCCCGATTACGAAAAGCTCCTGCGCGACGCCGGCAGCGGCGACATCCGCGAGGTGGCCAACAGCGTGGGCATCGACGTGGCCGACGTCGATTTCTGGCGGACGTCGCTGAAGGTCTTTGAGGACAAGCTCAACGCGCTCACCGCCCTGGCGAACAACGCATAAATTACAGACCAACCCTGTAGGGGCGGCGTTTCGCCGCCCGCCTGTCCCGATTCGCATCGTTAGTACCCGGCGGGCGGCGCAACGCCGCCCCTACAAGGTCTTTTGGGCATCTGCAACTCAAACGTTTGCCGCGGCAACCCGCCTGCGCGACATTGACGCGGAGGCTGAACGCATGATATAATCATTGAAAATGAATGTCCGCTGACGCGCTATAGCAGTCGTAGATAATAATGCAAAGAATAAACCCTGTAGGGGCGGCGTTGCGCCGCCCGCCCTCCACGCTATGATAATTGCTCCAGGCGGGCGGCGAAACGCTGCCCCTACAATGATGTATTATTTCTGATGTCTGTTATAAGGCCAGCAGCTCAATTTTCAATCCTGAGCGGAAATGCTCTGCCAAAAACAACGGAGGTTTGACACACCATGGAACAGCAGGTTCAGAAGAAACGCATATTTTCCGGCATACAGCCCACGGGCAATCTGACGCTGGGCAACTACATCGGCGCGCTGCGCAATTTCAACCTCTTGCAGGAGGAATACGACTGCCTGTATTCCATCGTGGACCTGCACGCCCTGACGGTGCGGCAGAACCCCGCGGAGCTTCGCAAGGCGTGTATGCGCACCATGGCCATCTTCCTGGCCAGCGGCCTGGACCCGGAGAGGAACATCATCTACTTCCAGAGCCAGGTGGCAGCCCACGCGGAGCTGGGCTGGATACTCAACTGCTTCACCTACATGGGCGAGATGAGCCGCATGACCCAGTTCAAGGACAAATCCGCCAAGCACGCCGACAACATCAACTGCGGCCTGTTCACCTATCCGGTGCTGATGGCCTCCGACATACTGCTCTATCAGACGGACCTGGTGCCCATCGGCGCGGACCAGAAGCAGCACCTCGAGATCTGCCGCGACATCGCCGAGCGCTTCAACGCCATCTACGGCGACGTGTTCGTCATCCCGGACGGCTACTTCCCCAAGGTGGGCGCGAGGGTCATGAGCCTCCAGGAGCCCACCCGGAAGATGAGCAAGTCCGACCCGGAGGAGACCTACATCGCCATCCTCGACAAGCCCGACATCATCCGCAAGAAGCTCCGCCGCGCCGTCACGGACAGCGAGAACGCCGTCATCTACGACCCGGAGAACAAGCCCGGCGTCGCCAACCTGATGAGCATCATGTCCGCGCTGACCGGCCGCACCATGGACGACATCTCCGCCGAATACTCCGGCCAGGGCTACGGCAAGTTCAAGGACGCCGTGGCCGACAGCGTCATCGCCACGCTGGAGCCCATCCAGCAGGAATACGAGCGCATCTCCGCCGACAAGGCCTACCTCCAGCAGGTCATGGACTCCGGCAGGGAACGCGCCTCCGCCATCGCCCACAGGACCATGCTCAAGGTCCGCAAAAAGCTGGGCATCGCGCCGTGGAAGCTGTGAGGCGGATGGAGATGGCTGACTGACAGATTGGAAGTTATCGAGCAGTCAAACCAACCTTGTAGGGGCGCCGTTTCGGCGCCCGCCCCCCAACGAAACGAATCGTCCTACCCGGCGGGCGGCGCAACGCCGCCCCTACAGGAGAGTGGGCATCTCTCCGATAAATCCCCATTTTATTTGCAACAACGAAACCCAACAGCGCCACCCTACGGCGCGGGAGCTGACCATGGAATTTCATCATCTGCCGGTGCTGCTGAACGAATGTCTGGACGGGCTGAGCATCAAGCCGGGTGGAACCTATCTGGACTGCACCCTGGGCGGCGGCGGCCATTCCTCGGAGATATTGAAGCGGCTGACCACCGGCACCCTCATCGGCATCGACCGGGACGCCGACGCCATCGAGGCGGCCACCGCCCGGCTGAACGCCATTCAATCCCCCGCGAGCTTCATCGCCCTGCGGGGCAATTTTCATGACGCGCCGGCGCTGCTCCGGTCAGCGGGCATCGAGTCCGGGCTGGACGGCATACTCATCGATCTGGGCGTGTCCTCCCATCAGTTGGACGTCCGGGAGCGGGGCTTCTCCTACCACGACGACGCCCCGCTGGACATGCGGATGGACCAGAGCCAGCCCCTGTCCGCCCGTGAAATCGTAAATGTTTGGTCTGAGGACGACCTGAACCGCATATTCCGCGACTACGGCGAGGAAAAGTGGGCGAGGCAGATCGCGAGGGTCATCTGTGACCGCCGCAAGTCCACGCCTATCGAACGTACCTCACAATTGGTGGACATCATCGACGCCGCCATCCCCAAAAAGTTCCGCCAGGGCGACGGCTCCCACCCCGCCCGCCGCACCTTCCAGGCCCTGCGCATCGCCGTCAACGACGAACTGGAACCTCTGGAACCGGCGCTGAGGGCGTTGTCAGACCTTCTCAATCCCGGCGGCCACCTCTGCGTCATCACCTTCCATTCATTAGAGGACCGCATCGTCAAAAACACCTTCCGCAATCTGGCCGACCCCTGCACCTGCCCCAAGTCCTTCCCCGTCTGCGTCTGTGGCAAGAAGCCCACGGTGAAGCTCGTCACCCGCAAGCCCGTCACCGCCTCAGCCGAGGAACTTGAACAAAACCCCAGGTCCCGCAGCGCCAGCCTAAGAATTGTAGAGAGGCTGTAACAGCGCGACAAATTGGAATTTGTCGGGGTGAGCGGAAGTCCACCTCATCCGCCCTCACGGGCACTTGACAAGGGCCTGCTGGCCCCATCTCACTGAAAACAGTCGCTACCGGGTAACCAAAAGCCTTCCCCTTGAGGGGAAGGTGCCCCGAAGGGGCGGATGAGGTGGCCTCGAACAAACACCCCGACAAATCCCTGTTTATCAACCAGATGAATCAAACTCCCCCGGAGGTCAGCATGAAATATCTTGAAACACCCGGCGGCGCGGTGCGTCTGCCTGCCTTTTTCCCGGATGCCACCTACGGCGCGATACGGGCCGGGGCCTTTGAGGACGTCTGCGCGGCGGGGCTTCAGGGCTGCGAGATGAACAGCTATCACCTGATGACCAAGCCCGGCGCGAAGCTCATCAAGTCCCTGGGCGGGCTTCACGGCTTCACGGGATACAATGGGGCCATCCTCACCGATTCCGGCGGGTTCCAGCTTTATTCGCTGATCCGTGAAAACCCGGACTACGGCGAGATCCGCGACAAGGAGATCATCTTCCGCCCGGATTTGGGGAAGGAAAAGCTGACCTTCACCCCGGAGAAGTGCATACAGGTGCAATTCCAATACGGCTCGGACATCATGATGTCGCTGGACATGTGCACCCATCCCGACGACCCGCCCGAGGTCCAGCGCCGAAGTGTGGAGCTGACGGTGAAGTGGGGCGAGCGCTGCCGGGCGGAATTCGACAAGCTGTCCAAAAAGATGGAGAAGAAGCCCAAGCTGTTCGGCATCGTCCAGGGCGGCAGCGACCCGGAGCTGAGGATGGAATGTGGCCGTCGTCTGGAGGAAATCGGCTTCGACGGCTACGGCTTCGGCGGCTGGCCGCTGGATGCAAGCGGCGCGTTCCGGCTGGATATTTTGAAGATGGCCGCGGACGCCATGCCGGACCACAAGGTGAAATATGCCATGGGCCTGGGCCGCCCGGAGGAGATCGCCGCGCTGGTGGAGATGGGCTACGGCCTGTTCGATTGCGTGATTCCCACCCGCGAAGCCCGGCACCAGCGGCTCTATACATGGCTCCCCGGCATGGACACCCCCGAGGGCGTCCGCCGCGCCGACGGCAAATTCTACAAATTCCTCTACATCCTGGACGACGAGCACCGCCGGGAGGCCGGGCCGGTGGACGAGCATTGCGACTGCATCCTCTGCAAGAACCATTCCCGCGCCTACCTGCACCACCTCTTCAAGGTGGGCGACCCCTATGCCCTGCGCCTCGCCACCGCCCACAACCTGCGCTTCTACGGACGCCTGATGGAGCTGCTGCGCGATGAGTAACGATTATCTGGACAAGCTGCTTCAGTCGAAAAAATACCGCGAGGTCTGCCCGGACACCATCCGCCGGGTCTGGGCGGAGTGTGAACCGAAGTACAAGAAGCCCAAGGATGTGGACAAGGCCGTCCGTGAGGCGCTGCACGGCATCACCGGCGCGTTCCTGACCCCCGCCGAGGCCAGCGGCTGCGCTTACTCGATGCACTGCTGGGCCGTGGGCGGGCGCACGGAGGGCCAGCTCGAGAACATACTCAACAAGCACGCCTCCACCCGTGAGCGCCTCCCCCTGGAGGACATGGACGCCCTCTATGCCCGAATATTTGAAACTACAGGCAGGCCCGCCCACATCCTCGACCTGGCCTGCGGCATCAATCCGCTCTACCTCGGCGCGCGGGGCATACGGACCACCGGCACGGACATCTCCGGCGCGGCGGTGAACCTCATCAACGCCTTCGGGCAGACCTACGGCATGCCCGTGGACGCCGTCTGCGCCGACCTGCTCTGCCCAAACGCCATTCCCCGAAAGCGCTACGACGTCGCCCTGCTCTTCAAGGTCCTGCCCCTGCTGGAGCGCCAGCGCCCCGGCGCGGCCATGGACGTGATGAATGCCATCGACGCCGCCTATATCGTCGTTTCCTTTCCCACCCGCACCCTCGGCGGGCGCAACGTGGGCATGGCGGCGCACTACGGCGAATGGATGGCCCAACACCTGCCCGGAAACAGGACCATCGAGGGACAGTTTGAGACGGCCAATGAGATGTTCTATATATTGAAGGAAAGTTGACGAGTTTGGCTGATAAACAAATTGGAATTTGTCGGGGTGAGCGGAAGTCCACCTCATCCGCCCTCACGGGCACCTTCCCCTCAAGGGGAACAGTGGACTGTTTTCAGTGAGATGGGGCCGGCAGGCCCTTGTCAAGTGCCCCGAAGGGGCGGATGAGGTGGCCTCGAACAAACACCCCGACAAATCCCCATTTATCGCCCTAATCGTTCTATAGTGAAGGAGACTATCCATGCCCAAGCTCTATGTGGTGGCCACGCCTATCGGGAACCTGAACGACCTGACGCCGCGGATGCGGGAGGCGCTGGAGGCGGCGGACCTGATCGCCGCCGAGGACACGCGGGTGACGATGAAGCTGCTGAACCAGTTCGACCTGCATCGGCCCATGGTGTCCTGTCACCGGCACAACGAGGAGGCCAAAGCCCCGCGCATCGTCGAAAAAATGCTGGCCGAGGACCTGACCGTGGCGCTGACCTGCGACGCCGGCACCCCCGGCATCTCCGACCCCGGCCATATGCTGGTGGACGCCTGCTGGGCGGCGGGGATTCCCGTGGAGCCGGTCTGCGGCCCGTCGGCAGTGGTCACCTGCCTGTCGGCCTCCGGGTTCGACGCGCGGGAATTCGCCTTTTACGGCTTCCTTCCCCGTGAGAAGAAGCCCCTCAACGACAAGCTGGATGCCATTCACCGGGCCGGCGTGCCGGTGTTCGTGCTGTATGAGTCCCCACACCGGGTGGTGGAGCTGGTGGCGCAGCTCGCGGAAAAATGGCCGGATTGCCGCCTCTGCGTGTGCAGCGACCTGACCAAGAAGTTCGAGCGCCTCTATCGCGGCGCCGCCCCGGAGGTCCTCGCGGAATTGAGGGCCAATCCCGGCGTGGAAAAGGGCGAATACTGCATGGCCGTGGACATCTCCATGCTGCCCCCTGCCGTAATCCAGGCCGAGCGCGTCGATGTCACCGCCTGGATGCTCGCCAAAATCCTGGACGGCCAGTCCATCCGCGAGGTCGCTGAGGCCGCCATGAACGAGGGGTATCCCCGCAACGACGTCTACCGCGCCAAGGTCAGAATCGGCGAAATGTTTGAGGAGGACGGGGAATAGGTGTTAAACGGGGATTTATCGGGGAGTTGCCCGCTTTCCTGTAGGGGCGGCGTTGCGCCGCCCGCCGGGTAGGACGATGTGCTTCGTACAAGGCGGGCGCCGGAACGGCGCCCCTACAGGGATAGTTTGATTACCCGATAAACCTCAATTTATCAGGCAGACTGCGCCATGCCATCTCCCTACGTTAAATGAAGTAGAAGCCGTGAAAATACGGTTGCGTTTTGGTTTGAACCGTGCTATAATACTTTAGCATATTGTGAGATACAATGACCGTTTGCCGCCGGGGCGAGGGTCACAGAGCTTGAGGAGGATGTTTCATGACCGGTTTGTCTATTTTCGTCGATATCGTTTTGATCCTGATTTCCATTTTGCTGATCGTCGTCGTGCTGATGCAGGAGGGCCAGCGCCAGGGTTTGGGCGCGATTGGCGGCGGTGCTGAAACCTTCTTCGGCAAGAACAAGGCTCAGTCCATGGAGGGCAAGCTCCAGCGCATCACCCGCATCGCCGTGGCCGCTTTCGTCATCCTGGCCATCGTGGCGACCATCATCACTTCTCATATCGTCAAGAATCCCGCCCCCGTGGCCGCTCCCGCCGTGGAGGAAGCCGCTGAGACCGCCGAAGAGGCTGCCGAGGCCGTAGAGGAGACCGCCGCTGAGGCCGCTGAGACCGCCAGCGAGGCCGTCGAAGAGGCCGCTGCCGCCGTCGAAGAGACCGCCGAAAAGGCCGAGGAAGCCGCTGCTGACGCCGCCGAGAAGGTGGAGGAAGCCGCCGCTGAGACTGCCGAGACCGCTGAGGCCGCCGTCGAAGAGGCTGCCACCGAGGCGACCGAGGCCGCCGAAGGCGCTGCCGCCGAGGCCGAAGCCAAGACCGAGGGCTAATTATAACACACCATCGCGTGGATGGAAAGCAGTAGGCGTTCACCGCGTCCACAGAGAGCCGCCCACAGGCTGCAAGGCGGCGTCGCGCAGCGCTGAACTCGTTCCGGAGCGTCCCCTCGCGGGCGGCTGCCGCCGTTACCGGCATCGAGTGGATTCCTCCGGGAATCAATAAGAGTGGTACCGCGAAAGGCACACGTCCTTCCGTCTCTTAGCGAGGCGGGAGGACGTTTTTTTCAGTGGGAAGTTGGAAGTGGCAAGTGGGAAGTTGAAGCGCAAATCCTCCGCGGAACTTGTGCATCAAAAGGCGTTCAATGCCCTGCCAACTGCCTTTGCCTGTAGGGGCGGCGTTTCGCCGCCCGCCCCCTCCGCGCAGTACGCCGTCCCAACTTCTAACTCCCCACTTCCAACTCCCAACTCATAATCCCCTTCCTATATAATTTCAGCAGAGGAGCGTAAAAACTATGAACAACATTCCCGCCTACAATCCGGCCAGCATCGAGGGCAAATGGCAGAAGCACTGGGACGCCACCAACGCCTTTGCCGCGGAGGCCAGCCACGACAAGCCCAAGTTCTACGGCCTGGTGGAGTTCCCCTATCCCTCGGGCGCGGGTATGCACGTGGGCCACATCAAGGCCTATTCCGGATTGGAGGTCGTCAGCCGCAAGCGCCGCATGGAGGGCTACAACGTGCTGTTCCCCATGGGGTTTGACTCCTTCGGCCTGCCCGCCGAGAACTACGCCATCAAGACCAACACCCATCCCCACGTCATCACCACCCGCAACGTGGAGCACTTCAAGGACCAGATGAAGCAGATCGGCTTCTCCTTCGACTGGAGCCGCGAAATCTCCACCTCCCTGCCGGACTACTACAAGTGGACCCAGTGGATCTTCCTGAAGCTGTTCGACCACAACCTGGTATTCCGGGCCAAGACGCTGGTGAACTACTGCCCCCACTGCAAGGTGGTGCTCTCCAACGAGGACAGCCAGGGCGGCAAGTGCGACGTGTGCCACAGCGACGTGGTGCAGCTCCCGAAGGACGTCTGGTACCTGCGCATCACCGAGTACGCCGACAAGCTGCTGGAGGGCCTGGAGACCGTCGATTATCCCGAATCCATCAAGCAGCAGCAGGTGACCTGGATCGGCCGCTCCACCGGCGCGTTCGTGGACTTCACGCTGGACGGCATCCCGGAGCAGCTTGAAATCTACACTACCCGCCCGGACACGCTCTACGGCGTCACCTTCATGGTCATGGCCCCCGAGCATCCGCTGTTGGACAAGTATAAGGAAAAGATCACCAACTGGGACGCCGTGGAAGCCTACCGCGACGCCTGCGCCAAGAAGACCGAGTTCGAGCGCACCCAGCTCCAGAAGGACAAGACCGGCGTGAAGCTGGAGGGGCTGGCCGCGGTGAACCCCGTCAACGGCAAGCAGATCCCCATCTTCATCGCGGACTACGTCATGATGGGCTACGGCACCGGCGCGATCATGGCCGTGCCCGCCCACGACCAGCGCGACTATGAGTTTGCGAAGAAGTTCGGCGCGGATATCATACAGGTCATCGAGGGCGGCGACATCTCCGTCGAGGCCTACACCGGCGACGGCAAGATGATCAACTCCGACTTCCTCAATGCCTACGACAACAAGAAGGACTCCATCGCTGCCATGATCGACTTCCTGGCGAAGAAGGGCATCGGCCGGAAGGGCATACAGTATAAGATGAAGGACTGGGCCTTCAACCGCCAGCGCTACTGGGGCGAGCCCATCCCGCTGATCCACTGCCCCAAGTGCGGCACCGTGGGTGTGCCCTACGACCAGCTCCCGCTGACCCTGCCGGATGTGGAGAACTTCGAGCCCGGCACCGACGGCCAGAGCCCGCTGGCCCGCATCGAGAGCTTCGTCAACTGCACCTGCCCCAAGTGCGGCGGCCCCGCCAAGCGCGAGACCGACACCATGCCCCAGTGGGCCGGCTCTTCCTGGTACTTCCTGCGGTTCGTCGATCCCCACAACGATAAAGCATTTGCCTCCATGGACGAGATGAAGTACTGGATGCCCGTGGACTGGTACAACGGCGGCATGGAGCACGTCACCCGCCACCTGCTGTACTCCCGCTTCTGGCACCGCTTCCTCTACGACATCGGCGAGGTCAACACCCCCGAGCCCTACGCCAAGCGCAGCTATCAGGGTCTGATCCTCGGCTCCGACGGCGAGAAGATGTCCAAGTCCAAGGGCAACGTGGTGGACCCGCTGGACATCGTGAAGCAGTACGGCGCGGACACCCTGCGGCTGTATGTGCTGTTCATGGGCGACTACACCGCCGCCGCCCCCTGGAACGACGATTCCGTCAAGGGCTGCCGCCGCTTCCTGGACCGCGTGTGGCGTCTGATGGACATGCTGAACGACGGCGAGGGCATCTCCAAGGATCTGGCCTTCGACGTGCACAGCTGCATCAAGAAGGTCTCTGAGGACTACGAGAAGATGAAGTTCAACACCGCCATCGCCGCCATGATGACGCTGGTGAACGCCTTCTACGCCAAGGGACAGGTCACCCGGGGCGAGCTGCTGGCCCTCATTCAGCTCCTCAACCCCGTCGCGCCCCACATCACCGAGGAGATCAACCAGCTCTGCAAGCTGTCCGACGCGGAGCTCATCCGCGCCCAGTGGCCCAAGTACGACCCCGCCGCGCTGGTGAAGGACACCGTCGAGGTCGCCCTCCAGATCAACGGCAAGGTCCGCGGCCGCATGAACGTCCCCGCCTCCCTCACCCGCGACGACGCCCAGGCCTACTTCATGGATACCGAGGAGGTCCAGAAGCTCATCGCCGGGAAGAACGTCAAAAAGCTGGTGTTCGTGCCGGGACGGCTGGTCAACATCGTGGTCGGATAACATCAAAGGAACCGCCTTTCCCATACCGGGAGGGCGGTTCCTGTTTTGCGAAAAGAAATCTATGGATTGACAGATAATAATACTTCCTGTATAATAAAAAAGCCCGAAAGGGTCGAAGAGCGGACACAAACGCGCAGGCGGTTGCTCCTACATCTCCGAAAGGAGGTGGGGACCATGCGTATTACATTCCATATAGGGGAAGTAGGCGAGGCATCCCGAATCTTTGATTCGTGATGCCTCGGTCTGGCCTTTGACCAGACTTGCAAACCCTCTGGGTTTGCAACCTTCCAATCACGATCGTCGTGAAGAAAAAGGAACGCAAAGAAAGCAACCGCCACTCTGCACAGTGACGGCTGTTTTCGTAGTCGAAAGGCTACAAGCAAAATAGTTAAAACTTGAGGAGCAACCGCGTGCGTGGTTCGCTCTTCGTTATTATTATACCGCGAGAGGGCACGGTTGTCAAGCCATGACAAAAATAGATCAGGACAAGTGTTACTACTCAGCGTCCTCGGTAAATTGGAATTTGTCGGAGATACGAACCAACCTTGTAGGGGCGCCGTTTCGGCGCCCGCCCCAACGAAACGCATCGTCCTACCCGGCGGGCGGCGAAACGCCGCCCCTACAAGGTCGTACGGCTTTATTTGGTCATACATTTGTAATTCATGCGTTTGCCGTGAGGCTTCGTCCGCAGGGCGGGGACAGATTTGAGGGAAAAGGGTATTGGAATGTATAAATATACATTATTTATGCTTTTGCCTGCATAACTTCCCTTAACCTTCCGAACATATGCAGCTTCAAAGCGTTAAGAACCTCAAAATTTGGGACTTTTTGTCCGCCATGAACGGAATGATGTAGACACCTGGATGAAAAAGGTTCGGCTTATTTCAGAAATAACATCTGTAGCTATTGCAATTTCTGCATGAATTATGTATAATGATTTCATCATAATTATGGGAGGAATTTTCCTATGAAAAAGGTACTTGCGATTGTATTGGCAATGATGCTGGTTCTTTCCGCGGCGGCGATGGCCGAGACCGTGAAGATCGGTGTGTTCGAGCCGGCCTCCGGCGACTCTGGCGCGGGCGGCAAGCAGGAGATGCTGGGCATGCAGTACGCGAACACCGAGACCCCCACCGTTGAGATCGGCGGCACCACCTACGATGTGGAGCTGGTCTACGCGGACAACGGCTCCTCCACCGACAAGGCTCCCTCCGCCGCGCAGCAGCTCGTCTCCGCGGGCGTCTCCGTGGTGCTGGGCTCCTACGGCTCCGGCGTCTCCATCGCCGGCTCCCAGTATTTCGCGGATGCCAACATCCCCGCCATCGGCGTTACCTGCACCAATCCGCAGGTCACCGCGGGCAACAGCCACTACTTCCGCATTTGCTTCCTGGACCCCTTCCAGGGCACGGTTCTGGCGAACTACGCCTCCAAGGAGCTGGGCGCCAAGACCGCTTACTGCCTGGGCGAGCTGGGCAACGACTATGACCAGGGCCTCCTGACCTACTTCAAGCAGGCTTTCGAGGGTCTGGGCGGCACCGTCGTCACCGAGAGCTTCCCCACCAACACCGCTGACTTCACCTCCTACCTGACCAACGCGGCCATGTATCAGGCGGACGTGTTCTTCTGCCCCGTGTCCATCGCCTACTCCACCCAGATCGTGCAGCAGGCCGCCAGCCAGGGCGTGACCTTCCCCATCCTGGGCTCCGACACCCTGGACTCCAACGTCGTGGCCAACGCAGCCAAGGGCACCAACGTGCAGGTCATCATCACCACCTTCTATCAGGAAGGCGCTGCCGCCGCGTTCGACGAGGGCTTCAAGGCCTGGCTGAACAGCGACGCTGAGGCCATGACCAACAATGGCGGCAACGACATGATCTCCGCCGTGTCCGCCATGGGCTATGACGCCTACTATACCGCCCTCGAGGCCCTGAAGGCCGCCGGCTCCACCGACTCCGCCGCCGTCCTGGCCGCCATGCCCGGCGTGACCTACACCGGCGTTTCCGGCGCCATCGCCTTCGACGAGGTGGGCGACGCCATCCGCACCTCCGCCTTCATCAAGAAGATCAACAACGAGACCGGCGACTGGGAGTTCGTGACCGAGCAGACCGTCGAATAATTCATTCCGTTGAGCCATTCGGCGGAGGCATTGCCTCCGCCGATATTTAGGTTAATGAATAGCAATTGAGAATTGACGGGAACCGCTTCCGGAAAGCGCAGCCTTGGCGGTAAGCTACCTCATCCGCCCTCACACGGGCACTTGACAAGGGCCTGCTGGCCCCATCTCACTGAAAACAGTCCACTGGACTGTTTTCCGGGCGCTCGATGCTCCTCAAGGGGAAGGCAAGGGACTGGGTTACCGGTAACCAAAAGCCTTCCCCTTGAGGGGAAGGTGGCGCGAAGCGCCGGATGAGGTGGATTCCCGCAGCCCCCTATATATCCCATTTTTTTAGTCCATTCCAACAAGTAAGGAGCGTCTCCCCCTATGTGGAACACTGTATTTCCCTACCTGCTCTCGGGCATATCGGTGGGCGGGCAGTACGCGCTGATTGCCATCGGGTATACGATGGTGTACGGCATACTGCGCCTCATCAACTTCGCCCACGGCGACGTGTTCATGGTGGCGGGCATCATCATGGTGTACATGGCGGCCAGCGGCGTGCCGCTGTGGCTGTGCATACCGCTGGTGCTGGTGCTGACGGCGCTGATAGGCTTCGTGATCGAGCGCGTGGCCTATAAGCCCCTGCGCAGCGCGCCGAGGATGTCCGCGATGATCTCGGCCATCGGCGTGAGCTACACCCTCCAGAATCTGGTGCTGTACGTCACCGGCGGTCTGAACCAGATCTACCCGACCATCCCCTGGATCTCCGACTCCGTGACCATCTTCGGCGCGACCACCAAGATGGTGACGGTCATCACCCCCTTCCTGACGCTGATCCTCGTGGTGGCGCTGGTGCAGCTCATCAACCACACCAAGATCGGCATGGCCATGCGCGCCGTGTCCCGCGACTTCGAGACCAGCCAGCTCATGGGCATCAAGATCAACCAGGTCATCTCCACCACCTTCGTCATCGGCACCTTCCTGGCGGGCGTGGCCTCGATACTCTACTTCACCAACTACACTACGGTCATTCAGACCTCCGGCGCGATGCCCGGACTTAAAGCCTTCGTGGCGGCGGTGTTCGGCGGCATCGGCTCCATTCCCGGCGCGGTCGTCGGGGCCTTCATCATCGGCATCGCCGAGAACATCATCAAGGGCCTGGACATCATACTGTTCAAGGCGGGCGTCATCTCCGGCCCCATGGGTCTGGCCACCTTCTCCGACGCCTTTACCTTCGCGCTGCTCATCATCATTCTGGCGGTGAAGCCCACCGGCCTGTTTGGTGAGAAGATTACGGACAAGGTGTAAGGGGGCGGATGTATGAACAAGAAGAAAATTGATTCCGCAACCATCATCTCCGCCGTCATCGTGCTGGCGCTGTTCGTGGCGGTGTTCATCGCGGAGCAGATCATCCCGGCGACGTCCATGCTGTTCACGGTCATCAAGAAGGGCGCGACCTACGCGCTGGTGGCCGTGTCCATGAACCTGCTGAACGGCTTCACGGGCATATTCTCGCTGGGTCAGGCGGGCTTCATGCTCATCGGCGCTTACGTCTACGGCATATTCACCATCCCCGTGGCGGCCCGCGCCGACGTGTATCAGTATTATAACGGCGGCCTCGTCCAGTTCACCATGCCGGTGTTCCTGGCGATGCTGTGCGCCGGTCTGGCGGCGGCGTTCCTGGCCTTCCTCATCGGCCTGCCGGTATTGCGCCTGAAGAGCGACTATTTAGCCATCGCGACGCTGGGCTTCGCGGAGATCATCCGCGCCCTGTTCCAGTGGGACAAGCTGGGCCCCGTCACCAACGGCTCAAACATGCTCCGCCTGTTCCCCAACTTCAACGACTTCAACATCAAGAACGCCGACGGCACCGTGGCGGTGTATTTCTCCACGCTGGTGCCCCTGCTGATCGCGGGCGTGTGCATCGGCGTCATCATCATGCTGATCAACTCCACCTATGGCCGCGCCTTGATGGCCATGCGCGACGACGAGATCGCCGCCGAGGCCATGGGCATCCGCCTGGCGAGCCACAAGCGCCTGGCCTTCTGCATTTCCTCCTTCTTCGCGGGGGTGGGCGGCGCGATGCTGGCCATGTACCAGACCACCGTGCAGGCCAAGTCCTTCACCACGGCCATGACCTATGAGATACTGCTGATCGTCGTCATCGGCGGCATCGGCTCCGTTACGGGCTCCTGCCTGTCGAGCTTCCTGTTCGTGGCCTGCTCCGAATGGTGGCTCAGGTTCCTGGATCAGAAGCAGATGATCGGCAACTTTGAAGTGCCTCTTTTGAGAAACGGCTTCCGCCTGGTGGTGTTCTCCATCATCATCATGATCGTGGTGCTGTTCTTCCGTCAGGGCATCATGGGCAATAAGGAATTGCCAGATTTGATACGACAATTGCAGGGGAAAAACAAAGGGGGTGCCGATAAATGAGTGAAAACGTCCTTCACATCGAGCACCTGACCATGCGCTTCGGCGGCGTCGTGGCCGTCAACAACCTGTCCATGGACATCAACCGGGGCGAGATCGTGGCCCTCATCGGCCCCAACGGCGCGGGAAAGACCACGGCCTTCAACATGGTCACCGGCGTCTACACCCCCACCGAGGGCAAGATCGTGCTGGCCGGCCAGGACATCACCGGCCATCGCCCGGACGAGATCACCAAGCTGGGCATCGCCCGCACCTTCCAGAATATCCGCCTGTTCGGCTCCATGACCGTCTTTGACAACGTGCTGACCGCCCGCCACCTGCGGCGCACCAGCAACTTCCTCACCGCCACCTTCCGCCTGAATGCCGCCGAGGAAAGGAAGATGCGGCAGGAGACGGAGGCGCTGCTAAAGGAGGTCGGCCTCTCCGAGTTCCGGGACGAGATGGCGACCAGCCTGCCCTACGGCAAGCAGAGGCTGCTGGAGATCGCCCGCGCGCTGTCCACCCAGCCCAAGGTGCTGCTGCTGGACGAGCCCGCCGCGGGCATGAACCCCCAGGAGACTGAGGAGCTGGGCGCGTTCATCAAGCAGATCAAGGATAAATTCGACCTGACGGTGTTCCTCATCGAGCACCACATGAACCTGGTCATGGGCATCTCCGACCGAATCTACGTCATCGACTTCGGCAAGCAGATCGCCCAGGGCACGCCCGCGGAGGTCCAGAACAATCCCGCGGTCATCGCGGCCTATCTGGGCGTGGACGAGGATGAGGGGGTGCAGTAAATGAGTATGCTGATCGTCAAGGACCTCAAGGTCAATTATGGCGGCATCGAGGCCCTCAAGGGCATCTCCTTCGAGGTGGAGCAGGGCCAGATCGTCACCCTCATCGGCGCCAACGGCGCGGGCAAGTCCACCACGCTGCGCGCCATCTCCGGCCTGGTCAAGACTGCCTCCGGCGCCATCAACTTCCAGGGTCGGGACATCATCCCCTTCAACGCCCAGCAGGTGGTGGCCGAGGGCATCGCCCTGGTGCCCGAGGGGCGCCGGGTCTTCGATAACCTCACCGTCATGGAAAACCTCCGCATCGGCGCGTACCTCCGCAAGGATAAGGATGAGATCGAGGCCGGCATCGAGGACATCTTCCAGCGCTTCCCGAGATTGAAAGAGCGCGAATGGCAGCTCGCCGGAACCCTCTCCGGCGGCGAACAGCAGATGCTGGCCGTGGGCCGCGCCATGATGGCCCGCCCCAAGCTGCTGATGATGGACGAGCCCTCCCTGGGCCTCGCGCCGCTGGTGGTGCGCGATATCTTCGCCATCATCCGAGAGCTGAAATCCGAGGGCATCACCATCCTCCTCATCGAGCAGAACGCCAACGCCGCCCTCCGCTGCGCCGACCAGGCTTACGTCCTCGAAACCGGACGCATCACCATGTCCGGCACCGGCGAGGCCCTCCTCGCCGACCAGCGCGTCCGAGACGCCTACCTCGGCTCCACCGCACGGTAAACCAGACCCTTTTGTGCAGAGAGGATTCCCACCGATGTTGTAATTTGTGATGTCGGGGGAGTCCTTTTTTGATGCGGAGTGATGATAGGCAAAGGATTGACAAATTGAAGTTTATCGGGTAATCAAACTATCCTTGTAGGGGCGCCGTTTCGGCGCCCGCCTTGTACGAAGCACATCGTCCTACCCGGCGGGCGGTGGGACCGCTCCCAGCGGCGCAACGCCGCCCCTACAGGAGAGCGGGCAACTCCCCGATAAATCCGAATTTTCCAGACCTCCCTCCCGCCCCTTTCATCAGAATAAACGTTATTTTGCTTTCAGAAAGCACACCGTCATGGTATAATAATACGGATTATCTGCAATGGACAATGACGGCGGCGTCATCCATTTTCAATTTAGGGGGAGAGTAAACAGTGGATCAAAAGAACGGAAGAGGCAGCTTTTCTGGAAAGTTAGGATATGTGCTGGCGACGGCGGGCTCCGCAGTGGGGCTGGGCAACATCTGGCGCTTTCCCTACCTGGCGGCGAAATACGGCGGCGGCGCGTTTCTGCTGGTGTACATCATACTGGCGCTGACCTTCGGCTACACGATGATCATGTCCGAAACGGCCATCGGCCGCATGACCGGCAAGAGCCCGGTGAGCGCCTTTTCTCACTTCAGCAAAAAGGGCTGGGTGAAGGCGGGGGGCTGGATCAACGCCGTCATCCCCATGCTCATCGTGCCCTACTATTCCGTCATCGGCGGCTGGGTGTGCCGCTATCTCTGGGGCTACATCACCAGCGGCGCGGCGGCCATGGCGGAGGAGTCCGCCTTCACCGGCTTCCTGGCCAGCCCCGCGATGGTGGAGGTCTGCTTCCTCGTGTTCGCGGCCATGACCATGGCGGTCATATTCGGCGGCGTGGAGAACGGCATTGAGAAGGTCTCCAAGATCATGATGCCCATACTGGCGCTGCTGACGCTGGTGGTGGTGGGCTTCTCCGTCACCCGCCCCGGCGCGATGGAGGGCGTGAAGTACTTCCTGATCCCCAGCTTCAAGAATTTCTCGCTGATGACCATCGTCTCCGCCCTGGGCCAGATGTTCTATTCCCTGTCCATCGCCATGGGCATACTGATCACCTACGGCTCCTACACCAAGCGGGATGTGGACATCGAGCAGACCACGGCACAGGTGGAGGTATTCGACACCGCCATCGCCGTGCTGGCGGGCCTGATGGTCATCCCCGCCGTGTTCGCCTTCTCCGGCGGCGACACCGCCGCGCTGAACAAGGGCCCGGCGCTGATGTTCGTCACGCTGCCAAGGGTTTTTGAGAGCATGGGCGGTGCGTGGATCGGCATACTGTTCTTCCTGCTGGTGCTGATGGCGGCGCTGACCAGCTCCGTCTCCCTGGCCGAGAGCGCCTGCGCCACATTCGAGGACGAGCTGAAATGGTCCCGCCCGAAGGCCGCCGCGCTGGTCAGCGTGATCCTCGTGGCTCTGGGCTCCCTGTCCTGCCTGGGCTTCAACGCGCTTTCGCACATCGCGCCCCTGGGCATGGATATACTCTCCTTCTTCGATTTCATGACCAATTCCGTCATGATGCCCATCGCCGCCGCGGCCATCTGCCTGCTGGTGCTGAAGGTCATCGGGCTGGACAACATGGAGGCCGAGATTGCCAGCTCCTCCAAATTCAAGCGCCGCGGCGTCTACCGCTTCGTCGTCCGCTATCTCGCCATCGCGCTGCTGGCCATCATACTGATCAGCTCCATACTGGACGCCTTCGGGATGATCAGCATTTAAAAATTGACAATGGACAATGGATAACGGTATCACCGCTGTTCATTGTCTGTTTTTACATTTAGTGGGAAGCGCGTTGCTTCGCTTTGACCAACGATGCCCTGCATTTTCTGACCATCCTATGTTGCTCCTATCACATTCCGCGGAAAAATAATTATTCGATATCACGACTTTGGCAGTTTGGTAACCTCTGAAGTAACAATGTTGTGGTATAATAGTATTACAATAGATAAAGACTGATTTTAATGAATGGTATCCTCTGAACACGATAGAATGCCGATACAGTTGAGCCGATTTAACAGTCAGGACAGAAAACTGCAAAGATTTCCTGAATACAGACGATAGCTTCGAAAAAAGAAACGGGAGTACAATGATTCGGGAAATCACAACATGACGATTTCCCCCACGTGTAGCAGCGCGGGGTGTTTGTCATCTAAATGATAAATGTGATGAACCTGTAAAGGGGTGATATAGATGAATAACAACGCACGTATTGGAGAACTGCTCCAAAAGGTGAAACAAAAGCGCGTTCTGCGGCGCATTGTTTCCATGATGTCGGCGATAGTACTGCTTGTTACCATGAATTCCCTGAAATTTGAGGCGGATACACTGGAAAGGATACCCACGTGCGGTTTTGAAGAGCATGTGCATGTGGAGACCTGCTTTGACGAGGCCGGAAACCTTATCTGCGAATTGGCCGAGCACCTCCACACCGACGCCTGCTATCAGGAGAGGCCGAAGGGAGATAGCGGCGCGCCGGACATCGAGCAGCCTGTGGAAGAATTGCAGGGGCTTGAGCTGGGAGACGACAGCCAGACCGTTGAAGCTGAGGAAAACATCCCTGCGGCCCCCGCGGACGATGTTGTGTATGAAAGCTCTGATCTTCAGGCCCCGCCGGAGGAGCTGGGCGTGGTGATGCTGGGCGGGGAGGAGGACGAGGACTATACCCTTGAATCGGAACCCGTGGAAAGCGTGAATGCCCAGGCAGAGCCGGAGGAGAAGAATGGTTACATCGTGGGCAGCCAGTATCCCTTTTATCTGAGCGATGTGATCGCGCAGCAGGGCATAGATCTGTCCGTCGATGATGTGGTCGAGATCGGCCAGGCCATTGAAAATGACGATGACCCCATCCTGTTCACTTATGAACTCATGGACGGGGATGTTGCGTTGTATGTCAATCAGGACTTTGAGCGGGCCGAGCTGGTGATTTCCACGGCCGGGAATGTGGAGGTCGTGGAGCTGCTCTACGGCATCGCGCCGGTGGAGAGCAGTGAGACTCAGCCCGTCGCCGATGAGGAGGTTCAGACGTCCCCTGAGGCGGAACTGGAAGCCCCTGTGGAAGAGTATGTGCCGGTGCTTGAGGAAGCTGAGCCGCCCGTCGGGGAGGCCACAGACGCGGAAGCGCCCAACGACGATACCCACACCCCGGCGGAAGAGCCTGTGGAACAGCCCGCCGAAGCCGCTATAGACGAACAGCAATCTGAAATCAACGAGACGACCGTCGAAGCCACTGAGGGCGACGAGTCTGCCGAAGCCACCGATGAAGCAGCCGAGGGCGACGAATCTGCCGAAGGCACGGAAGAAGAGTCCGAGGTCGACGAGTCTGCCGAAACCGCCGAAGAAGAGCCCGAGGTTGACGAGTCTGGCGAAGCCACAGAAGAAGAGTCCGAGGTTGACGAGTCTGTCGAAGCCACGGAAGAAGAGTCCAAGGTCGACGAGTTTGCCGAA
>CACZXF010000050.1 GCA_902785105.1 uncultured Eubacteriales bacterium | reverse complement strand
TTCGCTTTTTGCCTTGATTATACTCCTTGACTGTATACCATGTGCTTGCACAATTTGTATACTATGTTATTACTCTATACAGTTTCGCCGCCCGCCCGATAGAACGTGACATCTCGCAGGAGGCGGGCGCCGAAACGGCGCCCCTACAGGGATAGCTTATCTCCCCGAAAAACTCCCGTTTACACCTCAAATAGGCTGAATTGCGCCTTTAGCCCTTGACCGCGCCGCCGGTGACGCCCTCGACGTAATACTTTTGCAGCGACAGGAACAGTATGGTGATGGGCACCGCCACCAGCACGCCGCCCGCGCAGAAGCGGGTGAAGTAATTCTGGTAATCGTTGGTGTTGATCCAGTTATAGAGGCCCACGGCGACGTTATAGCCGTTCTGGTGGCCGAAGGCCACGTAGCTGGCGAACACGTAGTCGCCCCAAGGTGCCATGAAGGCCATCAGCACCGTATAGATGACGATGGGCTTCGCCAGCGGCATGATGATCTTCAAAAACACCTGGAAGCGCGTCGCGCCGTCGATGCGGGCGGATTCGTCCAGCGACTTGGGGATGGTGTCGAAATAGCCCTTGGAGATGTAATAGCCCATGCCGGAGGAGGCGCAGTAGATGAGTATCAGCCCCGGCACCGCGCCGGCCTGGGTCAGGCCGAGCTGCTTCAGCAGGAAGTACAGCGTGATCATGGTCAAAAAGCCCGGAAACAGGCCCAACACCAGCACCGCCTTCATGATGAACTTACGGCCCTTGAAGCGCAGGCGGGAGAGGGCGTAGCTGACGGACAGCACCATGGCCGTCTGTATGACTGAGGTGAACAGCGCGATGGTCAGCGTATTGCCGTACCATTTGAGATACTGGCTGGGCGTCGGCGGCGTCAGCGTAAGCTGCACCACCAGGCACAGCACGAAGTATTCCACCGGCAGCGCCAGGAATTTCTTGATCTCCTCGTGCCTGTCATCGGGCTCGTAGCCGGGGAGGGAGCGCAGGAGCAGGTCGTCCTGCTTCAGATAGATCTGCGCGAATATCAGCCCAGCCAGCAGGAACAGCAGGTATGAAAGTATGGTGATGAGGACCCGCGCGCTGATCGGGAAATTGTGGAGCTTCACGGACATCGCCGCCAGCAGGGCAAAGCCCGCGCTCACGCACAGTGCGTTCACCAGCAGCTTCACCTTCCGCGGAAAGCCAGGCCGGTCCATCGCCTTTCTCGCAATGCAGATGGCGGCTGTCAGCGCCACCGCCACCACGACGCTGATGATCAGCGCCGCGCGGCACCAGGGGAAGAAGTTGCTGCCCTCAAACAGGAAGGCGTAGTTGTCCCATGAAAACTGCCGGGGCAGCAGATAGTCCACCATGCCGCCCTTCTCCAGCCGGTAGGAGCGGAAGGACTGGAGGACCAGGAGTACGAAGGGGATCAGCCACACGACGCTCATGACGATCAGCACCGCGTAGATGGCGCGGTTGACCCGGCGCTCGTGCCCCCGCTTGCTGCGCAGTCTGGGCTGCTTTGTCTCTGCCATCACTGGAAATCCTCCTCATTTTTCACCGAAGGTATCAGGTTGTACACCAGCAGGTTGACCACCGCCAGTACCACGAAAACGCTGATGCCGATGACGGCGGCGATCTTGTAGTTGGTATCGTTGACGGTGATGCGGTAGAGCCATGTGATCAGCAGGTCCGTGTAGCCCGCGTTGCCCTCCAGGCCCATGGGCTTGCCCTGACTCAGCAGGAAGATGACGTTGAAGTTGTTGATGTTGCCCGTGAAGGATGTCAGCAGATAGGGGCCGGTGACGAACAGCATGTAGGGAAGCGTGATCTTGCTGTACATCTGTATGGCGTTCGCGCCGTCGATGCGGGCGGATTCGTACAGGTCCGCGGGGATGTTCATCAGTATGCCCGTGGCGATGAGCATCAGATAGGGGATGCCGATCCAGATGTTGATGATGATGACGGTGACCCGCGCCCAGGCGGGGTCGGTCCAGAAGGGGAGCGGGCGGCTGATCCAGTGCCATTTCAGCAGATAGGAATTGATGAGCCCGTCGGCGGCGAACATCTTGGAGACGTACAGCAGCGAAACGAACTGGGGAATGGCGATGGTCATGACCAGTATGGTGCGCCACAGCTTTTTCAGCTTGATCCCCTTCCGGTTGATCATGATGGCCACGAACATGCCCAGGAAGTAGTTCAGGAAGGTGGCGAAGAAGGCCCATATCAGCGTCCAGAACAGCACCTGACGGTAGGTGTCGCCATAGCTGGCCGTCTCCGGGGACATCAGCGTGGCGAAGTTTTCAAAGCCCACCCAGGTGAACAGCTTCGCCGGCGGCTGGTGGTTGAAGTCGAAATTGGTAAAGGCCACCAGTATCATGAATATGATGGGCAGCACCGTGAACACCACCACGCCCAGCGTGGGCAGCGCCAGCAGGGTCTTGTGGAACTGGCTGTCCACCAGGGACTGCAAATCGTCCTTGGTGCGCTTCAGCTTCCGGCCCGAGGCGAGGATCTGCTGGGAGATCCTGTTCTGCTTGATGTTCACCCGCCAGGTGTAGATGAACGCGATGATGAAGAATATCGTCAGCACGCCGTAGAGCAGTATCAGGAAGGAGTTGTCGCCGTAGACGGTCTTGCGGCCCACCTTCTGGGTCTCCACCACGCCCAGCGTGTTCAGCTTGCCCAGATAGGCCACGCCGAAGTTGACCATGTAGAGGTTGAACACCGTCTGGAACAGGAAGAACAGCAGGCCCCGGCCCCACTGTCCCCGGGCGAAGGAGCCGAAGCCCATCACCACATAGGACACACGGGTCTTCCAGTCCCCGTCGCGGAAGGTGGTGAACAGATCCACGATGGACCGCCACAGCCCCCGGAGAATGCCCGCAGCCCCCAGCGCCAGCCATTTCACCCCGCCGCTGATCTTCCCCGGCAGCGCGGCGAAGAAATGCCCGATGTTGTACAGCAGCTTCCGGGGCTTGCTCAGCTTTAAGTAATCCAGATCCACCATATTGTAGGCCCCCGTTTCTTTGAGGATAGAGCGCGATATCTCCATCCACCGGTTCGGAATGGAACAGTAGCGCCATTATTTCACTCCGTCTGTTCTATTGCTCCGCCCGATGGACGCGATTTTTTCCCAGCTTCTTTGCCGTGTAGAGGGCCACATCCGCGCGCAGGACCAGCGGGTCGGCCTCCTCCCCCGGCAGGGCCTGGGCCACGCCAAAGCTGGCCGTCTCACTGCCGCAGAGGGCAAAGTGGAGCTTTGCGATGCTCGCCCGCAGCGCTTCCGCGAAATCGGCGGCGGCCTCCAGCCCCATGCCCGGCAGCATGAGCATGAACTCCTCGCCGCCCCAGCGGCCACCGACGGCCCCGTTTCCAAGGGCCTCCAGCGCCGCCTTGATCTGGGCGGACACCCCGATCAGCACCTGATCCCCTTCATTGTGGCCATAGGTATCGTTGATCTTCTTGAAGTCGTCCAGGTCGATCATGACCAGACTGGTGGCGTCCGGGCCGTCGGGCGCCGCGCATTTCTCGCCGATGCGCGCTTCGATCCGCCTCTGGATCTCCCCGCGGTTGTACAGCTTTGTGAGCTGGTCTGTGATGGCCATGACGGAGAGCTGGCCGTTGGCCTCGATGACCTCCGCCGTGGCCGTATTGATGAAGTTGACCAAACGGCTGACCATCGACATGCTGGATTCATTCTGCCGGGGTTCCTCCTGGACCGCGGGGATCACCCGCCCGGCCGCGCCGCCCTCCCGCATCGCCGCCACCACCAGCGACAGGTTGTGGTGGTCCATGCAGCCCCGCCAACGGATCAGCTCTCCGGCGGTGCAGAAGCCATAGGTCGGCGCAAGGCTGTGCAGGGGCCGCGTCTCACGGCTGCCCTCCGTGCCGCCCCAGAAGCTCTTCCGGCCAAAGCAGTCAAATATGGATATGACCTCCGGCGCGAAGGCGCGGATCTGGTCGGCGCAGCGCGCAACGTTCTGCATGATGGTGTCCGGGTCGCCGTAGGTCAGGTGGATGATGCTGCCCTCCGGGATGTCCGTACTCATGTCGATAGAGCCGTCGTCGTGACAGGCCAGCGCATGGCGAAGCAGTATCCTGTCCTGATGGTTCACGGCAAAGGGAAATTCCAGGGCGTTGTAGAAGATGTGGTCGTCATTGGGAATCCTGAGATAGTGGTGGTAGATCTCATAGGCGGGCGCGCCGTCCAGCTCGTACAGCACCTTACCCTCCGCCCGGGTCACCTTCAGCGCGGAGCCCAGGCGCCGCCAGCCGATGACACAGGAATTCATGATGTGCAGGTCCCCGCCGCCCATCAGCGCCAGCACGATGCCGTGGGAATTGAACGCCTTCCCCTTTTCAAAGACGTAGGCCGAAAACACATTGTCGCCGAAGGCCCCGCCGCCCCAGATGGGAATCTCCTCCGGGATCTCCTCCTGGAGAATGGCGCAGACCTCGCGGACCGGTATAGTGTCGATGGTCATGATGACTTCAACGGCCTTCACACCCGTGAACGCATCCTTCATTTCCCGCAATGCCGCTCTGAAGGCCGACACGTCTCTGTTTTCGATGGAAAACAGGCGCGTGCGCACAAAGCTGTCCGCGCGCTCAAATATCGTGCAGGTGACCACCAGCTTCTCCGTCGTAATGCTTCCTTCATAGATATTGCCGGAGGCGGACGCGCCGAGACAGGCGGCGTCCGGCATCATTGCCTCCACGATGTCTCTGGCGCTCCTGACATCGGCCTCGCCGGCGCCGTCGGAAAAAATGTGGACCAGCGCCTGCCCGGAAACGTTCTCAAGCCGCCACGTCTCCCACTCCGCTACTGAGCCGCGAAAAGAATCCCGATCACGATACACTGCCTGAAATTGCTTCATTTCATTTCATCTCCTGGTACAAAGCCGAGTCGGTTGTCTGCTTCTGCTTGGGCGCCATGTGTTTCCCGATCGCACTACTGTTGAATTACCCGAGGGCGCTCTCCTTCAAAAACCTGTCTCCGAATTTATCGGCGGGAACCGGGCGGGAGAAATAATAGCCCTGCACCTGCTCGCACAGAAGGCCCTTGAGCAGCTCCAACTGGCTGTCCCGCTCCACGCCCTCTGCGATCACGGGCACCTTCAGATTCTTTGCGATGTCAAGGATCAGCGCGACAAGCTGCCGGTCCCGCTCCTCGTGGTCGATATTCCGCACGAACTCCCGGTCCATCTTGAGGTAATCTATGGGCATGGAGGACAGCATGTTCAGCGAGGAGTAACCCGTGCCGAAATCGTCCATCTCTATCTTGTAGCCCTTTTCCCGCAGGCCCTCGACCACCCGTATGACCTGATCCGCGTTCTCCGTATAGGCGGACTCCGTGACCTCTAACTTAAAGACATCGTGCGTCAGGCCGTTGCTCTTCAAAATGTCCTCCAGCGTATCCACCAAAGCCGGGTCGAACACGTCCACACGGGACAGGTTCACGGAGACGGGCACCGTCACGCCGTAGGCCTCCCGCCAGGCCGCGATCTGCCTCGCCGCCTCCCGCCATACATATTGGTCCACCAGGCTGATCTGTCCGTTCTTTTCAAACAGGGGGATGAAGTCCCCCGGCGGGATCATCCCCATTTCCGGGTGATGCCACCGCACCAGCGCCTCCGCGCTCACCATCCTGGGCGGCTCGGCCTGAATGTCAAATTTCGGCTGATAGTAGACCTCAAATTCATGGGCCTCGAGGGCGCGGCGCAGGTCATTTATCAATCTCTGCTCGTAGCTCTCGCGCTTGCTGACGTTCTCGTCATAGACGATCAGGTGCCGCCTGTAATGGCCCCGGGCCATGTTGCACGCCGTGCGGGCCCGGTCAAAGAGCTGCACCGGCTCCAGCCCGGCCTGATAGGGCATGATGCCCATGCGCAGGCGCACATTCGTATTCGGCACCTGCTCGTCCAGCTTGGCCTGAAGGCGATTGAAAATGGCCTGATAATCCTCGGTGTGGCGGCAGTAGATGTCAAACCGGTCCGCTTCAAACCGTCCCGCGATGCCGCTGTTCTCCCTTGAAATGGCGCGGACCTCATTGCCCAGCTCCCGCAGGACCCGGTCGCCCAGGGTGCGGCCGTGCAGCGCATTGATGGAATGGAACTGCTCGATGTTCAGCACGATAGCGTCCATGGGCGCATCCGGGTGCATACGATACCGCCGATTCGCGTATTGGAAGAAATACTTTCGATTGTACAATCCGGTCAGGTCGTCCGTCTCGGTGGCCATGATCAGGCGATTGGCCCGCCGCGCGGCCTGGATGTTCTGGATCAGCAGGATCAGTATGATCAATACCACTACGAACACGATGGTCAGAACCAGGGGCAGGTGCGCCGTCAGGTAATCCGCTATGGTGAGCTTCGCGTCCTGGGTGATATAGCGGGACATGGCGGCGTCCACGGAGGCCTCCGGAACCATACTGGTCACCTTGGCCATGATGGCATACAGCGAGGTCTGCCCCTTCCTGACGGCGAAGCAGTAATCCATCTCGGTTCCGAGGGAAACGGTGGTCAGGCGGTATTTTTCGCACAGCCGGGCGATGTTGTTGTAGCGATAATTGCTGATGATCAGGCAGTCCGCCGCGCCCTCCGAAACGCCCTTCAGGCATTCCTCCGTGTTGGGATAGTATTTCTTCTCCCAGGAGGGGTAATGTCTGGCGAGAAAGGAATCGTAATTGAAGTTGCCCATATTCACCGCCGCGACGATCTCCCCGTCCCGGGCCAACAGGCTCGCGCTTCCCGCCCGCATGACCGCGAACATTTCCGTATCCATCAAGGGCGGCGTCAGAACCATGCCCTGTATTTCCGCCTCATAGCTGCTCAGGTTGGCGGGGAAGGCGCAGTCCACCTCCCCATTTTGCAGGGCCGTCACGGCTTCCTCGGCGGTGGGATAGGCAATCGCTTCAAACTGGAGCTGTACCTCCGGCAGACAATCGGAGGCGAAGCCGAGATAATCCTTCAATACGCCGGTCAGCTCACCGGTGTCGTCGTCGGCGTCGCAAAACGCCATGTACTCGTCCTGATAGCCGATGCGGATGGCCCCGTGGCCGGAGAGCCAATCCTTTTCCTCCGTGGTGAGATAGGCGTTCGCGCCGACCTGCCGCATGTACTTCTCATACATCTGCATGTTGAAGAAGTGGTTCTCATCCTGAATCCTGCTCATGGCAAGGTCCAGGTCTGAAAGCAGATCGGGACGGTCCTTCGCCACCGCAAAATAGTAATCCGATGAGCCGATCTTGTAGACCGGCACCGCGCTCACCGTGTGCGCAAAGGAATCGACCACCACATACGCGTCCAGCTCTCCGCTTTGGAGCATCCGCAGAGAATCCGCATCGGTCCCCGTGACCTCGACGACCTCCGCCTCGACGCCGTTATCCTGAGTCCACTGGGCAAACAGTCCTGCCTGAACGCTGCCCCGGTTCACACCGACCCTTTTCCCGTCCAGCGTGGAGACGTCCGTCATGGAGATCTCGTCATTGCCCGGCAGCTTGAAGAGATAATACTCCTCCGTCCCCATGGGAAGGGACGAGAAGAGCATGTGTTCCTCCCGCTGCGCTGTGTAGGAGACATCGCTCAAAAGGTCGATCTCCCCGTTTTCCAGCATCTTCAGCAGCTCCGGCCAACTGCCGTTGACATATTCATAGGTCCAGCCATTGTAGGCGGCCAGCTTCAACTGATATTCATAGGCATAGCCGGAGCGAAAGCCCTTTTCATCCATCGTGTTATAGGACGATTCGTACCAGCCGACGCGCACTACCTTGGCCTCGGCCTCCTGCGTGTGCCCCGCAAAGGGCGCAAGAATGAACGCGGTCAGGACCATCAGCAGGGCCATCCCTGCTATCCTCTTTCCAAACATGTTCCACCTCCGGTTGGCAAGCCACCGCAGCGTGACTGAGAAGTTCGTCACCCCTACAAATCCCCGTTTGCAGGACCTATTGAGCAATAACAGTTCACACCTTCACTGAGCGCCTTGTCCTCAGCGACAGCCGGCACAGCGTCCCGCACCTCGCGTACCCGATCCTCCGTCGAAGGATACGGTGATGGTGTCCTCCAGGTGGACCGCCTGCCGCGTATATATCTCCTGTACGTTGCGCCTGATCATCCTGCTGCCGACAAACGTGGCGACCAGGCTTATCGCCGGAACGATAGCCAGGATCAGCAGCGCCGCTTTCTGTTTCAGAGGGATTTTCATTGCGCCCTCCGTTTTTTCAGTCATTTTCCCTCGTGTTAAAGTAAAAATATACTATTTTAACATGCCTCCGTATGTACATGGCGATCACAAATCAATTCGCCAGCGGTATTATAGCAGTCCAGAGAATGTTCATGCTCTGGGAACCCACAGGAGGCAGTTCGGACGAGCGTGTTAGCGTCAAACTTTAATACGTTAGCAGTCAAAAGTATAACCGTAGCGCAAGCCATTGCTATGACACGTCTCTGCAAGCGCCTCTGTTTGGCCTTATTCAAAATATTATTCACATAATTGTTCTGCATTTTCCCAACCCCTTCTTTCGGTCAAGCAAACGAAAAAACCACCAATCAGCTTTTTAATGGTCACTTTTACATTTCAGTCGGTTTATAGCAATTTCTGTCTATTTTCTTTTTTCATAATCGATTGATCTCTCGTTCAACACTCTTTGATATGAAATCATGAGGTTAAACCTCCCTATTGAAACAATTTATATCTATTCATTTCATTTATATTATATCTTATAACGGTTACATTTTTTATTACGTCAAACAATTCCATAATAATATTACTATTGATTCTTACATAATAATGTAATATTACAGAAGCCAGACCGCCCTCTGTTCCCAAAATGCAAAAAGCCGGGGCGCCACCAAAGCGTCCCGTCATCACTATGAAGAATGACATCAGGTATTCCAACTAATAAGCTTTATTGAGCTTTTCTTTTAGAACTCTGTGCACGATTTTGCATTTAGCCAAAAAAGGGGACAGGCGCAAGGAGAAAATGGGTTTCCATCCTTGCAGCCTGTCCTTGAATTGATCTTACTTATTTAATATAGGGCATCAAAAGGTCGTCATCGCGGTCAGCTTCGTGCAATTTTTGAACGCGGCCTTCCCGATGGTCGTCACGCTGTTGGGCGTATTTACGGATTCGAGCGACGAGCAGCCTTCGAAGGCCTGAGCGCCGATTTGGGTCAGGCTCGCGGGCAGGTTGACACTGGTGATCGTCGTATTTCCAGCGAAAGCCGAATCGCCGATGGCGGTTACAGGATTGCCGGAATAATCCTTGTCGGGAATCGTGAGCTTTTTATCGCTGCCTGTATAGCCCAGCACGACGCCGTTCTCCATCACATAGTCACCCGCGGGTGCCGCGTCTTCAACGCTGACGCTGCATGTGGCCTTCACGCCGCTGCCGTCCGCAGCCGTGGCGGTGATTTCGGCGCTGCCGGCGCTGAGGCCCTCCACCACGCCGTTTTCCACCTTGGCGACGCCGTTATTGCTGCTGGTCCAGGTGACGCTCCGGTCAGTGGCATTCTCAGGCAGGACTGTGGCGGTCAGGGTCAGCTTGTCGCCCTTCTTGATGACCACCTTGGACTGGCTCAGTTCGATCCGCTGAACCTGCGTCTTGGGCGCATCCGGCTGTTCCGGCTGTTCCGGCTGCGCCGGTTTGTCCGGCCTGTTCGGCAGACGGTCGGTGATGTAGGGGTAGCGATACTCTTCCTTCTTCACCTTCGTCACCATGACGGCGTCCTCGACGTTCAAATCAAAGTACAGCGTGCCGTTCTGGTACTCCTCAGGCAGGAACACCCTGGACAGGCCGGCGCAGGCCGAGGCGGGGAACTCCAGCTTGAAGCTCTTCACGTTGCCCTTGGTGGCAGCGACCTTCACCGTGCTGAAGGTGTACTCCGCAGCGACGGTGTCCGCAGTACCGCCAATGACGGTCAGCTTCAGGTTCTCGAGACGAACGGACTTTTCATCCGTGCCGTTGATCAGGTAGAACTGGGCTTTCAACGTGCCCTTCGAGGTGGCCTCGATGGAATACGGCCACAGCGTCCAGCCGCCCCGTACCTGGGCGGCGTTTGCCTTGGTCGGCTTCGCGCCAAGGGACTTGACCTTGTTATCCGGCACATTGATCTTGATGGTCGCTTTCTTTTTCTTCTTGCCGGAGGAGGTCACGGTGACGGTGGCGCTGCCCTTCTTGACGGCGGTGACCACGCCGTCCTTCAGCTTCGCCGCCGAGCCGCTGATCTTCCAGGTCAGGTTCTGATTGGCATAGGCCGGTTCCACGATCAGCATGGGCGCGAGATCCAGGGTCTTGCCCGGCGCGAGGTCATATGTCTTCGCGGAAAAGGCCATTTTCGTGACCTCATAGGGGTCCACGACGTTGATGCTCACCTTCACGGACTTCTTATTGTCCAGTTTCAGTTTCACCGTAGCCTTGCCGGAGGCGTTCGCCACGGGCTTCACGGTGATAGTGGTGCCGTCGAAGGTAACGCTCACGATCTTCTTCTGTGAGCAGGTGACTTTGCTGATACCCGCGCTCTCAGAGGTGATCTTCAGCGTATCTATGTTGTTCATCGACGTGCTGACAGCCTTCGTACCAACGGTAGCCACAAGCTCGCGAGGCGTGGGCACGTCGGCAGCCGCCATTTCCATAGCGGCAGACTCCGACTCTACCATCACTTCCGGTGCCTTGATGATCAGATCGTCTTCTGCCTCATCTATCTCCGGAACTGTTTCAGGTGCAGATTGAGCGTCTTCTTCCGTCTCTGTTCCCCCTTCTGCCGGTATCGTATCATCTGTGAGCTGTGCGTCATCCTCAGATTCTCCAAGCATAAACGCCTCCTGCTCAATGGCTTCGGGCTCCAGAGCTTCGGATAGGATATCTTCATCCAAAGCATTATCCTCGCCCGCGGCCATTGCCGGCAGTAGTAAGGCTAACAGTATGACCGCTGTCAGCATCCTGTAAATGCGCTTCTTCATTTTCTGTCCTCCTATTTTTCAAACAGCAGTATGCTGCTGATAATATATTTTTGAAATGAACGAGCCTTCCACAAATCAACGTAAAACAACTAGAGATCATTCAATAATTTTAATCAATCCATGATGACGTACTTGCCCTCCTCGATCTGATGAAGCTTCCAGCTTCCGTTATCGTTATAGAATACATAGCGCTCGCAGAACTGATTGCCATTGGTGTTGATGATCAGAACGATGCCGACCCCCTCATAGGTTGCACCGTTGACAGTGACCCAGCGGGGTGGGAAACAGGTGTTGACCTCTTCCGTGCGGGCGGTTCGTTCTCCATCCGACATCGCTGCCACACGGTGATCTATGGTCTCAGCCAGCACCTTAGCGGTGTCGGACATGTCTGCGCGTAATTTGCCGGTGGTGTCGTTGAGACCCATTGCGGCCATCATCACCAGCATGTGGTCCTCAAGGGTCAGTCTGTCGAACTCCGCAAACTCGCCGCTATTCATCACCACGGCTTTATTCTGAATGCCCACGATCTGATAGCCGCCGTTCAACTCTGTGCTGACGGTATGGGCCACCCACTGTGCCGTCGGCTTTTCCGCGGCGGTCACTCCGTGAACCGGGACGTTTTCCGCAACACGAATATAGACAAACTCTGTATGCCTGCTCCTGGTGCTGTGAGAATGGTGTTCATCAACCTGGGCTTCGCCCTCCACGGTGACATCAACGCCAACGCCCTCGCCGGTTCCGCCGATCGCGCTCACGTCCCCGGTGGAGGTCTCCACATCCGACTCGTAATCATAGACGATGATGCCGGCAGCACCGTTATCGCCGCTCACAGTCACATCGCCCGTGCTCATGACGACATTCCCAACAATCGGTTCGTTCTGCGCGTCAAAAGCGTCCTCAGTGTTCACCGGCTCATCGCCAACGGTCACATAGATTTCGTTGTCCTCGCCTTCCACAACCGTACCGACCGAAACGGTGTCATCCTGGCCGGAGCAGGTATCTACATACAGCGTGCCATCCTCGACCGATGCCGTGGCTTCGTTTTCCGGGTCATCGCTGCCGACGTCAGCCATATCATTGCCGATAGAATCAGATAATACTTCATTTTTATTATATTCGGTATTTGTCTCAATGTCAATATCACTTGAGTTTCCGAATGAAGAAGGAGATCAGGGCAGAAAAGAGAGACAAACACCAGCAGGAAGTAGTATAATTGAGTTGCGAAACAAAAACGCCACTAAACAGCTGAAAAGAGTCTCTCATATGAAGTATTCTACCACGAAAACGTACACATTGAAATGGTCTGTCATAGAATTTGTAAAAAGAATTTTCAAAAGTCTAACGCGGCCGGATCAGAAATTCGGAGCAGACATGATTTACGGTATGCTGACGGCGAAGAGCTGTCTGTTAACAAGCATCGTAGATCAACTGCACGAGCGAACCAAGAAAGTCAACGCTGTCGAGCGGCTGGGACGACATCTATGTGAAGGCATTCCGGAAGCAGCGAAGGAAGAGTATCAAAGATTTATCCGGGAATGGGTGCCAGAGAATCCCACGATACTGATTGACGACAGCGATGTAGTGAAGCCTGAAGGATGCAAGTTCGAATCGCTGGGAATTGTCCGGGACAGCTCAAAGAGCACTGAGAAGAAAAGCGTCTATGAGAAAGGCTATCATGTGGCAGAGGCTGCGGTGATTATCCGAAGCAAGCATCCTGTAAGCGTCTTTTCCCGGATTCACTCATCTCAGGAAAAGGGTTATGTTTCTTCGAACGCCATTACCTTTGAAGCGATAGAGCAGTGTATCAAATTGTTCAGGAAAGCCACCTATGTGATGGACAGGGGATATGATGACAATTAAAAAGGAACCTATTCCGAAGATAAGTTCCTTTCCAAATTAGATCAGTTTGGCAAATAGCCTGCAAACATTATACGTAACCCCTCTAATCCCTATTACCTAATCCCTCCCAGACAAATTTCAAATTTGTCAAGCAGATCAAATCCCCGCGTCATTTCGACCGCACATCGCTGGCACCCTGGAAGAACAGGGCCAGGGTGTCCGGGCCGACGTGGGAGCCGGTGACGGGCTCGTACATGACGGTGAGGATCTGCTTTGGAGGATGGTTGCGCATCAGGAGGGTCGCCAGCAGGTCGGCATCCTTTTCGCAGTCGGCGTGGGCGATGCCCACGATCTGACTGCCGGCGTCTACCACCAGCTCGTCGTAGCGCTTCGCCAGCAGCTCGATGGCCTTGCGGCGGCCGCGGGCTTTGGCACAGGTGACGATCTGGCCCTTCTCATTGCCCTTCAAAAGGGGCTTGATTTGCAGCATGGTGCCCACCAGCGCCACCGCGCCGGAGACGCGGCCCGTGCGCTTTAAGAACATCAGGTCGTCCACCATGAAGATCTGGCACATATTGCGCCGCAGGGTCAGCAGGCGGCGGGCGATCTCGTCCAGGCTGACGCCCGCGTCCCGCCATTCCACGGCCTTTATCACCCAAATGCCCTCGCCCAGCGATGCGCCCAGGGTGTCTACCATGCGAAACTGCCGGTCGGGGTAGCTCTCCTTGAGCTGGCTCATGGCAAGCTGGGCAGACTGGAAGGAGCCGCTGATGCCCGAGGACATGCCGATGAACAGTATGTCCTCCCCGGCCTCCAGCAGCGGGGTGAAGCAGTCGATGTACGCCTGGGGATTGATCTGACTGGTGCTGACCAGTATGCCGTTGCGCATACTGGTGTAGAAGGCCGAGCCGTTGAAGGCCTCGGTGTCCAGACAGTCCTGCTCCTTGCCGGCATAGGTATAATGAAAGGGGATGACCCCGATATGATTCTTCCTGAGCCAGGGCGTCGGAAGATTGGCCGAGGTATCGGTCACGATTGCAAAGCTCATCTATATAATACCTCACAGAACGTAGAGTAATATGCAAAGAAATTGCAGCAGGCTCCCAATGACGGTGAACACATGGAAAGCCGAGTGCATATAGCGCTTCTTCTTGCCGAGCCCGTAGAGCACCGCGCCGAAGGTGTAGGCCAGCCCCCCGGAAACCAGCAGCCAGAAGCCCGCAGGTCCCACCAGTTTATAGATCAAGTCGATCCGCACGATGATGCACCAGCCCATCAGGATATAGCATATCATCGAAAATTTTTCGTATTTCTTCAAATCCACCGCCGTCAGCGCGATGCCCACCGCCGCCAGCGCCCAGACCACGCCGAACAGCGTCCAGCCCAGCGCCGGGCTGTAGGGACGGATGACGCACAGCGTCACCGGCATGTAGCTGCCAGCAATCAAAAAGTAGATGGTGCAATGGTCGATGACCTGCATCACCCGCTTGCCGAACAGCTTCGGCGAAAGCCCGTGATAGACGCTGGAGACCGCATACAGCGCCAGCATCGAAAACCCGTAGATCGCCCCGCTGACCACCGCGTAGGCGCTGTGGTGCATGGCCCCCACGATGGGACACAGCACGCAGGCCAGTATCCCCAGCACGCCGCCCACGATGTGGGTGATCATGTTGCAGAGCTCCTCGCCTCGCGTGTAGTCCGGAAGCTGCCGTTCCGCCAGTGGCGTTCTCTTCATATTTTTCACCTTCCATCGCCCGATATTCATGCAAATCTCAAAAACTATATAATCTGGTTTTGAATACCATATTACATTGTTTTTGATGATTTGTCAAGTGGCGACAGGAGATTATTCGGGCTGGGAGAATAATTGAAAATGAATGGCTGTCGTTTCAATTTTCAATTCCACCTCACACCCTGTACGTCTGCTGCGGCGTGGCTTCCGGCAGGGGGGCGGGGGTGAGTTCGGGGGCGGGATCGAAGGGGTTGGGGCTCTGGTCAGGGGTGGCCTCGGGGGCGTCAGTGACGGTGCGGCGGTTTTCCGCGGGCATGGTGAAGCTGAAGGGGGCGTCGCTGATCTGGAGGCTGCCCAGGAGCGCGCCGGAGCTCATCTCCATGCCGACCATGGTGGCGGAGAGCCGGCCCTCATAGCGCGTACCGCCGGCGGTGTCGGCCACGGTGTCGAAGTGAATGTTGTAGTCGGAGCCCTCGGGGTAGGCGCCGGTGTCGATCTGGCCGGCGAAGTAGTAGGTCTCGTCCTGGTTGTCGGTGATGATCAACACCACGGAGCTCTCCATCGCGCCTTGCATGGCATAGGCGGGGGTCACCTCATCGCCGCCGCGCACGTTCTCCGGGAAGACCATGTACAGCTCGTAGATGGTCTGATCGCCGTTGGCGTAGGCGAAGAAGGAGGCCTGCACGTTGCCGTTCATCACGGAGGAGTAGGCGTCCGAACGGTCGAAGCTCAGGTGCATAGGCTGGCCGTCCAGCGTCAGAACGATGCCGTCCCCGGCCGCGCCCTCGGAAAGCGCCGCGCCCAGCGCCAGCAGGCACAGGCAGAGCAGCATCGCAAGCATTCTCTTCATAAACAAAACACCTCTGAAATGTGAAAAAGTCCCTGGGAAATCTTGACAACAGGGCACAGCAATGTCGTCTTTGTGCCACTTTGTATATTTTAGCCGGCAATGCCATGATTGTCAAGAAGATGTTAGAGGGCAGGAGGGAGCGATAAACAGGGATTTGTGGGATATGGACTACTTGCAAGTTCAGAAGGGAAAAGACTTAGGGCAGAAGGTATTTGGGCCCTTACTGAGATCAACCATGTCGGGTGGTTTCTGCAAGGAAAGGAGAATGTGGATTCCTCTTTCTATTTAGAAATAGCTGCATTCGAATTCAAAGTACAGGGTCTTGAATTGGATTATGGGCTATTAGCATGGGATGCGGACCTTCGCTGGAATGATGGAAATTTTGATTTCTATAAATTTCGAGGGATCCGCTGGAATCATATTAATATCCTACAACGGCAGAGATATTTGTTAAATGCCTACCGAGTATTGCTTAGCAGTTGTGCATAATTTAAAGATACATTACATCTTGTAATTCTACCTTGCATGTGCTATCATAACCGACAGGAGATGATAGTGTGTTAGGCAAGAATT
>CACZXF010000049.1:4426-35849 GCA_902785105.1 uncultured Eubacteriales bacterium | reverse complement strand
CATACTTGAATCCATGTTATGATGTAGCGCCGTATACCTGACCGGTACGTACGGTGCAACGGGAGGGGCGAGGGCTATGGCCCTCCTTCTACCCTATTTATATGGCTATTTTGCTTTTAATTCTTCATTTGTATCAAAGAATGGGCCTTTTGCTCGGCGGCAAAGGGTCTTTAACATCAGTGCGGCCAAGCAGGTAATCCAGATTTACATTATAATACTCAGCAAGGCGAATCAATTGCGCTATAGGTATTTGATGTCTGCCATTTTCATAGTTGCAATAGGTATTCTGCGCAACGCAAAGGTAGTCCGCAATTTCCTGTTGCGTCCTGTCGTTGTCCTCTCTCAAATCCTTGATTCGATTGCGCTGCACGAAATTCACCTCGTACATAGCATATAAAATCTCAATTTGAGATATTTACTTTTATCTGAAAACGTGATAGTATGATTGTAAGAATTAACGTTTATAACATGGGTGGTTCTTTTGATGTCCAGGAGAGCCGCCCTAATTTTCGAATAGATTATCGCGTTTTGTGATATATCAAGGAAATGAAAATGTCAACATGCTTTTTCATTGGGCACCGCGATGCCCCAGAATCCATTTATTCAAAGCTGGAAGCGGTAGTGGAGAACTGCATCGCGGAATTTGGTGTTACAGAATTTTATGTAGGGCATTATGGAAAATTTGACGGTATGGCAGCACGGGCAGTCCGAGCAGCAAAGAAACATCATCCTGACATTCAGCTAATTTTACTTTTGCCATATTTGACGAATCAATCTCTACCAGAAGGATTTGATGGTTCGCTTTATCCTGAGGGTATTGAGTTTGTACCGAAGCGTTTTTCTATTTTGCAAGCAAATTACAGAGCAATAGATAGCTGTAGTCTCATAATTGGATATGTGAAGCATGGCTTTGGCGGAGCGTATCGGTGCTTTGAATACGCACGAAAGAGAAAGAAGCAAATTATCAATATTGATGGTCAAAATTAAGAAGAGCCCCCCGCCATGAAAGCGGAGGGCATTTTTGGGGTTTGGGTTTTCGATTATTCCGCGGCCAGCCTCTGGTAGGAAGCGAGGCGTTCTTCGGCGTCCTTCTGGGCCTCGGCGAAGAGCTCGGGGGCCACGTCGGGGAACTGGCGGAGGAGGGAGGCGTAGCGGTTCTCGCCCTTGATGAAGGTCTGGTAATCGGCCTTCGGGGGCTTGGAATCGAGGGTGAACTTCTTCTCGGCAGCGGGGTTGAACCGGTAGGTCTGCCAGTAGCCGGCCTCGACGGCCTTGGCGATCTCGAGCTGGGCCTGGTTCATCTTGATGCCGTGGTTGATGCAGGGCGCGTAGGCGATGATGAGGGACGGGCCATGATAGGCTTCGGCCTCGGTCAGGGCCTTGAGCACCTGGGCGGGATCGGACATGGCGACCTGGGCGACGTAGACGTAGCCGTAGGACATGGCCATCATGCCGAGATCCTTCTTCTTGGTGCGCTTGCCGGCGGCCGCGAACTTGGCGACTGCGGCATGGGGGGAGGACTTGGAGGCCTGTCCGCCGGTGTTGGAGTACACCTCGGTGTCGAGGACGAGCACGTTGACGTCCTGACCCTGGGCAAGCACGTGATCCAGTCCGCCGTAGCCGATGTCATAGGCCCAGCCGTCGCCGCCGAAGATCCAGAAGGACTTCTTGGTCAGCAGATCGGCGTCAGCCAGGATGGCCTTGCAGGTGTCGCAGCAGGCGTCCTTGATGGCCTCAGCGAGCTTCTCGCCGGCGGCACGGGAGCCTTCCGCGTCATCCATGTTGTCCAGCCAAGCCTGAGCGGCGGCCTTGACTTCGTCGGAGTGTTCGCTGTCAAGCAGAGCGCGGACGTTGTCGGCCAGCTTCTCGCGCCTCTGGGTGATGCCCAGATGCATGCCGAAGCCGAACTCGGCGTTGTCCTCGAACAGAGAGTTGGCCCAGGCGGGACCATGGCCCTCTTCGTTGACGGTGTAGGGGCAGGTGGGCGCGGAGCCGCCATAGATGGAGGAGCAGCCGGTGGCGTTGGCAATGACCATGCGATCGCCGAAGAGCTGGGTGACTAGCTTGACGTACGGGGTCTCGCCGCAGCCCGCGCAGGCACCGGAGAACTCGAACAGGGGCTTCTTGAACTGGCTGTCCTTGACGGCCTTGAGGTTCAGCGCGCCCTTGAACTCAGGCAGCGTCTGGGCGAACTCCCAGTTGGCCTCCTGAGCGGTCTGCTCGTGGAGGGGCTTCATCTCCAGAGCGACCTTCTTGCCGCCCTTGTTGACGGGGCAGACGGTGGTGCAGTTTTCGCAGCCGGTGCAATCCAGCACGCTGACCTGCATGCGATACTTCAGACCCTTGAAGGCGGGGCCGATGGCGGCCTTGGTCTCGAAGGTCGCGGGCGCCTTGGCGGCGTCCTCTTCGCTGAGCAGGTAGGGACGGATGCAGGCATGGGGGCAGACGATGGCGCAGGTGCCGCACTGGACGCAGGCGTCGATGTTCCACTGGGGAACCATGACGGCGATGCCGCGCTTCTCGTACTTGGTGGTGCCGGTGGGCACGCGGCCCGCGGCGTCGATCAGGCTGACGGGCAGCTTGTTGCCGTCCTGAGCCAGGATGGGCTCGATGAAGGTCTTGAAGTAGGGATCGTCGGTCACCTGCACGGCGGTGGCGCCGGTGGTGGCGTTGGCCCACTCAGCGGGCACGGGGATCTCGACCAGGCCGGAGATGGCGATGTCGATGGCGTCCCAGTTCTTCTTGACGACCTCGTCGCCCTTCTTGCCGTAGGTCTTCTTGGCATAGGCCTTCATGTACTCGTCGGCCTTGTCATAGGGGATGATGTCGGCCAGCTTGAAGAACGCGGCCTGCATGATGGTGTTGATGCGGCCGCCCATGCCGACCTGACGGGCCAGCTTGATGGCGTCGATGGTGTAAAACTTGGCGTGCTTCTTCGCCAGGGCCTGCTTCATGGAAGCGGGCAGCTCGGCCTCCATCTCCTCAGCGGTCCAGGGGCTGTTGAGCAGGAAGGTGCCGCCGTCCTTGAGGGCGCTGACCATGTCATACTTGGTGACATAGGCCGGGTTGTGGCAGGCGATGAAGTTGGCGGAATCGATCAGATAGGTGGACTGGATCGGATTGTCGCCGAAGCGCAGGTGGCTGATGGTGATGCCGCCGGACTTCTTGGAGTCATAGGCGAAGTAGGCCTGCGCGTACTTGTCGGTGTGGTCGCCGATGATCTTGATGGAGTTCTTGTTCGCGCCCACGGTGCCGTCGGAGCCCAGGCCGTAGAACATGCAGGAAACGGTGCCCGCGGGGGCCACGTCCAGGGTCTCGCCCAGCTCGAGGGAGGTGTGGGTCACGTCGTCGTTGATGCCCACGGTGAAGTGGTTCTTGGGCTCGTCCTTGGCCAGGTTATCGAAGATGGCCTTGACCATGGTGGGGTTGAACTCCTTGGAGCCCAGGCCGTAGCGGCCGCCCACGACCTTGATGCCGGTGCAGCCCGCCTCAAGCAGCGCGGAACAGACATCCAGATACAGGGGCTCGCCCAGGGAGCCGGATTCCTTGGTACGGTCCATCACGGCGATCTTCTTGCAGGAAGCGGGGATGGCGGCCAGGAAGTGCTTCATGGACCACGGACGATACAGATGGACCTTCACCAGGCCGACCTTCTCGCCCTTGGCGGTCAGGTAGTTCACGGTCTCCTCGATGGCATCGCAGCCGGAGCCCATGCAGATGATGACGCGCTCGGCGTCGGCGGCGCCCACGTAGTCAAACAGCTTGTAGCTGCGGCCGGTCAGCTTGGCGACCTTGGCCATGACCTCCTCGACGATGGCGGGGGTGGCGTCGTAATACTTGTTGGCAGCCTCGCGGCCCTGGAAGTAGATGTCCGGGTTCTGGGCGGTGCCGCGCTGATGCGGATGCTCGGGGTTCAGGCCGCCTTCGCGGAAGGCCTTCACCTTGTCCCAGTTCACCAGGCCCTTGATCTCCTCATAGCCGTTGGCGGGATCGATGGCGTCGATCTTCTGGATCTCATGAGAGGTGCGGAAGCCGTCGAAGAAGTGCAGGAAGGGCACGCTGGCTTCGATGGCGGAAAGGTGGGCGACCAGGGCCATGTCGGTGGCTTCCTGAACGGAGTTGGAGGCCAGCATGGCAAAGCCGGTCTGACGACAGGCCATGACGTCGGAATGGTCGCCGAAGATGTTCAGGGCGTGATAGGCCAGTGCGCGGGCGGAAACGTGGAACACGCTCGGCATCAGCTCGCCGCTGATCTTGTACATGTTGGGGATCATCAGCAGCAGGCCCTGGGAGGCAGTGAAGGTGGTGGTCATGGCGCCGGCGGCCAGGGAGCCGTGGACAGCGCCCGCCGCGCCCGCTTCGGACTGCATCTCCGCCACGCGGACCTTCTGGCCGAACAGATTGAGCCTGCCATGGGCGGCCCACTCATCGGCCACCTCGGCCATGGGGGAGGAAGGCGTGATGGGATAAATGGCGGCCACGTCGCTGAAAGCATAGGCGACATGGCTGACGGCGGTGTTGCCGTCAACGGTAAGTTTGATGCTCAACGGGATTACCTCCTTTTGATTCTGTAAGTATTCTGTTGAGTAATAGCCTAAACCATCATCTTATATTATATAAAAACATAACAAATTAGTCAAGGCCAATCTTAAAAATGAGTCACCGAGGACGGTCCTCCTTGACACATTTCATGAACATGGCGGCGGCGGTTTCCTTTGGGAGTTCGCCGAGGCGTCTGGAAAGCTCGGGCGGGAGGGTGCCGTGGAGGTCGAGCCAGCGGGTGAGGAGGGCGAAGGTCTCGCGGGGGCCTTTTTTCCAGGCGTCGTGGAGGGCGGCCTCATCCAGCTTTTCGGGGCAGGGGCGGACGGCGCAGAAGGCGCGGATCTGGCGGATGAGGGCGTCGGCATCGTAGATGGCGTCGGTGCGGAAGCCCATGATCTCGGCGCAGAGCTCGAGGCCGCGGAGCCAGGTCCCCTTCCAGTCCAGGGGGACGAAATCGGTCTCAGTCTCCAATGCGGCGTGGAGCGGCGCGTTGACGGGCTGGCCGGTGCGGAGGACGCCGCGCTGCATGTAGTCGCCGTCGAACAGGGAGAGTCGGCGGGCGAAGCGGCGGGCGGCGGGGGCGACGGAGAGGGCATCCACCCGGCGGAAGGTATAGAGGAAGCCGTCGAAGTGGCCGTAGGCCTTCATGGCGTCGTGATAGCCCAGCCAGAGGCTGCGGCGCATCAGCTTCGGGTTGAAATCGAGGAAGCCGCCCAGGCTGTGGCGGGGGCGGATGACCTTGAGCCAGGGCATCCGGGCATATTCCGGGTGGGTGTAGTAGGGGTGCAGCTCCACGGCCACCAGCTCGTCCATGCCGTCGGCCAATGCCATGTCCAGAGGGAGGTTGTCGCAGTAGCCGCCGTCGATGTAGCGCTGGCCGTCGATATGCTTCGCCGGGAAGATCGGAAAGCAGGAGGCGGACGCGATGACCCAGTCCGCGAGGGAGCCGGGCTTCATGTCCCTGATATAAATAGGAAGTCCCTGCATCTGCGGCACGCGGAAGGTCATCACGCCGAAGCCCATGCCGCCGGTGCGAATGCGGGCCTCGTCGCACTCCTGCCGGGCCATGGTCTCCAGCGGGGTGATGTCCATGCGCAGGTGCTTCGCGTTCTCCACGAGGAAGGGCACCACGTCCCATTTGTTGGAGACCATGCGGCCGATGGCGAAGTCCTCCGCGTCCTCAACGGCGGTGATCTTCTGAATCGTCAGGTTCAGCCACAGCTCCCGCGCCGCCTGAACGTCGCCCCGGGCCACCAGCGCCGCATTCAACGCGCCGATGGACGTGCCGTAGACGCCGTCCAGCCGCACGCCCAGCTCGTTGAGCGCCTGCCACGCCCCGATCTCATAGGCTCCCCGTGAGCCGCCGCCGCAGAGGACCAGTCCGCGCTTCATTGAAACCACCTCCGGTGGAATTGAAAATTGGTTTGCCAGCAGGCACGACCCTGTTACAACCATTATATCACCCTATTATGACTTTTTCCACCGGTCGTGAAATCCCTTCTGTTCCCCAAAACTTTGTGACATTTCACACAACCCATCTTGACATCGGGCGCGAAATCCCTTATACTGATAAGGCTGTAAATTGGCATTGTTCGCCGGGAAGGCGAATGAGACATATTAATTTGTAAGGAGTGTTCCAACATGTCTGTCCGTACCTATCAGCCCAAGAAGCGCCAGAGATCCAAGGTTCACGGCTTCCGCGCCCGCATGAAGACCCGCGCCGGCCGCAACGTCCTGAAGGCCCGCCGTGCCCGCGGCCGCAAGGTTCTGTCCGCTTAATCCGCCATGGAGGGGACGCGCGAAGGCGAAAGGCGCGACGAGCGCTTTCCCCGCCGCTATCGGCTGGGCAGCAATCGCAACTACCGCTATGTGTATCGCAAGGGGAAATCCCACCCCTCCCGCAACCTCGTGTTGATCTATCTGAAGGGCCGTGAACTGAAGATCGGCTTTTCGGTGTCGGGCAAGGTGGGCAACGCCGTGACCCGCAACCGCGTCCGGCGCTGGCTGCGCGAGGACGTGCGGCGGCTGCGCACGCAGCTCAAACGGGGCAAGTACGTGCTCATCGGCCGGCAGGGCATTGCCGACGTGAGCCATCCTGCGCTGACGAAGGAACTTCAAAAGCTCCTGACCCGCGCCAACGTCCTGAAGGAGGACGCCTGAGAGCCATGCGCAAACTGAGGACCCTGCCCAAGCGCGCGCTGCTGTGGGCCATTCGCTTCTATCGCGCCGCCATTTCCCCGGCGCATCCGCCCTGCTGCAGGTTCATTCCCACCTGCTCGCAATACGCGCTGGAGGCGGTGGAAAAATATGGCGCGCTCAAAGGGGGATATCTGGCCATCCGCCGGATATTGCGCTGCCATCCGCTCTGCAAGGGCGGTTACGACCCCGTGCCCTGACCGGGCGATCCATGCTCCGCAATTCACCTTGCAACGGTAGGTGCGGCGGGGCTTGTTTCATAATGTCCGCCTGGGATCATACCGGGCGGCGGCGCTTTGCCACAGGGCACAACTACAGGGGAGAAGTTCATCACCGACGGAGGTTGATCTGATGACCGGATATTTCATGATGTTCCTGAACTGGATAAACGGCTGGGTGGGCAACTACGGCTGGTCCATCGTGGTGTTTACCCTGATCATTCGCCTGGTGCTTTTGCCCCTGGACATCAAGAGCAAGAAGAGCATGCGGGCCATGCAGAAGATCCAGCCCAAGATGGCGGCGCTGCAGGCCAAGTACGCCAACGACCGCGATAAGCTCTCTCTGAAAATGAACGAGCTCTATCGCAAGGAGCACGTCAGCCCCATGGCGGGCTGTCTGCCGATGCTGATCCAGATGCCGATACTGTTCATCATGTTCGCGGCCATGCGCACGGTGGGCAACGAGCGCACCATCAGCATGATACTGGGCATGAAGGAGACCGGCACGCTGGAGGCCGGCGTATTGCAGAGCTGGCTGTGGATCAAGAACGTGTTCCAGCCGGATTCCTTCACCGCCACCATACTGCCCCCGGTGGGCGACGCCCTTCGGATGATCGCGCCCTCCAACAGTTCGTCCATACTGACGGCTGAGAACATCGAGGCCGCCCGGACTTTCCTGGCCTCCGACGCCTACAACGCCATCGCGGTCAACTATGCCCCGGCCAGCGCCTTCATCACCACGAAGCTGAACCTTCTGTTCTTCAGCCCCGTCGTGACCCTGCCCACCAACTTCGCCAACCTGATTCAGTATTCCAACGGCCTGTTCATCCTGCCCCTGCTGGCCGGCGCGAGCCAGTTCCTCATGACCCAGATCATGAACGGACAGCAGAAGAAGGAGAAGAAGGACCCCAACGCCCTCCAGACCGTCCAGGAAAAGCAACAGGAGGACGCGGCCGCCGCGACCAACGCCATGAACAGCCCGATGATGAAGTGGTTCTTCCCGCTGTTCTCCGTCTACATCTGCGCCTCATCCAACGCCGCCTTCTCCATCTATTGGATGGCCGCCAACGTCATCCAGATCGTCCAGCAGCTGGCCGTGAACGCCTGGTTCAACGCCCAGGATGCCAAGGAGGCCGCCAGCCAGGGCGAGGCGAAGCAACCGTAAATTTTCTTTCGTTGAGAAATTGGGAATTGCCAATGCTATCGGGAATCCACCTCATCCGGCGCTTCGCGCCACCTTCCCCTCAAGGGGAAGGCAAGGTTTGCATCGACGGTATCCAAAAGCCTTCCCCTCGAGGGGAAGGTGCCCTGAAGGGGCGGATGAGGTGGTCTTCGAACGACATTTAGGCAAATCCCTGCTTATAGACCCCCATACCACCACATTAAGGAGGCACTTTGCCTTGAAATCCATTGAAGCCACCGGTAAGACCGTAAACGACGCGATCAAGAGCGGCCTGGAGCAGCTTGGCGTTGAGCGTGCCGACGTCGAGATCCAGGTCATTGAAATGGGCAGCCCCGGCATCTTCGGCATGTTCGGCAAGAAGGCGAAGGTGAAGCTGACCGTCAAGGCCGACGACCCCGCCCTGGACATCGAAATGCCCGTGCTCTCCCTGGACGGCGGCGCTTCCCAGAAGAAGCCGCGCCCCGAAAAGAAGAAGGTCGAAAAGCCCGCCCCCAAGGCGGAAGCCCCCGTAGTTGAAGAAGAAAAGCCCGCCGACGTCGCTCCCGCTGACACCATCGAGGATGAGGACGGCGAGGACGCCGCCAGGCCCAAGAGGCGCCGCAGCCGCAACCGCCGTCGCAAAGGCAATGGCGAGCGGAACGAGACCGAGGACAACGCGCCCATCGAGGCCCCCGTGGAGACCCCGGCCCCCGCGCCCATCGAGCGCGAGCCCTTCGTCGCCACCGCCGAGGACCAGCTTTCCGACACCGCCAAGGCCGCGCGGAGCTTCCTGTCCGGCCTGACCGAGCGCATGAACGTGCCCGTGACCATCGAGGTCATGGAGACCGAGGAACAGCTTCGCATGGAGATGGCTGGCGAAAACATGAGCCTGCTCATCGGCCGCCGCGGCGAGACCCTGGACGCGTTGCAGTACCTCACCAGCCTGACCGTCAACCGCGGCAGGGATGACTACCTGCGCATCTCCATCGACACCGAAAATTACCGCGCCAAGCGCGAGGAAGCCCTCCGCAAGCTGGCCGTCCGCATGGCCGGCCGCGCCAAGAAGAGCGGCAAGCGCGTCTCGCTGGAGCCCATGAACCCCTACGAGCGCCGCATCCTCCACTCCGCCCTCCAGAATGACCCCGACGTCACCACCCACTCCGAGGGCGAAGAGCCCTATCGCCGGGTCATCATTACGCTGAATCGCTAAAGCAAGGTACACCTGCCAGCCGCCCCTGTGCGTCAGGGACGGCTGGAGGTATATTATGCAGGTTGTAATTTCTGCATCGGAGGTTCTCATGAAAAACGGCATACTCCCCGACCCGAACCGCGTTCATCCGGTGCCCGCCGCGCAGTACATGACCCACGTCAAGCCCACCATCACCTGCCCGAACGTCATCGTCGGGGACTTCACCTATTATGACGGGGAGGACTTTCAGAGCCGGGTCACGCATCACTATGAATTCCTTGGGGACCGGCTCATCATCGGCAAATTCTGCCAGATCGCGGCGGGGGTGGAGTTTGTGATGAACGGGGCGAACCATCAGATGAGCGCCGTGAGCACCTATCCGTTTTACATCATGGAGGGCTGGGAGATGTCGCCGCCGCCCCTGGACGCGCTGCCGCTGAAGGGGGACACCGTGGTGGGCAACGACGTCTGGATCGGCCAGAACGCCACCATACTGCCCGGCATCCACATCGGGGATGGGGCCATCATCGGTTTAAACAGCGTAGTGGGAAGCGACATCCCCGCCTACGCCGTCGCCGCCGGGAATCCGGCCCGCGTCGTTCGCATGAGGTTCGACGATGGACTCATAGAATTATTGGAGCGCCTGAAATGGTGGGATAAGCCCATCGAGGAGGTCAACGCGCTCATTCCCCTGCTGACCTGTCCGGATTTGGAGAAGGTCCGCCGGGAAATCGCCGCAATATTGGAGGCATGATATGAAGTCATTTATGTATACCGTCAAAATTCCCGTGGGGATGCACGCCCGGCACGCGGGGATGTTCGTCAAGGCGTGCAGCGAATTTGAATCCAGCGTCACCGTCACCTGCGGCGACAAGTCCGCCGACGGGCGGCGAATCCTTGCGCTGATGGGGCTGGGCATTAAGCAGGAGGCGCTGATCCGCGTGGACGTGGAAGGTCCCGACGAGGACATCGCCGCCATAAGACTAAAGGCATATGTATGGGAGAATTTGTAACGATGGATGAAGCGACTCAATACAACCGCCCGCTGATCGTCTCGGCGGGCGTCGTGCTGCGCGACGGGCGCGTGATGATCTGCCGCCGCAAGCCCGAGGTCCACAACGGCCTCAAATGGGAGTTCCCCGGCGGCAAGTTAGAGGAGGGGGAAAGCCCCGAAGAAGCGCTGGCGCGGGAATTAAAAGAAGAGCTGGACATCAAGGTGGAGGTGGGCTGCGTCTGCGACGCCGTGCTGTACCACTACCCCGAGAAGGCCGTGCTGGTGCTGTTTTACCTCTGCGCCATCCGCGAGGGCGAGCCCGTCCCCGTCGATTGCGACGCCATCAGTTGGGCCGCGCCGGAGGAACTGCCCGAATACAACTTTTCCGGGGCAGACGCCGAGTTTGTCCGGCGGTTGAAGAACCGGCAGCAGCATTTTGAGCTTTGAGACCACAACGGGAGATGAGTGGACGGCCACGGCAAACGCATGAATTGCGGTTGTGTTATAAAATGTTGAACATCTATGCCCGTAGGGGCGGCGTTGCGCCGCCCGCCAGGTCCAACAACGCGCAACGGGCAGGGCGGGCGGCGCAACGCCGCCCCTACAAGGGGAGTACGTTTATATAAGAAAACCCGTCAAGCCAGAAGACACTGGCATGACGGGTTTGTGTTGTATGCGCTTATTTTGCGAACTCGACAGCGCGGGTCTCGCGGACGACGTTGACCTTGATCTGTCCGGGGTATTCCATCTCTGCCTCGATGCGCTTGACGATCTCGCGGGCGAGGATCAGCGTGCCGGCGTCGTTGACGTCCTCGGGCTTAACGATCACGCGGATCTCGCGGCCCGACTGGATGGCGTAGCAGGAATCCACGCCGTCGAAGGAATTGGCGATGTTCTCCAGCTTCTCCAGGCGCTTGATGTAGTTCTCCAGCGACTCGCGGCGAGCGCCGGGACGGGCGGCGGAGATGGCGTCGGCGGCCTGCACCAGCACGGCCTCCACGCTCTTGGGTTCCACATCGCCGTGGTGGGCCATGATGGCGTTGACCACCAGGTCGTTCTCCCGGAACTTCTTGGCCAGGTCCGCGCCGATGGTGACGTGGGTGCCCTCCACCTCGTGGTCGATGGCCTTGCCGATGTCGTGCAGCAGGCCCGCGCGCTTCGCCAGCGTGACGTCCGCGCCCAGCTCGGCGGCCATGACGCCCGCCAGGTGGCTGACCTCGATGGAGTGCCGCAGCACGTTCTGGCCGTAGCTCGTGCGGTAGCGCATCCGGCCCAGCAGCTTCACCAGCTCGGGATGGATGCCGTGGAGGTTGGTCTCGAAGATGGCCTGCTCGCCGGCCTCGCGGATCTGGTTGTCCACCTCGCGGCGGGCCTTTTCCACCATTTCCTCGATGCGTGCGGGATGGATGCGGCCATCCATGATGAGCTTCTCCAGGGCGATGCGGGCGACCTCGCGCCGCACCGGGTCGAAGGCCGATATGATGACCGCCTCCGGGGTGTCGTCGATGATGAGATCGACGCCGGTGGCCGTCTCAAGGGTGCGGATGTTGCGGCCCTCGCGGCCGATGATGCGCCCCTTCATGTCGTCGTTGGGCAGCGCCACCACGGACACCGTGGTCTCCGCCACGTGGTCGGCGGCGCACTTCTGGATCGCCAGGGAGACGATGTTGCGGGCCTTCTTGTCCGCCTCCTCCCGGGCCTGGGCCTCCACCTCGCGCACCATCACGGCGGCATCGTGGTAAGCGTCCTTCTGGATACGGTCGATGAGGATCTGCTTGGCCTCGTCGGCGGTCATGCCGGCGATCCGCTCAAGCTCCGATTGCTGCCTGTCGTGCATCTCCTGGGCCTCGGCCTGCAGGCGCTCGGCATCGCGATACTTGTCGTTCAGCGCCTCCTCCCGGGCTTCCAGGTTGTCCAACTTCTTGTCAAATTGCTCCTCGCGCTGATTGACCCTGCGCTCCAGCCGCGAGACCTCGTTGCGGCGGTCCCGAACTTCTTTATCAAGCTCCGACTTCAAGCGGATGATCTCTTCCTTGGCTTCCAGCACGGCTTCCTTTTTCTTTTCCTCAGCCTTGTGGTTGGCCTCCTCCAGCATGTTGTTCACATATTCCTCGGTCTGGCCGATCTTCTTCTCCATGCTGTTCTTGCGGTAAAAATATCCCGCGGCGAGGCCGGCAGCCAACGCAATCAGCGCAATCAATGCGACGATTGCACCATTCATTGTTCCACATTCCTCCTTTTCGTCAATATTGCTAAATTCTCCGGAATTAAATTGAGTCTTGTAAACAAAAATTCCCATTATTCTACACGACTACAATTATATTTTACTATCCCATAATTATGATGTCAAGCAAAGAAATCATTACTATAATTTTATGTTTGTGGCAATTGTCGCGCGGTTTTGTTCTTTTTCCCGGCGTAATGTGCCATTCGTCGCTGGGCCTCGAACACAAAATAGCCGTCGATTTCGTGAATCTTGACCCCGCCGAATATGGCGGACAGCTTGTTTTTGTACCAGTCCCGGCGCTTGACCACCATCAACAGCGTGCCGCCGATTTTCAAACGATTGAAGCCCTTTTCGATGAACCGCTTCGCCACGGCAAAGTCGGACTGATAGGGCGGGTTGGAGAGTATGAGGTCGAACCCGGCGGCGTCCACATTGTCAAACCCGTCGGACACGACGCAGTGCACACCGGAAACATCATTGAATTTTGCATTGTGCAGCGCAATTTCAACGGCCTTGGGGTCGACGTCCGACATCCAGACGTTCTCCGCGCCGCACTTCTTCGCCGCCAGGATGCCCACCACGCCGCAGCCGCAGCCCAGGTCCATCACCTTCATGCCCGGCGTGAAGGGTGCCACGCTCAGCATCGCCAGCGTGCCCCGGTCGATGTGCCCCGGCGAAAAAAGTCCCGCCGCCGTCTCCAGCGCCAGTTCTTCGCCCAACACTGTATCCCGAATCACAAAATCACTCCCATTTTCAACCCTATTATTATATCACAGCAGGTCAATTGAAAAATAGAATAAATACGGACAATATGGAAAAGCTATTTCACAAAGGAAGAATTCCCAAAAATGTGTCAACAGGGACGGTTCTCTTTGACACACTTTTAGTGTCACGGAGAACCGTCCCTGTTGACACTTTTTCCCGCGGTTGTGTTTTGTGTCACCGGGGACGGTTCTCCTTGACACTTTTTTTTGCGAATTTGGAGGCGCATATGCTTGTCTATCTCATTGCCTTTGGGGAAATGCTGTTTTATTTGTTGTCCGTCCCGGTGAACCTGGCCGTCAGAGTGAAGGGTCTTCGGGCAGGGACGGGCGTAGCGGCTTTTGACGTGGTCGCGGCGCGGCGGCGGGCGGGTCGCGCGTTAAGGGTGGGAAATAACACGGACGGGAAGAAGCCGGGATTTCACGCGGTCTGGCCGGTGCTTCGGCGGATGCGGTTTGACCGGGTGGAGCTGGTGGGCCGGGTGTCGCTGGGGGACGCGGCAGCGACGGCGCTGCTCTGCGGCGGACTGAACGGGCTGGGACGGTCGCTGGCGGGTCGAGCGGAGCGGTTGCGGGTGGATGTGCAGCCCGTGTTTTCCGATGAATTGACCTTTGAGCTTCGGGGTATGCTCCGGGCGCGAACGGGGCAAATTATGCTGGCGGTATTGCGAACAATGAAAGGGAGGATTCATCCATGGACAAGCATCCGATTGAAAGCCTCATGACCACCACGATGGAGAGCCTGCGGGACATGGTGGACGTGAACACGGTCATCGGCGAGGCCATCACCACCGCCGACGGGACGACGCTGATCCCCATCTCCCGCGTGAGCTTCGGCTTCGTGGCGGGCGGCGGCGAGTACGGCGAGAGCCAGGCCCGGCAAAAGAGCGCCGAGGCCACCGATTCAGACATCCCCTTCGCCGGCGGCGCGGGCGCGGGGGTCACCGTGTCGCCGCTGGGCTTCCTGGTGTCCTCCGGGGAGCAGGTGCGGCTGGTGCCCGCCCAGTATTGCCAGAGCGTGGACCGGCTCATCGAGCTGATCCCCCAGGCCATGGCCGAGCTGCGCTGCGCCGCGGAGAAGAAGCAGCAAAAGCGCGAGGGCGTCACTATTCCCGTCACCGGGGAATGATGAACGCAGGGCGCCGCGTTACAACGCGCACCCTTGGCAAATTGGAATTTGTAGGGGAGTCACACCAACCCTGTAGGGGCGCCGTTTCGGCGCCCGCCCTCCTGCAAAACGGCACGTTCTATCGGGCGGGCGGCGCACGCCGCCCCTACAGGAGAGCGGGTGGCCCCCCGGCAAATCCCCAATTATAAACGACTTCGAGCCATAATCATGCCGCCCAGCCCCGCGCCGAGGGTGTTCAGCAGGACGTCGTCGATGTCGGGGAGGCCGGTGCCCAGGAGGTATTGCAGCGTCTCCACCAGCAGGGACAGCGCCAGCCCAGTCAGCAGGGCGTGAATGGGACGGGTTCCCGGAAACAGCCGGGACAGGAAGAATCCCACGGGGACGAACCACATGATGTTTCCGGCCACATGGTAGATGAACAATCCGGGGCCCTTGTGCCACTGTTCGACAGTGGTATACATAAGCTGGAGCCGGGGGACGGTGGTCAGCGGCGCGATGGGCTGGAGGCCGAGGCGCAGGCCGATGATCTCCAGCACCATGCCGAGGTAGACCATCGTCGCCAGCCACAGCCCGTCCCGCCGGTCCAGCGGACGGCGGATACAGATAAGGCGGACGACCAGCCACAGCACCCCGACGACCAGCCCGAAGGCCAGCGCGTTGAGGGAATAGCGGGCGATGAGCTTATAGGGCATGTTTCAATTCTCCTTTTGCCAGTGCCAGATATGGTGGTTGACGACAGGTGTCGATTCGTCCTGCCAGGTGATCTTCAGGTCGGCGGGGTCGATCCAGCCGTCCTGAAAGCTGGCCAGCGGTCTGCCCAGCGTGCCGAAGGGAAGGTCCACGGGAGCGCCGGAGGGGTAGAGGGCGTAAAACGTCCGCCCGCCCAGTGCCCCTTCATCGACGATTCGGACATCAATGTGATATGTGCCGCCGGGCGATGTCGAGGACATCGCGGTGGTATAGCCGAAGTCACCAAAGATGAAGGCCAGGCCGATGAACAGCACAACGGGCAGAACCAGCAGCGCCGAGAGACCGCCAGCGACGGCCTTCGCCCACTTTCCCGCCCCGGCCCGGAAAAACAGCGCGGCGGCGAGGGCGAGGTCTGCGAGCATCAGCATGTATTCACAAAACCGGATGTCCGACGCGCCGATGAACAGCACGAACAGCCCAAGACAGAGCAGCGGAAGCATCGTCAGCCGGAACCCGCTGTCCCCGCCCCTCAGCAGCAGCGCGAAAAGCGCTATGGTCACGCACAGCAGCCACAGCCCCTTGTTCCGCATTTCATATTCAAGACCCAATACCGGGCACAGCGCCATGCACAGCACATTGCAAAGCAGCAGCAGGCACACCCCCGCCGCGCCGATTCTCTTCCACATGCAAGACAGCCTCCGTTTATCGTGATTCGATATGATGATACCACGATATGCGGAGGTTGTCAATATATTTTTATCGTATTTCAATATATTCGGGGATTCATCCCTGTTCAGTGGCCTTGATAAGTTGGAACTGTAGGGGCGCCGTTTCGGCGCCCGCCCCCAACGAAACGCATCGTCCTACCCGGCGGGCGGCGCAACGCCGCCCCTACAGGAGAGTGTGCATCTCCCCGACAAATCCCCGTTTATCAGGAAGCATTAAATCGTTTCCCCTCAATAATTATACCACTTAAACCATCTCAGATACTTCGCGTATTCCCTCGGGCAGGGCAGGCCGCTTTCGAGGGGATAGAAGGCGGCAAAGAGGACAGCGGCGGCGGCCAGCAGGGCGGCGGTCACGGCCTTGTAGCCCTTGGGGGAGACCTTCCTCAGCTCACCCAGCGCCAGCGCGGAGGCGAGGATGATGAATGGGACGGAGGCGAAGTAGTGGTAGATGAAGGTGGAGCGGGGCACCAGCACCCAGGGCAGGAACTGGGAGGCGAAGCCGATCACCGTCATCATATGGCTGCGGTGGGCGCGGCGGTCGAGGCAGAGGCGGGCGAAGATATAGATCAGCGCCGCCAGTCCGAACCACCACACCGCCGGGTTGCCCATGCAGCTTATGGAGGAGATGGTGCCCTCGGGCATGAACCCCGTGCCGGAATAGTACCACATGGGCCACCAGATCACCGGCCACTGATACCAGGGAGAGCGGAAATAGTGGGTGTCGCCGCCGAGGCCCGCGTGGTAGTTGAGCATGTTCTGCTGTATCTCAAAGACGCGCTTCACCCAGCGCCCGTTCAGCATCCCGCCCAGGCTGGAGAGGCCCTCGGCCCGCAGGTGCCAGTAATAGCTGAAATAGTAGATCAGCAGGGGGATGGCGATGAAGAACACGATGCAGAAGGCCAGCGTGATGATGGTATTGCGAACCGTGTGGTTTTCATTCTCGATATAGCGATACTCCCGCAGGCGGCGGTAGAGGGTCCAGAAGAACAGCACCGCCAGCCCCGCCGCCGCGTAGATGCCGATCCACTTGGTGGCGCAGGCCACGCCCATGGTGACGCCGCACAGGCCCAGCGGGACGAGTGTTTTGCCGAGGGGCTGATGGTTCCAGTTCATCTGGCAGTAGCGGAACATGAACAGGTATTCCAGCATGATCCAGAACACCGCGTAGCTGTCGATGGTGGCGATGCGGGTCTGGGTGAAGTGCATGGAATCCAGCGCCAGCAGGCACATGGCGATCATGGAGAGGCGGCTGTCCTTCGTCAGCTGCTTCACCAGCAGGTACATCACCGGCAGCATCAGCACACCCGCCAGCGCGCCCATGAAACGCCAGCCGAAGGGCGTCATGCCGAAGAGCTGTATGCCCAGCATCATCCACACCTTGCCCAGCGGCGGGTGAGTCCATTCGTAGACGGACATGCCGTGGAGATGCTCGTAGGCCGTGCGGGCGTGGTAAATTTCATCGAAGTAGGTGGAGTTGAGATAGCTGGGATAGGCCGGGACGGTGTCCTGCTCGTCGATGAGGGCGTGGGCGTCGCTGTCGGACTCGGCGGTCTGGTTCTCCTGCCAGACGTCCGCCACGGGATAAGGCGCGCCGTTCTCGTCGATGAAGCCCACCTCCCACAGGTTCAGCCCCGCGGAGTTGGCGGTGATGCGCACGAACCGTGCGGTCTGCATCGGGTCCTGATTGGCGGCGGTGGCCGTGTTCAGCTTGATGGGGATGTTCGCCTGGTCCAGGTCCTCGGCATAGAGGGTGTTGTCCTCCTCGTCCAGCGGGGTGAACCACAGCCAGCGGAAGATTTCGCCCTGATTGTACTTGCCGTAGCCCTCCAGCGACCAGGTCGTGCCGTCGTCGGACAGCGCTACCCGGAAGTTGGAATTGCAGATGCCGCCGTAGTAGGTCATGCGGAAGGTGCGGGTCTCGCCCAGGTCGAACACCACCGATTCCCCGGAGACGCTGGAGGTCCAGCCGGTCTGGGGCGCTTTGGTGACACCTAAGTTGGTGAAGGTCAGCACGGAATAGGCCAGCGTCACGGCGGCCATCAGCAGGTAATCCGCCCGGCGCAGGTTCAGCTTATAGTCCGTGGGATGGGCGAGCGTATAGGCCCCGGCGGGCATAGCGTCGCTCCGGGCCGCGCGGAGGGGCACCAGATGGTTGCGGACGCAGATGTCGAAGGACGTCCAGCCGATGAACAGCCCGTTCAGCATCACGAGGACGGACACGGCCCGGTTCAGCCAGTCCTCCGAGGATTGCAGGTGGCCGTAGTTGGCCGCGGTCATGCCGCCCTGCAATACCAGCACTTCATTCAGAAACAGCGTGGCCGTCAGCGCGATCAGGCTCCCCAGTATCCGCACATCCCGGTCACAGGCGAAGGCCAGCGCCAGCAGCAGCATGGCGGGGAACACATAGCGCTCGTGCATCATCGGCCCGAAGGCGGAGATCAGCATGATCAGCGCCCCGCCCAGCAGCAGCAGACGCTGGGGCTTCTTCCGCGCCGCCACGCAGAGGGCGGCGGTATAGACGTAGGACAGGCCGAACAATACCCACGCGACGGTCATCACGGTGGGGTGAGCCTCCACCCCCGCCCAGTTCAGCCCCAGCAGGTTGTAGAGGTTCAGCGTGTTGATGGTCATGTAGCGGTAGCCCTGCATGGCCCCGGAATACTGGTTGACCATCCAGCCGATGGCGCTGCCGAAAGCGCCGCCGATGCCGTCACTCTGGTCGAGACAAGACAGCACCCCCGCCAGGTAAAGCACAGCCAGACAGCAGACCGTCCCCAGCAGAAAGCCCCTTATGCGAGAGGCACGCGCCGCGCCGTCCTCTGCCCATATGATGCCGACGATGAGCGCTACCAGTCCCAGCGGCGCGAACAGCAGCGCCTGAGGCTTGATGAGCATGGCGGCGGCAAACCACATGAGCGCCCGGAAATACTTGCCCTCCCCGGCGGCCACGGCACACAGCGCGATGAGCAGGGTCAGCAATGCGTCGATCTGCCCCCAGGCCGCGGAATTGCAGATGGCGGCGGGGTTGAGGGCGTAGAGCCCGGCCAGCGTCAGCGCGATGTTCTCCGACATGCGCTTGCGGGCCACGCGCCACACCAGCCACGCCCCCGCCACATCCGCCAGCATGGGCAGCAGCTTGAGGATGAGACGATAGACCGCGGTGTCGGTTCTGAGGTTGAATATGCTCCGGACCAGTCCCACCGGCCACAGCAGCAGCATGTATCCCGGCGGGTAGTCGCAGAAGTAGTCCGGGGCGTAGAAGTTCAGCGGCCCCAGCGAGAATATCCGCTCCGACCAGGCGGTGAAGCAGGAGATGTCCGTGTTATAACCGGGCACCCGCAGGGCCACGATGACGCGCATGACAAACGCGAGGGCCAGCACGATGATGAGCTCCCGCTTCATGGTCTTTTCATCGTTTTTCAGCGACGGACGCTTGCGCATCAGCCCCGCGGCCAAAAAGATATAGACGCAGGTGAACAGCAGCCACGCCTCGGTGTAGCGCTCCGGTTCGCCGGGGTCGGTGGTGGTCTGCGTGTCGCTGCCCCTGTCCTCGGTGAAGAAGTCGTTCACCGTCGCTCCGAAGGGGGCCTTGTCCAGCTTCACCAGCTCGATGTCGTCAAAGCGGCCCTTGCCCCGGCCCAGCGCGCCATAGCCGCCCACGCGGCAGAACACGTCCAGGGTATGCTGGTCCGGGCCGGTCTTGCCATACAGCTCCACATGTTCCCACTGACCGCCGGTGTCGTATTTGGATTCGGAGTAGACGAACACCCCGCCGATGGACAGCGTCGCGCCGTAGCTGGATTCATCGCAGTCCTCGGCCCAGACCTGTCCGCTGAGGCGATAGAGGCTGTTGGGCTCCACGTCCACGGTCTGGGCGTAGCGGGCGTCGTTGGCGTCCACGTTGCTGACGCTTATGCCAGCCCCGTCATACCCGTCGTCGATGACGGAAAGCAGGCTGATGCCCGCGTCCGTCAGCCACAGCTCCTTCCGCCAGCCCAGCGGCAGATCGCCGTCCATCCGGGAGAAATCGCCGTTGACGATCAGATTTTCCTCTGCCAGCGCCAGCCCCTGGCACAATATGAAGATCAGCAGCGCCGAGAGCGCCAAAGCCGTTTTTTTCATCGGATATGACCTCGTTTGAAAAAGTATTAACCTATATTATTTCCCCATTCGAGCAAAATAATCCTTCCTGTATTTGCGCATTTTCCGTTGAAAAAGCGTGAACAGATGGCGGCGCTCTGTTATAGATTTAGCGTTCTCGATGAATTGGAATTTGTTGGACAATTCATAATTCATAATGCGTAATTCATAATTATGAGAATGCTGACACGATAGGTATTTTCCAATTACGCATTATGAATTATGAATTACGCATTACCCCGATAAATCCCTGTTTATCAAGCGGCAAAGGAGAGGACCGCTCTGACACTAACGACGGATTTTTGATATTTGTGGGGCGCGGAAGTAAACCGCGTTGAAAACGCCGGGTGGGTGTGTTATACTCACCTCACACATATTTTGTCAGAGAGAGGTTTCCCCATGAAGAAATACCTGTGCGCGCTGCTGATTCTCTGCCTGCTGCCGGGAGCGTTTGCCCTGGGCGAAGAAGAATCGTCCATCGAGGCGGCAGTTTCCGAGGCGGTGGTGGAGCTGGGCGGCGGCGAGGAGGAGACCCCCGCGCCGGAGGAAACCGTGGCCCCGGAGCCGGAGATCAGGAACGACGACCCCGATGATTATGTCATCCCCTACCCGGATGTCACCTCGAAGGAGATCAAAAAGCTCCTCAAGCCCAGCGACCGGGTGTATCCGGGCAAGCTGGTGTGGCCGCTGCCGGGGCGGCCGGTGCTGGAGCACATCACCTCCCACGTGGGCTGGCGCAACGCGGGGCGCATCCACAGCCATCAGGGCGGCTCCTGGCCGTCGTGGCTGCATCACGGCATCGACATCGGCGCGGTGACCACGAGCCAGTTGGTGGTGGCCGCCGCCGGGGGCAAGGCTTACGCGGGCGTGAAGGGCGGCGACGGCATGTACGTCGTCATCGACCACGGCAACGGCTGGTACACCGAGTATCAGCACCTTTCCGCCTTCGCCGGGAACATCAGGCGCAACTGCAAAAAGGTCAAAGTCGAGGCCGGGGACCCCATCGGCTATTGCGGCAATTCCGGGGGCGACTATCCCGTCCACTTCCACTTCGAGATCGCCTACAATCCCAAGGGCGCGGGGGCCAGCGACAAAAAGTACTTCCGCCAGACCAAGAACCGCACCATCCGCGCTTGGTCCTTCCCCCAGGAATCCGTCGTCGCCCTCCACTGGGCCAAGACCTGGGAGATCTGCACCGCGGAAAAGCAGGAATTTGTAGCCAGCGTGGACGAATTGCTGGTGGAAGAGGGAAAAGTGCAGGTGTGGGATTAAAGGATTGTGGGAAACCCCCTCAAGGGGAAGGCAGGGGCTGGGTTACCGGTACCCCAAAAGCCTTCCCCTTGAGGGGAAGGTGCCCCGAAGGGGCGGATGAGGTGGCCTCGAACAAACACCTCGACAAATCCCTGTTTATAAAAACCAGAGACGCTCATTCCTCGGGCGTCTCTGGTTCTTTTTTGCTCTCCTCATGCAGGTATTTATAAACCGCCTCGGCCACGCCCTTTGGCACGCCGGGGGCCTGGGCGATGTCCTCGGGGCTTGCGTCCATGAGGGCTTCGACGGTTTTGAAGTGCTTCAATATGGCCTTGCGGCGCTTCTCCCCCACGCCGGGCACGCCGTCCAGCCGGGAGGCGATGGAGGCGCGGCCCCGGAGGGTGCGGTGGTGGATGATGGCGAAGCGGTGGGCTTCGTCGCGGACGCGCTGTATGAGATGGAGGGCGTTGGAATGTCTGTCCAATAATATGGACTCCTCCTCGTCCGGCAGCACAATCTCCTCAATGCGCTTGGCGAGGCCGAACATGGGGATGTCCAGCCCCAGTTCCCGCATGGCCTCCCGTGCGGCCAGCACCTGGCCCTTGCCGCCGTCGATGAGTATCAGGTCGGGCAGCCAGGAGAACTTGCCGCCCTCGATGTCCAGCCCCTGTTCCTTCCGCTCTTCAATTTCCCTCAAACCGTGGGACAGGCGGCGGCTGATGACCTCGGCGATGGAGGCGAAGTCGTTGGCCCCTTCCACGGTCTTGATGCGATAGCGGCGGTATTCCTTGTTAGCCGCGAGCCCGTCCACCATCACCACCTCGCTGGCCACAGACTGTGCCCCCTGAGTGTTGGAGATGTCATAGCCCTCGATGCGGCGGGGCAAGTTTTCGAGGCAGAGGACGCTTTGCAATTCCTCCAAAGCCCCGGTGGTCCGGGCATAGGAATTGGCGTTGCGCTTGTCCAATTTATGGATTTCGTCTTTGAGGTTCTTCACCGCCATGTTGATGAGCTTGCGCTTCTCGCCCCGGAGGGGCATGGCGAGGTAGACCCGCCGCCCGTGGAGGTCGGTCAGAAGCTGTTCGATGACGGGCCGCTCGTCGGGCATGACGGACAGCAATAATTCGTGGGGCGGCATGTTCTCCAAGTCGTAGTATTGGAGGATGAACTGTGTCAGCACGTCGCCCATGGGCTCGTCCCCCGCGCCTTCCAGCGTGAACCGCTCGGAGCCGATAAGCCGCCCGGAGCGGACGAACATCAATTGCACCATGGCGTCGGCGTCGTGGGGCAGCGCGGCCAGTATGTCCTGATCGCCCATGGCGGTGGAGATGGCCTTCTGCTTCTGCATCACGGCCTCCACGGCCTTGATGCGGTCGCGGTAGACGGCGGCCCGCTCGTAGTTCAGCTCCTTCGACGCCTCCATCATCCGCTTTTTCAGCTCGTCCAGCACCGGGGCATACTTGCCATTCAGGAAGTCGGTGACATTGCGGATGGTCTGCAAATACTCTTCCTCGCTCACCAGCCCGGCGCAGGGGGCGGGGCACTGGCCCACCTGATGATGCACGCAGGGGCGGCGAGGCTTGTCCGGCTGGAGCGTGTAGTTGCATTCACGGATGGGGAACACCATCCGCGCCACGTCCAGCACCTCCCGCACCACCGTCGCACCCTGGAAGGGGCCGAAGTACTTCGCGCCGTCCTTCTCCTGCCGCCGGACGAGCTGCACCCTGGGGTAGCGCTCCTTCATGTCCACGCGGATGAAGGGGTAGTGCTTGTCATCCTTCAGCAGGATGTTATAGTGGGGCTTGTGGAGCTTGATGAGGTTGCATTCCAAAGTAAAGGCTTCAAGTTCTCCGTCCACCAGCATGATGTCGAAGTCATCGATCTTCGACACCATGGCCTTCACCTTCGGCGTGTGCTGCCGGGATGGGCGGAAGTACTGGCTGACCCGGTTCTTCAGGTTCTTGGCCTTGCCCACATAGATGATCTCCCCCTGATGCCGCATCAGATAGCATCCGGGGGAGTCGGGGAGGTTGGAAATCTTCCATTCCAGCGTGGGGTTGAGGTGGACGTAATTCATGTCCTCCTCAAACTGGAAGGGGTTCCAATCCTCCATCAATTTTTGCATGTCGTCCATCACAGGCTCACCTTTCTGTCCAGCAGCCAGGCGGAGGCCCCGGCGAACAGCGCCGCGAAGGCGAAGTCCACGGCGGCCTGTATGCCCAGCAGGCGCAGGAGCTGGGCGGTGGTCTCCACATTCTCGGCGGGATGGATCAGCCCGCCCACTTTCGAGGTGATGAAGCTCAGCGCGATGAACAGCGCCGCGCTCACCGCGAAGCGGATGAAGCCCCTCTTGTTCTGAAGAAACGTGGCGCTGAGGGTTATCGCCAGATAGGCGGTGCAGAGGGTCAGCATGATTTCGATGAGCACCGTGCCCGCCTCAAAGGCCAGGTTCAGTATCACCCGGAACAGCGTGATCTCGCCGCCCAGGCCGCCGGTCATCAGGGACAGGGCGAAGTTGATGCCCTGCATGGCCTCGGGGTCCAGCTCGAGGTCCCTGAATTCCATGGCGAAGTCATAGTAGACCGCCGTGCCGAACAGTGCCGTCACGCAGACCGCCGCGATGATCGTAAACAGCAGCTTGGACACCACCACGCCCAGCGGACTGACGGGAGCCATGAAGGTCATGTAGCCGGTCTTGTCGTTCAGCTCATTGGAATAGCTCTTGATGCCCGCCAGAAGGATGTAGATATATACCGCGAACACCAGCGCCGTCAGAAGCCCCAGGCTGATGCCCACCAGACGATAGCTGTCAATTTTATCCCCGATGAGAAAGCCCGCCTCCAGCACCACCAGCGCGCCCACCATGATGAGCAGCACCGTCCGCATCTTCCGAAACTCGTATTTCATCAATTTAAGCATTGATGTCGCCTCCCTCCGAGGTGTGCCCGTAGATTTCGATGTAGCGGTCCTTGAGGGTCTTGCCCTGGCAGGTCTCCGCCTTGCTCCCGCAGGTGACCAGACGGCCCTCCTTCAGGAAGATGCAGGAATCCACCACGTCCTCCAGCTCGTCCACTAAGTGGGTGGAGATCAGCAGCGCCCGCTCCGGGTCGCGGGCGGTCAGTATGGCCTCGATGACCTGCTGGCGGGTGAGGATGTCCACGCCGTTCAGCGGCTCGTCGAACAGCATCAGCTTCGCGTCCCGGCTCAGGATCAGCGCCAGTCGCAGCTTCGCCGCCATGCCGCTGGAGAGCTTCGATATTCTGTCCTTGCCGTCCAGGTTCATGTCCCGGAGCCAGCGCTCGAAGCGGTCCGCGCGGAAGTCGTCGAAGAAATCCGCATAGTATTTCCCCGCGTCATTAATGGTCATGTAGCTGTAGAAGTAGTTCTCCGTGGGCATGTAGGCCACGCGGGCCTTGGTCCTCGCGCCGATGCGCTGGCCGTCGAAGAACACCTGGCCCGAGGTCTCCCGGGTCAGCCCCGCGATGAGCTTCATGGACGTGGTCTTGCCCGACCCATTCGGCCCCAGCAGCAGGCAGACCTGCCCCGGCTCCACCGAGAAGCTCACATCCTCCAACGCCGCACGGCGGAGGTATTTTTTGGTGACGTTTTTGAATTCAAGCATGGTCTCAGTTCCTCTCGTTTGCTATATAGCCTGTGTTGGCGGAAAGGGCGGGCGGCGAAACGCCGCCCCTACAGGGCTTGTCCAGAATATACAGGCTTTGTTCGCCGAACAGATCGTAATGAAGTACGCGCCATTTTCATTGTAGTTGATCATTTTCAGCCGATTGGGCTTTCTTTTCGGACACAATTCCATGACTGTCTCCCCATGTCAATCCATTCCAGCAGGGTTTGATCGATTTCGTCCTTTTTGCCTACAATAACATGGTGCGTATACCGATTTGCCCTCACCGGCACCGCCACAGCCCGCGGGTCGTCCAGCGGATGATCGAGGCCGAAGGTGACGGTAATATAGTGGGACGGGCGCTCGGCCTTTCTTCTGACCGGGGTCAGGGAAATGCAGGCATACATGCGCCCATCATAAAAGCTGATCTGGGTCTTTTGCACCCGTGTCTCCGTATCGGGGTATCGCGCCAGCAATTCCCTTGCCAGCGCTTCATACAGTTCCAGCTCCGCGGGCCTGCCCTCGAAGAAGAACAACGCGTCCCCATTGATGATGTCTTTCAAATTATACTCACTATCCTGACGGCTGTCAACCGACGTATTGTATGGCCGCCGTCAGTGACTTCGCGGCCAATTCGCTGGGCATTCGCGCGCCGGCGCCGCCGCCCTCGATGACCACGGCGATGGCGTAGGGGTGGGCGTCGTCGTAGATGAAGCCAGTGAACCAGGCGTTGGTCTCCACGGACTTGTCGTCGCTGATCTCGGCAGAGCCGGTCTTGCCGCAGACGGTGTAGTTCTGAATCTGCGCCCGCGTGGCGGTGCCGGACTGGACGGCTTCATACATATACTCCGCGATCTTGCTGGCCGCGGACTCGGACAGCACCTGCCGGTAGGCGATGGGCTGCCCCGACGAGGTCACCGTCCCCAGGGAGTTGGTGATCTGCATGGCCAGCATGGGCTTCATCATGACGCCCCGGTTGGCGACGGCGGAGGCGATCATGGTCATGTGCAGCGGCGTCACCAGCACCTGGCCCTGTCCGATGCCCGCCCAGACCAGCCCGGAGAGGCCGCTGGACGTCCTGGGAAAAGATGAATTGTAGACCACGAAGTCCCCGAACTTGAAGTTCTCATTGAAGCCGAACAGCTCCGCCGTGGCGCGCAGGCGATCCAGCCCTAATTGATAGGCCAGCTTGCCGAAGGTGACGTTGCAGCTCCGCTTAAAGGCGGTCTTGAGGTCCACGTTGCCGTGGGCATTGTTCCCCGCGCAGACGATGCGCCCGCCCTGATATTCCCAGGTGCCTGCGCAGGTGAAGGGCTGGTCGATGACGTTGGGGTCGTTGGTGATGGCCGAGGCCAGCGTCACGATCTTGAACACGGAGCCGGGCGTGTACAGCCCCTGCAAGCAGCGGTTCAAAAACGCCGTGTCCTGCACCTCGGCGTCGGAGCGGGACATGATCTCATAGGGGTCGTAGTCCGGCAGGGAGACCATGGCCAGTATCTCCCCCGTCCGGTAGTTCATCACGCACACTGCGCCCTCGTAGCCCTTTGGGAATTGGGACGATATGTACGCCTGCAAGCGCCCGTCTATCGTCAGTTGAATGGAGGAGCCGATGTGCTCCGCCCCGTGGAACAGCTCGCTCAGCCTGTCCAGCAGGGAAGTCGAAATATCCATCAACTGCGAGGAGTAGAAGGTCTCCACGCCCACGCCGGACATGCCCGCGATGTCGCCCACGGTCTGGGACAGGGCGCGGCGGGCGGCGGTGTTGGTGGTATACTGCCGGGAGCCATCCTCCGCCGTGGTGGCCAGCAGGTTGCCGTGGCGGTCGGTGATGTCGCCCCGCAGGGTGTTGGAGGCCGAGAGCCTCGTATTGTGGATGTCCGAGGCCCAGATGGACCCCTGGGTGTACACCGTCATGGCAAACCACACCGCCAGCGCGATGAACATCGTCACCACGATCATGCCAACTAAGCGCATATTGCGGCGAAGCTCCTTCATGAGTAAATCACCTCCGGGGGGAAGGGGGATTATGGGTATAAATGGGGATTTATCGGGGAGTTGCCCGCTCTCCTGTTGCGCCGCCCGCCGGGCAGGACGATGCGTTTCGTTAGAGGCGGGCGCCGAAACGGCGCCCCTACAAGGGGTAGTTTGTCAGCTCGATAAATTCCAATTTGTCGTTCTGCTCAACTCATCACACCGTCTCCCTGATCTCCAGCCGCTCGATGTCCTTCGCCTCGTCCTCCGCGTTCATGGAGGAGATGCCCAGCAATATGCCCATGGAGAAGAAGGTGCTGACGAGGGAGGAGCCGCCGTAGCAGACCAGGGGCAGGGTGACGCCGGTCAGGGGCAACAATTTCGTGTTGCCGCCGACGATGAGCATGGTCTGGAGGCCCAGTATCACCACCAATCCGAATGCCGCCAGGGAGTGGAAGGACGTGCGGGCGTTGAAGGCCACGATGAGGCCCCGGAGGATGATGAGCACGTAAATAGTCAAAAGGCCAATGGCGAAGATCAGCCCGAATTCCTCGGTGATGGCGGCGAATATGAAGTCGGAATAATAGAGGGGGATGCTCCTGGGTCTGCCTAAACCGAGGCCCATGCCGAACAGCCCGCCTGAGCCGATGGCGATGAGGGCCTGCACCAGCTGGAGGCCCTTGTTGGTGGGGTCGCTCCAGGGGTTCTGCCAGAGGGCGACGCGGGTCTGCACCAGCGGTATGAAACGATAGGCCAGCACCGCCGCCCCCGCGCCCAGGCCGAGACCGGAGAGCGTGATGAAGGCATTGGAGGTGGCGGCATAATACATCAATACCGTTGTCAGAAAGTACAGCAGCACCGCGCCCAGGTCCCGCTGCATCAGCAGTATGCCGCAGCAGACCGCCGCGAAGGCGATGGTGGGGATGCACTGTGTAAACTTAGGCCGGTTGGCGAAGCCCCCGGCAAGGCAGAGTATCATGATGGGCTTCATGAACTCGCTGGGCTGCACGGACGCGCCGCGAAAGCCCACCCAGTTCCGCGCGCCGTTCTTGACGATGCCCACCACCGGCAGATAGGGGCTCAGCAGCGCGATGATACATAAGACCATCAGCGCCGGGGTGTATTTCTTCCAATCCTTATAGGCGCGAATCGCCGCCGCACCGACGAACATGGCGAATATCCCCGCCAGAGCGTAGATGGCCTGGGTGCGGGGCGTGACGTCCGCCTTCGCGATGTCGGACAATGTGATGATGCCGAGGCTGCACAAAAACAGTACCATTATAAGTATCGCCCGGTCGATGGGCCAGAGCTTGCCCATGCTGACCGTGGTCAGCGCCGTCACCACTGGCAGGGCCACGGCCAGTATCAGCGCCTGGGTGTTGGTCGTGCCCGATTGGAACGCCACCAGCGCCATGGCCGCGGCCTGGAAGGTCATCACCGCCGAGAGCAGCAGCCGCGTATTGGAACGCCGCAGCGCCACCCTCATCTCATCGATGCGTAGGTTCTCCATGTCTGTCCTCTCCGCCCTGCCGCCTGCGATGGTTCAGCACGGGCTGTGTCTCAAAGAGCCGGTCCGGGTCGGTCTCGAAACCGTCGTCTGCCTCTGTCCTTGTGGATTCGGTCAGCACCAGCATCAGTCGCACCCGGCCCACGGTCAGCATGTCGCCGTCCTTCAGCGTCATCTCGGTGACCGCGCGCCCGCGCCTGTCCCTCAGCGGCGCGCGACCGTGGGCGCGGATATTCAGCCCTTCCTCCGTCAGTTGAAAATAGGCGTGCCGCCGGCGCACGGAGCTGTGCCGGATGCGGATGTCCGCCTTGCGGGAGGAACCGATCAGGCCCTCCCGTATGACGGGATACTTCATCCCCCGCCGGGCCTGCTCGCTGCCCTCCATCACCACCAGCTCGCCGCTCAGGCCCGTCTCCGGGGAGAGGCGGCGCAGCGTCTCGGCGCGGCGGCTGTCGATGATGGTATTCCGCCAGGCCCGCGCCACGATCAGCACCATCAGCGCTGCAAAGGCATACCGCGCCCCCAGCGCGATGATCTCATAGACTCCCTGGGTCAACGGGCATACCTCCTTCGATAATCAATATAACAAAACCCCATATTATTTTATCTCCCCCCTGTGAAGCGCGGTTTGTCAAATTAGTTCATTATTTCGACAATCTTCAAGAAATGTACATATTTCACCACAGTTTTCAGTCGAATATCTGGTATAATGTAATTTGGTGTACATTTGCACCGTCAAAATGAATAATCCATCGAAAAGCTGTCAAGAACTGGTAACAAACGCATTGCTTGCGCGGCATTGCAGAGCAGTATTCTCGATAAATTGGAATTTGTCAAGATGAGTGGGGAGGCCACCTCATCCGCCCTCACGGGCACCTTCCCCTCAAGGGGAAGGCAGGGGTTGGGCTGCCGGCAACCCAAAAGCCTTCCCCTTGAGGGGAAGGTGGCGCGAAGCGCCGGATGAGGTGAGTTTCGAGCACCCCCTACAAATCCCTGTTTACAATGGACCGCTGCTCTGCATCTCCGCGGCATGGAGGAAGATATGAATCATATGAAGCGATGGCTGGCGAGCCTGATAGCGGCGATGCTGCTGATGTCCGGCGGCGCGACGGCCGAGGGACTGATCAGTTGGTTCCTCGGCGGCGATAAGGCGGATGAGGGCACTGGCTGGGACGACTGGGAGACAGCCGCGACGGCTGCGCCCGAGGCCTCGGGCTGGGACGACTGGGAGGCCGGCCTTCCGGGGGTGACCCCCTCTCCCGCCTCGGCGGGCCTGCGCTGGTATGACGAGGGTGGCCCCACGGTGGAACCGGAGCCCAGCCCCACCCCCGCCGACCTGCCGGAATCCAAAATCGAGGATGACGGCATACTGCGGGTGAGCCTGCGCTCATTGGACGCGCCGCAGGCGCTGAACCTGACGCTGGACGGCATCTACGCCGTGGAGGGCGACCGGGGTTTCCGTTTCGACAAGGGCACCCGGCTGACGCTGACCCTGATGGACGGCGATGTCTGGCTCTTCGTGGGCGGCCTGAATCTGGACATGGGTCCGTCGCTGACGCTGACCCGCCATCTGGACGGCTGGGGCGAGGCCGGCGGCATCTACATCGACGAGGCGGAGAAGTCCGGCAATCTTTATTGCGGCGACCTGTCCGTCTCCGCGGGCACCTTCGGCCTCCAAGCCATGCTGACCATCCACGTGGAGGACTATCTCAAGGGCGTGGTGGCCTACGAGATGAGCGACAGCTTCCCCATCGAGTCCCTGAAGGCCCAGGCCGTAGCCGCGCGGACCTACGCCCTGCGGCACAAGGGACTTTCCCAGAAGCGGGATTACGACGTGGTGGACACCACCGCCGACCAGGTCTTCAAGGGTTTCAACCCGGAATACGCCAACGTCATCGCCGCCGTGGAGGAGACGAGGGGCGTGGTGGGCACCTGGGAGGGCGGCTTTGCCAACTGCTATTACACCGCCTCCAACGGCGGGCAGACCGCTCTGGCCAGCCAGCTCTGGGGCGACGACACCGACGACGCCTACCTGACCATGCGGGAGGACCCCTACGATCTGGAAAACCCCCGGAGCATGGAAAACGACCTGACCTTCTCCGCCCGGTGCGACGGCAGCATCAAATTAAAGCAGATGCTTACCGCGGCGCTGAAACCGGTGATGGAAGAGGCCGGTTTTTCGGAGGGCCAATGGGAATTTGACGCCATCGCGGACATCGAGCCGGTGAATCCCCGCTTCGAGGGAAGTCTGCTCTACGACGGACTGGCCTTCGACGTGAAGGTCCGCGTGGCGGAGAGCGCCCTGGCGACGCCCACCCCGGAGCCGTCCGTCACGCCCGCCATGGACAAGGCCCCCACCCCGGAAAAGTGGGTGACCCCGGAGGAGACCTACCGCGTGGTGCTGGACGTCTTCGACGACATCAAGGACGGCCTGTCCCTGGGCATCAACGGCGCGGACTGCGAGCTGATCTCTGTTGAAAAGCTCCCAAGCGGTTCCTATCGCCTGATCATGCGCCGCTTCGGCCACGGCGTGGGCATGAGTCAGCGCGGCGCCCAGACCATGGCCGGCAGCCATGAAATGAACTATCTGGAGATTCTGAAATTCTACTATCCCGGCATGACCCTGGAGCGCATCACCTGGCCCGAGAGCCCGGTGACCGCGCTGGACGAAAAGTCCTCCCCCGTAGGCGCGTCGAGGCCCCGCCCCACGCCCCTGCCCACCCCCGCGCCGCTGCCCAAATTAAAGGATAACGAGCGCTACGCCACCGTGGACGCCACCACGCTGAACCTCCGCCAGCGCCCCACCACCGCGTCGCCCATAGAGGACGTCTATGAGCAGGGCCGCCGCGTCATCATCACCGGCGAGCCCGACGCCGACGGCTGGGTCCCCTGCCGCACCACGGAGTCCGAGGGATACGTCAAGGCAGAGTATCTGGATATTGTGGAAGCGGAGGAATAGAGCGGGAAACAGGGATTTGTCGGGGTGACGTTCGAAACCCACCTCATCCGCCCTCACGGGCACTTGACAAGGGCCTGCTGGCCCCATCTCACTGAAAACAGTCCACTGGACTGTTTTCCGGGCGCTCGATGCTCCTC
>CACZXF010000049.1:0-4420 GCA_902785105.1 uncultured Eubacteriales bacterium | reverse complement strand
CTTTGGCAAAGTTGGTCTGGCCAAAGGCCAGACTGCCACGGCTCAAATCGAAGATTTGAGGCGCGGCACCGAAGCGCCGGATGAGGTGGGTTACCTGCTCACTCCGACAAATTCCAATTTATCACACCCCCAACGATCGGAGGTCCCTATGCGCAAGCTGTCCCTTCTCCTCCCCCTGCTGGCGGCGCTTTTAGCGGCGTCCGGTTTGGCGTGGGCGGAAGGGCGCGTATTGTCTGCGGGGGCGCTGGAGCTGGTGGACCTGGACCGGGGCGAGGCGGTGTACAGCTTCGTGCCGGGGTCAGGCAGCGTCTACGACATCTGCGTGTTTCCCGCCGGGGAGACGGAGGCGGCCTATCACATATCCCTATATGAAGGGGAGCAGCTCATTTCCGAGGCTTCGGAGGGGTTGACGGCCATCTCCGAGCGTCTGACGGCAGGGACGGTCTACACCCTGCGGCTGAACGGCGCGGGGCAGGTGCGATTGGAGGCGGCGCGGCACGCGCTGAGCCGTTGCTTCGAGCAGCCCATGGCCCTGTCCGCGGACGGGGACAGCTACGCCAAGGCCATCGCCCGTTCCGGGGACGTGCATTGGTACGCCGTCACCGCCGAGCTGAGCCTGCCGGAGGTGCTGGCGGGTCTGCCGGAGGATTCCGGGCTTCAATTGGAGGCCCGTCTGTTCAACGAATCGGGCCGCCTGCTGGCCGAGGCCACCCAGACGGCGGGCGGCGCGTTCCTGCTGGACTTCATGCCCCGCTCCGGGCGCGTCTACCGCGTCCGCGTGTCGGCGACAGGGGGAGCCACGGGCCTCTACACCCTGACCACCGCCCAGGGCGACGGCGGTCTGCCCGAGGCGCTGTCGCTGTCCCAGAGCACATTGAAGCTGGAAGGGCGGCAGTCCCGGCGGCTCACCGCCATTTTCAGCCCCTCGGACGCCACCGACGCGGTGTTCTGGGAGTCCTCGGACGCCACCGTGGCGAAGGTCAGCCAGGGCGGCATGGTCACGGGCGTCAGCCCCGGCGACGCGGTCATCACCGCCTACGGCGCGGGCGCGGTCCGGGCGCGGTGCCGCGTAGAGGTGACCCGCGTGCCGGTGGAGGGCATACGCCTGCTGACCCCGAATATCGATCTGAACGCCGGGGATGAGGGCGCGGTGGAATGGGAGATCATCCCCAGGAACGCCACCCGGCCCGACGTGGCCTTTGAGCTGACCCCGGAGGAGGGCATCGTGTCCATCGACGGCTCCGGACGGCTGACGGCGCTGGAGCCGGGCACGGCCAGCCTGACCCTGCGCACGCTGGACGGCGACTGCCGGGTGACGGCGGCCATACAGGTGAGCCCGCCGCCCAGGCGCTGTCGGGCGCTGCTCATCGGCGAACAGAACTACGCCGCCACGGTGGCCTCCACCCGCCAGGGCAGCGCCAACTCCGTGGCCGGCCTGCGGACCATGCTGAATCAATTGGACGTGGACGGCGAGCCCTTCGAGGTGCGCACCGCCCTGGACGTCTCTCGCGACGGCGCGATCCACGCCATTTGGGAGACCTTTCACAGCGCCACCCGGCAGGATATGTCCCTCATCTACATCACCTGCCACGGCTACTATGCGAACGGCATGACCTGCTTTCAGATGTATGACGGCTCCATACTGACGGCGCTGGAGCTGCGCATGGCACTGGACAGGGTACCGGGGAGCGTCGTGCTGCTGGCGGACTGCTGCGGCAGCGGCGGGGTCATTGGCCAGGCCGGGACCACTGCGGACATCCTCGCGGGCATCAACGCCGTGTTCAGCGGTATGGCTGGTCCCTCCATGTTCGATGCCAGCCGCTTCCGGGTGCTGGCCAGCGCCTCCATCGAACAGGACAGCTACCGCATCGGCTTTGAGGACCGGGAGGGCGAGAGCGCCATGGCGACGGTGTTCGCCCGGGCCGTCTGCGAGGGCTGCGGCTGGAGCATCGAGGGCGGCACCCGCGTGGAACTGCTGGCCGACCAGAACGCCGACGGCCAGGTCAGCCTCGACGAGCTCTATCGCTACACCGCCCGCCGCGTCACCGCCTACCTCTCCCTCGGCCAGAGCGACTACACACAGACCGTCCGCGTCAGCCCTGAACACCTCATCCGCCCTCACGGGCACTTGACAAGGGCCTGCCGGCCCCATCTCACTGAAAACAGTCCACTGGACTGTTTTCCGGGCGCTCGATGCCCCTCAGGGGAAGGCAGGGGCTGGGCTACAGGTAACCAAAAGCCTTCCCCTTGAAGGGAAGGTGCCCCGAAGGGGCGGATGAGGTGAACCCCCGTCTCCCCGACAAATTCCAATTGATCGTGCTAAACTGAAAATAGGGAACAACAATTCGGTCCACCACGATCATTTGAAATTTATCGTGGTGGACCGATCATTTGTCTCCCTGTGTGTTTTGCGCCTCACGCTTGGGCCGTCACGCGAATCAATTCGCGCTCCAAGGCGGATGCGCTGCCGCGGCGCAGCTTGACCAGCTGCGCGCCGTGTTTTTTGGCCTCTTTCTGCGCGCTGATGACCAGCGGATGGGACACGGTATCCATACAGACGAAGATGTAATCCGGATTTCCCAGTTGGTTGGCAAAGCTGCCCTTTTTGAGGGGGATAGCGCGCGCCGTGATGTTGTATTTGGCGCACAGATCGCGATAGGTGCGCCCCATGCACTCATTGCCCCCGATGATAATTGCGCTCATCGACACTGTCCTCCTGATATTTGATTAGCTTTAACTAATATCTATATTAGCATATTCTAACTCCATTTGTCAAGTGTTTTTATAAATGTGAAATACAGGAAAAGAAAAATGAGATTTCAATGAAGTGAGAATATAAAATATAGTATCAGGAACTTCTAACGCAAATTATACAGTTTACTCGGATAAATTGGAATTTGTCGGGGTGAGCGGAAGTCCACCTCATCCGCCCTCACGGGCACCTTCCCCTCAAGGGGAAGGCAGGGGCTGGGCTACCGGGAAACCAAGAGCCTTCCCCTTGAGGGGAAGGTGCCCCGAAGGGGCGGATGAGGTGGCCTCGAACAAACACCCCGACAAATCCACATTTATAAGTCAGAACTTAAAGTTACTCGGAAGCAGGAGCGTCTATCAATTCACTAAAACAGCAGGCTTTCCTCCGTTTTGGGGTCGAACAGGTGGCAGACCTGTTCGGGGAAGGAGAAGCGGATTTTGGCGCCGTAGGTCAGGGCGGCGCGCTGGTCTCCGGTAAGCTCCAGGGTGGGGATACGCAGTATGACCGATTCGCCATCGCTGAGTTCCACGTGCAGGTGGAGCTCGCTGCCCATCATCTCGTTGACGCGCAGGGTGCCCTCGATGCTGTCGGCTTCGTTGTCGAAGCACAGCCGGGTGTGCTCGGGACGCACGCCGAGTACGACGTCCATGCCACTCACGTTCTTCGCCGCCAGCTTTGCAGCCTTTTCAGCGCTCAGCGGTACGCGAATGCCGTACAGCGCCACCACATAGCCCCTGCCATCCTTGACCAGCTTCGCCTTCATGAAATTCATCTGCGGGGAGCCGATGAAGCCCGCCACGAACCGGTTTTTCGGCGTCTCAAAGACCTCCTGGGGCGTGCCCACCTGCTGGATGTAGCCGTCCTTCATGATGACGATGCGGTCGCCCAGGGTCATGGCCTCGGTCTGGTCGTGGGTGACGTAGATGAAGGTGGTGTCGATGCGCTTGCGCAGCAGTATGATCTCGGCACGCATCTGATTGCGGAGCTTGGCGTCCAGGTTGGAGAGGGGCTCGTCCATCAGAAAGACCTGGGGCTCCCGCACGATGGCCCGGCCGATGGCCACGCGCTGGCGCTGGCCGCCGGAGAGGTTCTTGGGCTTGCGGGCCAGGTACTCGGTGATGCCTAAAATTTCCGCCGCCTCGCAGACCCGGCGGTGGACCTCCTCGTTGTCCATCTTGCGCAGGCGCAGGGAGAAGGCCAGGTTTTCATAGACCGTGATGTGGGGATACAGCGCGTAGTTTTGAAAAACCATGGCGATGTCGCGGTCCTTGGGCTCCACGTCGTTGACCACGCGGTCGCCGATCATCAGCGTGCCCTCGGAGATGTCCTCCAGCCCGGCAATCATCCGCAGCGTGGTGGACTTCCCGCAGCCCGACGGGCCGACAAACACGATGAACTCCTTGTCCTTGATCTCCAGATTGAAGTCGTGGACCGCCACGACGTTTTTATCATAGACCTTTTTGATGTGTTCAAGTTTCAGACTTGCCATTTGCTTTTCATCCTTCCTTGGCCTGTTGCCGTTTGCCCGGCGCGATAAATGGGGAGTTGTTGTGTGGCTGCCAGCTCTCCTGTAGGGGCGGCGTTGCTGTTAAGGGTAATGTGGTATACATTTTGTGCAAGTACATGGTATACACATTTTCCCGCGAAGCGGGGGGCGCTTGGGTTTCC
>CACZXF010000048.1:36248-74980 GCA_902785105.1 uncultured Eubacteriales bacterium | reverse complement strand
TTGGCGTCGCCACCAACGGCTTGCGGTTCGCTACGCTTGGCGGTAAATACCCGCGACCGGACTCTCACCGGTTAGATGTGTGCCATGCCCGGCACACAACGATAAGCCACCCGCTGAGACGGGTGGCTTTTTTCATCAGATATTTTGATAAACAGGGATTTATCGGGGAGTCTTTCGAGTCCACCTCATCCGCCCTCACGGGCACCTTCCCCTCAAGGGGAAGGCAGGGGCTGGGAACGGCGAGACCCAAAAGCCTTCCCCTTGAGGGGAAGGTGGCGCGAAGCGCCGGATGAGGTGAACTCCCGTATACTCGCCAAATTCCAATTTGTCAGAACAGCCTCCTATGCCTCCCACTGATACCGCCGCATGTCCACGCAGCCGTTTTCGAGGAAGCCGACACCCTCTGACATCAGCAGTTCCCTTTGCTCCGTGAAGGACGGGGCGAGCCTGCCCGCGTGATTGACCACGCGGTGGCAGGGGTACTGCCCGTAGTATTCCGCCATACTCAGCACACGGCCCACCAGCCGGGCGTTTTTGTCCCGGCCGATGAGCCGGGCGATCTGCCCGTAGGAGGCGACGCGGCCAAAGGGGATCTCCTCCACGGCGGAGAGTATCTCATAGATGAGGCTTTCATTCATGATCTTACCCATGGGCCTTCTCCATTTCAAGCAGCCATTTTTTCTTCTCTATGCCGCCCGCATAGCCGGTCAGACTGCCGTCGGCACCGAGCACGCGGTGGCAGGGGATGATCAGCGATATGGGGTTGTGCCCCACCGCGCCACCGACGGCCTGGGCGGACATGCGTTCAAGGCCGAGCTGAGCGGCGATCGTTCCGTAGGTCATCGTCTGTCCGTAGGGGATGGTCAACAACACATCCCACACGGCCTTTCGAAAGGGCGTCCCCGTCGGGGCCAGCGGCGGCGTGAAGCCGGGGTCCCTGCCGCTGAAATAGGCTTCCAGCCAATGCGTCGCCTGTTCGAACACGGGGAGCAGCCTTGCCTCGTGAACCTCGGACAGTGTGGCCGCAAAATACTTCTGCCCCTCAAACCACAGCCCCGTCAGCGCTTCACCGTCGCTGGCAAGCAGCAACCCACCGAGGGGCGAAGGCCAGCGATAAATGTATTCCATGGTCCCACCTCCCATCAGTTCAAAGCGATGCTGACCGCGCAGCCCGCGAGCACCAGCGCCATCACCATATTAACAGCTTTTCCCCGGCTTTGCAAGAAGCATTGCAGGCTGGAACCCGCAAACAGCCAGGCCAAATTCGCCAAGGGACCGCCGAGCAGGGCCAGCAGCAGCGCGATCTTCAGCACGTCAGCGTAACTGTCAGAGTAGGGCAGCGCGTAGGTGGTCAGCGCCGTGGCGCAAAAGAGAATGATCTTCGCGTTGGTAAGCTGGACGAACAGTCCCGTGAAGAAGTTGCAGCGCTCATTGCGCCGCGCCTGCCCTATGGAATCGCTGCGCAGGAGATTCCAGGACATCCAGAGGATATACGCCGCGCCGATCCAGGTCAACACGCGGATATAGCGTTTCAGCGCCATGCCGAGGTACCAGACCATCAGTGAAACCAGCACCGAGACGATCAGATAGCCGACAAAAATTCCCCGCCACTGTTTCAGCGCCTGCCGCCGCCCATAGGCCATGGCGGCGGCCAGCGAGCAGAGGTTGGCCGGCCCCGGCGTGATGGCAGAGACGGCGCAGAAGAGCAAAAACGACGGTATCAGAGCTGTGGGCATGTGAATGATCTCCCTTCCGGGGACGGCTGTGTGGGCTCAATAAACAGGGATATGTAGGGGTGACGAACCTCTCAGTCAGCCTACGGCTGACAGCTCCCCTGAAAGGGGAGCCAAGAAGAACGGTGGCCCCTTACCAGTACCCCTACCGATGTTTTTCCCATCATATCACATCAGAATTACATTGTAAAACTGTTCTTTTTGATATATAATACAGTTAAAACCTGTAATTCGGAGACACAGTATGAATTTTCAGACGATGGAATACTTTATCGCCCTGGCGCGGGAGCGGAGCTTTACACGGGCGGCTGAGGGATTGCACATCACCCAGCAATCCCTCAGCGCTCACATCGCGGGGCTGGAGAAGGAGGTCGGCTGCCCGCTGCTGGTGCGGCACGTTCCCCTGGAGCTGACTTACGCGGGGGAGGTGTTTCTGGAATACGCCAGAACCTTCCAGGATGCGGAGCGGGCCCTGCGGCGGGAGCTGGGCGACATATCACAGAATCAGCGGGGCGTTCTGCGGGTCGGCGCGGCATCGGCCAGGGGGCGGGCCATCCTGCCCGGGGCGATCGCGGACTTTCAAAAAATGTATCCCAACATTCGCATGGAGCTGACCGAGGGGGCCAACGACGTCCTCTGCACACGCCTGCAACAGGGACGGCTCGACCTCGCCATCGCCGATTTCCCGGAGGCACCGCCGAAAATCAGATTGAGGAACTTCTACCGGGAAGAAACGGTTTTGTTGATTCAAAGAAATCTGTTCAATGAAATCTATCAGGCGCGGGCCGCGGACTGTGAACGGCAGTTTCGGAACGGCGATTTCAAGGCGCTGGAAACATGTCCCCTCGTCATGGGCGGCGCGGAGGACATCGACGGGCGCGTCGGCCTTTCCGTGTTAAAGCGGGCCGGGATCGAGCGGCCCCGGATCGCGGCGACGTCCCACAATGTGGGGATGCTTCTGGAGCTGTGCCTGGAGGGCGTCGGCGCGTGCTTCTGCCCGGAGATCCTCACACGAGGCGCGATAACCGGGGAACTGATGGCCTTTCAGCTTCCGGAAGAGGCGACCTATTGGATCAGATTTGGCTGTCAGGCGGATTCCTATCAATGGAACGTATTAAAGGCGTTCATGGACTGTGCTGAAAAAGTTGTAACCAAGGCATTGACAAATATGATGTAATGTGATATATTACAACTGTCAAGGAGGCAGAGGATGCAGATCGGAAGCAGATTTACGATAGGGGTACACATTTTGACGGCCATCGACTATTTCAAGGACATGGACCGGGTGAACAGCGAATTTTTGGCGGGGAGCATCGGGGTGAACCCGGTGATCGTCCGGGGTGTGATCTCCCAGCTTCGGGAGGCGGGCATCGTGCGCACCCAGCGCGGCAGCAGCGGCGCGGCGCTGGCGAAACCCCTTGACGAAATCACACTGTACGACATCTACAGGGCCGTGGGCAGTGTGGACACAGTGGAGGGGCTCTTCCACTTCCACGAGCAGCCGAACCCGGCCTGCCCGGTGGGTCGGAACATCCACAGGGCGCTGGACGGGCACCTGGCCGACGCCCAGCGGGCCATGGAGGCGCGGCTGAGACAGACGACGATGGCCGAAATCATAGAGGCCATAGACGGGGAGAGGTGAACAACATGACGCAGGACGAACGGCTGACCTATCTGGTGGAGGCCTTCAAGGCGGATTCCGGGAAATATCGGCATCTGAAAACGCCGAAGGACGTCGTGGGGCGGCGGCAGCTATTGCGCTCACTGATGAACATTCGCATGCCGGGGCCGATGTCGCCGGAGACCATCGCAGCGCAGGATGAATATCTGAAGGCGCGGGCAGAGGAAAAGGGCATCGTCACGCTACGGGAAATCCCCGTAATCAAAGCGGGCATTTCCATCTGGCAGGGCGACATCACGCGGCTTCAAGTGGACGCCATCGTGAACGCGGCAAATTCGCAGATGCTGGGCTGTTTCATGCCCATGCACACCTGCATCGACAACTGCATCCACACCTTCGCCGGGGTGCAGCTCCGGGCGGAGTGCGGCTGGAAAATGAAGCAGCTCCGGGCGAAGTATGGCCGGGACTACGAGCAGCCCACCGCCGTGCCGATGCTGACGGAGGCGTACAACCTGCCGGCGAAGAAGGTCGTCCACATCGTCGGGCCGATCGTGGAAAACCGTCTGACAAAAGAACACGAAAAGGCGCTGGCGGACTGCTACCGGAACACGCTGGACCTCTGCGTGGAAAACGGCCTGCGCAGCGTGGCCTTCTGCTGCATCTCCACAGGTGTGTTCCACTTCCCGAATCAGAGGGCGGCGGAGATCGCGGTCAGCACGGTGACGGATTGGATGAAGGCCCACCCCAGCGCTATGGACCGAATCATATTCAATGTTTTCAAGGATGAGGATAAGGAATACTATGAACAGGAATTATACTAAGCAGCCGGACGGCTACCGGGAGACCATACAGAGCGGCATCGACACCGTGCGGACGTTCAGAAGCGGATTGTCGGCGGGGAGCCTGCCGAGGGAGGCGGCCATCGAAAGACTGAAAGGTGAATTGAAGGAGGCCGAGGCCGTGGTCATCGGCGCGGGGGCGGGGCTTTCCACTGCCGCGGGCTTTACGTACAGCGGCGAGCGCTTCGAGCGCTGGTTCTCCGATTTCAGCCGGGAATATGGTTTTCAGGACATGTATTCCGGCGGCTTCTATCCCTTCCCGTCGAAGGAGATCTTCTGGGCCTTCTGGGCGCGGAACATCTATGTCAACCGCTACATGGCCCCGCCGAAGCCGGTGTATGAAAAGCTGTTTTCGCTGGTGAAGGATAAGGACTATTTCGTCATCACCACCAACGTGGATCACTGTTTCCAGAAGGCGGGCTTCGACAAATCGCGCCTGTTCTACACCCAGGGCGACTACGGCCTGTTCCAGAGCGTCAACCCCGCCATACAAAAGACCTTCGACAATGAGGCCTGGGTGATGGAGGCCATGGCGGCCCAGGGCTTTAAAAAAAACGCGGCAGGCGTATTCGAACCGCCTGCCGACAAACCGCTGTTGATGAAAATTCCCACTGAGTTGATCCCCAGGTGCCCGGAGGACGGCTCCGAAGTCACGCTGAACCTGCGCTCGGACGATTCCTTCGTGGAGGACGAGGGCTGGCACAGGGCCTCCGCCGCTTATGCCCGCTTCCTCCGTTCGCACAGCGACCGCCGCGTGCTCTATCTGGAGCTGGGCGTGGGCAACAACACCCCGGTCATCATCAAATATCCCTTCTGGCAGTTCACCCGGGACAATCCGCGGGCCACCTACGCCTGCCTGAATTACAGCGAAGCCTGCTGCCCGAAGGCCATAGAAGCTCAGAGCCTCTGCATTGACGGGGATACCTGGGAGGTGCTGAGGGGGATGTAAAGGGGAGAAAATGAGGATTTATCGTGGAATTACCCGCTCTCCTGTAGGGGCGGCGTTTCGCCGCCCGTCCAACAGAATGTGCTGCCTCATAGGGGCGGGCGCCGAAACGGCGCCCCTACAAGGTTGGGTTGACGCCTCGATAAACTCCAATTTATCGAATCTCCAACCGCTCCCCTCACGTCGTCGGCTGCTTATTCCCCAGCGTATAGCCGTCCTTTTCGAACACGGCGAGCCAGCCCCGGAGCTTATCGAAGAACTCCAGGTTGGTGGAGGTCTTGCTCATCAGGCTGATGACCTGCTCGGCCATCTCCTGGGCGCGTCCGCCGGAGACGATGCGGCGGACCAGCATTTCGCCGTCCAGCTCGGCCTCGGAGAGCAGCAGCTCCTCCCGGCGGGTGCCGGAGCGGACCATGTCGATGGCGGGGAACACCCGCTTGTCGGAGAGCTTGCGGTCCAGGTGGAGCTCCATGTTGCCGGTGCCCTTGAACTCCTCGAAGATGATGTCGTCCATGCGGCTGCCGGTGTCCACCAGGGCGGTGGCGATGACGGTGAGGCTGCCGCCGTTCTCGATGTTGCGGGCCGCGCCGAAGAAGCGCTTGGGCTTGAACAGGGCCCCCGGGTCCAGGCCGCCGGAGAGGCTTCTGCCCGTGGGGGTGATGGTCAGGTTGTAGGCGCGGGCCAGTCGTGTGATGGAGTCCATCAGCACCACAACGTCCTGCCCCATCTCCACCAGCCGCTGGGCGCGCTCCAGCACCATCTCGGAGACGCGGACGTGGTTCTCCGGGGCCTCGTCGAAGGTGGAGTAGATGACCTCGCCGTTGATGGAGCGCTTCATGTCGGTGACCTCCTCGGGGCGCTCGTCGATGAGCATCACGATGAGCTTCACCTCGGGATAGCCGGCGGTGATGGCGTTGGCGATCTTCTTGAGCAGCGTGGTCTTGCCGGCCTTGGGCTGGGAGACGATCATGCCGCGCTGACCCTTGCCGATGGGGGCCAGCATGTCCACCAGCCGCAGCGACAGGTCGCCGGTGCCGATGGAGGTGGGACCCTCCAGCCGCAGCCGCTCGTCGGGATAGATAGGCACCAGGTCTTCGAATCGGGTCCGGGTGCCGGTCTCCTCCGGGGGCCGGCCGTTGATGGAGGTGATATACAGCATGGCGCTGTAGCGGTCGCCCTCCCGCTGGGCACGGGTCTTGCCCTCCACATAGTCGCCCATCCGCAGGTTGAAGCGGCGGATCTGGGCGATGGAGACGTAGACGTCGTTGGGGCCCGGCAGGCAGTTCTCCGCCCGCAGGAAGCCGTAGCCGTCCGGCTGGATCTCCAGCACGCCCGCGCCGTCGGCGCACTCGCCCGAGGTCAGCATCTCCGGCACGGCGGGGTTGGAGGTCTTGTATTCCGCGTTGTAATAGCCCTCCCGGCGTCCCCGGGCGCTGCCGCTCTCCTGATATTCTGTGGTATTGGTGGTGTTGCTTTCAGAATTTGAACCCGCCTGGGTCTGAACGGTGTTGTTACGCGGGATGAAGCGGGAATTGTTGTTTGTACGGAAGCGATTCTGGCCGTCCCCCGTGTTCCGCTGGAACTGGGCATTGTTCATCATCGGTCGGTTGTTGTAGCCCATGCGGGGACGGGGCATGGAGGAATTGTAGAGGCGCGGCTGTGGCGTGAAGCGACGCTCCGTGCCCTCCTGGGGCTTTTCGCCCGATGTTTCCTCTGCCTTTTCCGTTTCTGCATTTTCAGTTTTTTCCGGCTCAGTTTCTTTTATTTCTGTTTCCTTTTGCGCGGGCGCTTCCTGTGCGTGCTCCGGTTCCGGCTGGGGTTCGGGCACGGGTTCAGCCTCCGCCGGTGCTTCCACCGGGGCAGGTGTGGCCTGGGCCCTGGAGGAGCGCCCACGCCGCTTGAGCTGGTCAGCGGGCTCCGTCTCGGCAGGAGACGTCTGTACGCCGCCGACCTCGGCCTCAAGCAGTCGATCGATGATCTGCTCCTTCTTGACGCCCGCGGGCAGGCGGACGCCCATCGTCTTCGCCAGCTTGCGCAGATCGGCCACAGTCTTCATGTGCAGGGATTGATAATCCATAGGTACCTCCTAAGGGGATTGACGATTAACGGCATGGCGATGCTGATAAACAGGGATTTGTGGGGGAGTTGCACACTCTCCTGTAGGGGCGGCGTTGCGCCGCCCGCCCGGTAGAGCGTTCCGTCTCGCAGGAGTGCGGGCGCCGAAACGGCGCCCCTACAGGGTTGTAGTGACTCCTCGATAAACTTCAAATTTTATAATTATATGTCGCGATAATTAAAGTACCTTTCTTGCAACGGCCACGTCCCTCGTGATGGCCTGTTCCACCCAATGCTCAAAACGGTCGTATTCGCCGCCGACCATCACCTCGAAGCCAGCGTCAGCCATGAGGCCCCGCAGGCGGTTCCGGTGAAAGCTCTGAGCGTTGAAGGACAGGGCCACCGTGCCGCCGGGCTTCAATATGCTGTACCAGGCGGGCAGCGCGTGGACCAGCAACGCCTCCAGCCAGTTGCCGCCCTTGGGCGCGGACTGGCCGGGCATGGCGTCGTGGCGCACGCCGTAGGGCAGGTCGCAGGCGATGATATGGACGCTGTTTTTGCCCATAGCCTCGGCAGAACGGGCGGCGTCGCAGTTCATCAGATTGAGCGTGACACTCCCCTCCGTCGCCGCGGCCTCGAATTTCACCACGGGCGCGGACTTGCCGACCCGCAGCGTGCGGGACTCCCGACTCATGTGATGCTTGAAGCGGTGATATTCCAGATAGCGCTTGAAGAAGCGCTCGGCTTCCTTGAGATCGTTTTTATCCACATCCGCGCCGGTGGCGTTCCACCCGCGGTTCAGGGCGATGAAAGGGGCTGTGGCCCGGCCGCACATGGGGTCGAGGAAGGCAAGCCCCTCCGGCCGCTCCCAGAAATCCCCGGCATACAGGCCCACGTTGATTAAAAGCTGCAAAAACATCTCGTTGGTCTTGCCCTTGTATTTCAATATCGCGGGCAGGTCGTCCCCCAGCAGCGCCGGAGCGCGGCCCAGCAGGGGCAGAAGGCTCCCGTCCTCCCGGCGCTCGAAGAGCTGATACAACAGCGAGTGGCGGGCGATGGCATACAGCGAGCGCTCATCCAGCTTATCGGGACATTCGATGTCCAGACAGGGCATGTTCGCCGCCTCGTCGATCTCGACCGCCGCGCCGGGGCAGGTCCGCCCCAGCATCAACTTCAGCTCCGCCGCCGCCAGCTTCCGGGTCTCCTGCTGATAGCGTGCGTTGGCATGGGGCCAGAGCAGCATGGCATATTTCATTATATTCGCTCCATAATAGAATATTCTCGTTGCTAAATTTGTCTTGCCGCGATCTGAATAAACACAAACTACCGCTTATTATTTGACATTTGAAATCGTTAATATATGTCCAAACCGCGCAAAATATATAATTATGTTGCTATTTACAACAAATAGTAGTTACCGTATACACAATAAAACTACGCCGCATGATGATGCGACGTCTGTAAATCAAGCCGAATAATAGGGGGATCGTTTCACATTGAGAAGTATCGGAAACAGCCCCTCTGTAGACCAGAGGGGCTATCATTGGCTTAATACTTGCGTTTGCGGGCGGCTTCCGCCTTCTTCTTACGCTTTACGCTGGGCTTTTCGTAATGCTCTCTTTTCCTGGCTTCAGCAAGGATGCCATCACGAGCAGTCTTACGCTTAAAACGGCGCAGCGCGTTTTCCAATGATTCGCCATCTTTGACGCGTACCTCAGACATGTGTTTTCCCTCCCCTCGCGATTAAACTGGCATTTGCCAATGCAGCATGGGGTTCGCCACATATTTTATTATACCCCATAACTTGTATGGTCGTCAACCCTTCCGGGCGTTAAATTCACGGTACTAAGTGAAACACTCAGGCCATGCGCTCGGTGAGCTGTTCGCCGCCCAGCAGATGGACGTGGAGGTGATGGACGGACTGGCAGCCGTGGGGGCCGCAGTTGGAGACGAGGCGGAAGCCGCTCTCGGCCACGCCCTCCTGGCGGGCGATGACGCCCACGGCGTCGGTCAGCGCGGCGGCGGTCTCGGCGTCACATTCGAGGATGTTCGCCATGTGCTTCTTCGGCACGATCAGCACGTGGGTCGGGGCCTGGGGATTGATGTCCCGGAAGGCGAAGACCCTGTCGTTCTCGTAGACCTTGTTTCCGGGGATCTCCCCGGCGATGATCTTGCAAAACAGGCAATCATTCATAATTATACACACCCCTGTATATTAATTGACGATTTCTCCAAAGGCCAGCGTCCCCTCGGCGCGAACCAGCTTAACGGGTTTAAGGTCGCCAGGATTGGCCCTGGCGCGGACGCGGATGTACTGGCCGGTGTAGCCCTCGGCAAAGCCGGAGCCCGGTTCGCCGGCGGGCTGTTCAAACAGCACCTGCTGTATGGTGCCTATCATTTGTGAGACGTAATCGCGCTCCAATTGGTTCCCGATTTCGATGAGCCGCCGGGCGCGCTCCCGCTTCTCGGCCTCCGGGATCTGACCGGGCATGGCGTCGGCCACGGTACCCGAGCGGCGGGAATAGGGGAACACGTGGATGCGGGCCAAATGGATATCCTGGACGAAGTCGATGGTCTCCTGAAATTCTTCTTCTGTCTCGCCGGGAAAGCCCGCGATGACGTCGGTGGTGACGGCGCAGTCGGGCATGAAACGGCGCAGGGTCTCGGCAGCGGCGCGGTATTCGTCGGGCGTATAGCGGCGGCGCATGCGCTTCAATACCGTGGCCGAACCGGATTGCAGCGACAGGTGGAACTGTCGCATGATGCCCGGCAATTGCGAAAGCTCCCGGGCGAAGTCCTCCGTGACCACCACAGGCTCCAGAGAACCCAGCCGCACGCGGGCGACGCCCTCGGTATCGTGGACAGCGCGGATGGCGTCGATGAGCGTGTCCTCCGTCCCCCTGCCATAGCTGGCCAGATGGATGCCGGTCAGCACCAGCTCGCGATAGCCCGATGCCGCCAGCCGCGCCGCTTCGGCCCGCACGGCTTCCAGCGGCATGGACCGCACCGGCCCGCGGACGCTGGGGATGATGCAGTAGGCGCAATAGCGGTCGCAGCCCTCCTGGATCTTCATGGTGGCGCGGGTCTTGCCCTCGTGGCGGGAGACGAACAGCGCCTCGAAGCCCGCGCCCTTCAGCGGGGCCACGGCGTTGACGGTTGTGCCGTCCAGCAGTGCGCCCTCCAGCAGCTCCACCACCTCGGCCCGACGCTGGACGCCCACCACCAGCTTCACGCCGTCCATAGCGAGTATCTTCTCAGCCTCCCGCTGGGCCAGACAGCCGCAGACCACGATGGCGCACTCCGGCTGCTCCCGCGCCACCCGGCGGATGGTTTTAAGGGACTTCTGGTCGCCGGTGCCCGTGACGGTGCAGGTGTTGATGAGGCAGACGTCGGACGGTTCCCCGAACTGCACCGGCGCGTAGCCCGCCCGCTCGAAGGATTCCAGCATGGCCTCGGTGTCATACTGATTCACCTTGCAGCCCAATGTATAGGTAGAAATGGTTTTCATAATTCACTCCGATGGGAGGGACTTATTTGGGGATGATAAACAGGGATTGCCGCCCGCCCGATAGAGCGTTCCGTCTCGCAGGAGAGCGGGCGCCGAAACGGCGCCCCTACAGGGATAGTTCGTCCCCTCGACAAATTCCAATTTATCGAGCTATCCTAAAACTACAGGTCCCCCCAAAGCTGCATGGCCATCGCCACGGAGACGACGGCGGCGGTTTCGGCGCGGAGGATGCGGGGGCCGAGGGTGATGGTCAGCGCCCCGGCGTCGGTCAGCGCGGAGACCTCCTCAGCGGACATGCCGCCCTCAGGGCCGACGATGATGCCGATATCCCGCGCCTCCGGATGCTCTGCAAAGGCGTCCTTCATCCGCCGCCCGTGGGCATCCTCCCAGGGGATCAGCGTGAGGTCGTGCCGCGCAATGTGCTCTATGACCTGCTCCCAGCTCAGGGGCTGTTCGACTATCGTGGGCACGCCCCGGCGGCACTGCTTCGCAGCCTCGGCGGCGATGCGCGACAGACGCTCCTGCCGCTTCGCCCCGTCCCGGGCGTACAGCTTCACCACACAGCGCTCCATCTTCACCGGTATGAGCGCCGCCGCGCCCAGCTCCGTCAGCTTTTGGGCGATAAAGTCCAGCTTGTCCGCCTTCGGAATGCCCTGATAGAGCGTCACCTTCACCGGCGGCTCGTTGTCCGGCAGGCGGTTCAACAGCCGCACCGTCACCGCGCTGCCGCTGACGGTCCGGACCTCCGCGTCCCAGCGCCCGCCCGCGCCGTCCATGGCGCAGACCGGGTCGCCCGGATGGAGCCTGAGCACCTTCGCCGCGTGCTTCGCCTCCTCCGGGGGCAACGAAGCCATCCCGTCCAACGGCGGGTCGATGTAAAAACAGTGCATGGGGGACCTCCTGTGGGGGTATAAATGGGGATTTGTAGGGATGTCGTTCGAGTCCACCTCATCCGGCGCTTCGCGCCACCTTCCCCTCAAGGGGAAGGCTTTTGAGCATCGAGCGCCCGGAAAACAGTCCAGTGGACTGTTTTCAGTGAGATGGGGCCAGCAGGCCCTTGTCAAGTGCCCGTGAGGGCGGATGAGGTGGCCTGCCCGCTCTCCCCGACAAATTCCAATTTGTAGTATTGTCGTTTCAGTTCCTCGCCGCCACGGCGCTCCATTCGCCCTGGGTCTCCACGTCCATGACGTCGTAGTCGGCAGCTTTGAGGGCGTCCAGCACATCGTCGAGGCGGTTGACGGCGATGCCGGAGCAGATGAACACGCCGCCCGCCTTGACGAAGGGCTTCACCGGCGCGGCGAGACCGATGATGACGTCGGCGATGATGTTGGCGATGACCACGTCGGCCTGCTTTCCGGGCTCGACGGCCTCCAGCAGGTCGCCGCAGCGGACATCAATGGTGCCCTCGAAGCCGTTGATCTGAACGTTTTCCGCCGCCACGCGGACGGCCACGGCGTCCAGGTCGGTGGCCAGCACATGCTTCGCGCCCATGTGGGCGGCGGCGATGGCCAGTATGCCGGTGCCGGTGCCGATGTCGATGCACTCATCGCCGGGCTTCACGTACTTCTCCACCAGCTTCACGCACATGCCGGTGGTCTCGTGGGTGCCGGTGCCGAAGGCCATGCCGGGGTCGATCTCGATGATGTGGTCGCCGGGCCGGGCGTCGAAGTCCTCCCAGCTGGGCTTGATGACCATGTGCTCGCCCAGACGGAAGGGACGGAAAGCCTTCTTCCAGCTCGACGTCCAGTCCTCCTCGGCTACGGCGTGGTTCAGTATCTCCAGCTTGCCCAGGTCCATGCCCAGGTCCAGACCCTTCAGCCGCTTCAGCTCGGCCTCGATGAACAGCAGACGGTCGCGCAGTTTCTCGTCGGCCTCGTAGTAGCCCGTCACCTTCACGTCGTCGCCGATGCGCTGGGCGATGGCCTCGTCGATGATGTCCCACTGGCCCTCCGGGCGCTGGTTTGCGGCCACGTCGTTCTTGTCCTCGATCATCGTGCCCGAACTGCCCGCGTCCAGCAGCACCTGCGAAATCAGCTCCGATGCCTCCGTGGTGGTCAGCACGGTGTATTCCATCCAGTCCATTTTGTATCCCTCGTTCCTGCCATAATAACCCGGATATTATAGCATAGATGAATCGAATTGAAAACAGAGTAAAGGTTAACCGGCCGACCGCAGCGATTGAATCATGTCCTCTTCGGTCTCATCCTCGCGGAGCTGGCGCAGGGCCAGGAGGAAGCGGCCCTCCTTCTGGGTGTATTCGCAGGTGACCAGCAGCAGCAGGCGGTCGCCATAGCGCACGTCCACCGGGGAGCGCCATGCGCTGCGGTTCTGGAGGCGCAGCGCGAACAGCTCAAAGCCGGTCTCGTCGAATATGAAGTTGCGCAGGTCGAAGTAATGGTCGTCTTCGGGGTCGATGCTGGCGGTGAAGGCGGCGAAGGGGACGTACTGCCGGTTTTCATAGATGGTGTCGAACCGGGCCACGGGATGCGCTTTGACGAAGTCATAGTCGCCATACTGGGCCAGCGGGCCGAACATGGTGCCGTCCTTCATGTTGTGGCCGTAGACGATCAGACAGTCATCCTCTGGGACCAGTCGGTTCATGCCGTCCAGAAACAGCGTGCCCTCTTTGGCATCCAGGCCGTCGAAATTGTGGGTCAGATAATAGTCGTTGTCGTCCTGCCGCTGGGCCACGGGCAGGGAGATCACGTCGTCGATGGTCAGAAAAGCCACCGTATCCGGGTTGTGGCTCAGCAGCTCCCCGAAGGATTTCTGCACTGGCGGGGGCGTGGGCAGGGACAACACCAGCGTGTCCGAATTGGCCGTGGGGAGAGGCTCGTCCACCGCCACGGGATTGGAACCCAGCGTCGGCTGGGCGGTCGGAGTCGGGGTGGGCGCCGGGGTCGGCGTGTCCGTCACCACAGGCGTATTCGTCGGCGCTGGCGTATCCGTCGGCACGACGGTCGCCGTGGGCTCGGCGGTCGCCGTGGGCTCGGCGGTCGCCGTGGGCTCGGCGGTGTATTCTGGCACGTACATCGACTGATAGCGCCGCGCGTCGTTTTCCACCCGTGAGCGGTTGGCAAACCAGCCCGCGATGTAGCCGCTGAACCCCAGCGTCGCCGCCGCCAGCACCACGCAGATGATGAGCGTCACCCGCCGCTCGCGGCCCATGGGCTTTCCGGTTTTGTTTGCCATGCTCTACCCCCGTTCGCAGCTTTTAGTCAGCGCGACAAATTGGAATTTGTCGGGGTGAGCGGGTAACCCACCTCATCCGGCGCTTCGCGCCACCTTCCCCTCAAGGGGAAGGCTTTTGGGGCCAGACTGTTTTCAGTGAGATGGGGCCGGCAGGCCCTTGTCAAGTGCCCGTGAGGGCGGATGAGGTGGCCTCGAACAAACACCCCGGCAAATCCCTGTTTATAGATACCATCGTCTGCTATTATACCTTGCTCGCTCATCAATTGCAACCCACCGCCACCCATGCACAGTTTTACCACGTTAAATTAATAATGATGTTCTAAAGTTTACGCCACAAAAGTTTAACGCTTTATAGTTATAATATGATGGAATGTTTCCATTAAGAAGCATGGAAGCTTATTTGAGTGAGGAGGAAACGCGAATGAAAACGCGCAGACTGACGATTCTGTCGGCGCTGGGGCTGATGCTGCTGATGCTGCTGATCCCCGCGGCGCTGGCGGAGGAAGCGGAGGAGGCCGTGCAGGTCACATCCCGCTTCTATCAGACCTTCTGGTCGCTGCTGCCGCCGATCATCGCCATTGCGCTGGCGCTGATCACCAAGGAAGTCTACAGCTCGCTGTTCATCGGCATCGTGACCGGCGGCCTGCTGTATGCCAACTTCAACATCGAGGGCACGCTGAACCACGTGCTGGTGGACGGCATCGCCACGTCCCTGGCGGATACCTACAACGTGGGCATACTGTTCTTCCTGGTCATACTCGGCATACTGGTGATGCTGATGAACAAGGCAGGCGGCTCCGCAGCCTTCGGGCGCTGGGCGTCCTCCCGCATCAAAACCCGGGCGGGGGCCCAGCTTTCCACCATCGCCCTGGGCGTGCTGATCTTCATCGACGACTATTTCAACTGCCTGACGGTGGGCTCGGTCATGCGTCCCGTATCGGACAACAGCAAGATCTCCCGCGCCAAGCTGGCCTACCTCATCGACGCCACGGCGGCCCCGGTCTGCATCATCGCGCCGGTGAGCTCCTGGGCGGCGGCGGTCTCGTCCTACGTCTCCGAGGGCAACGGCCTCGCGCTGTTCATCAGCGCCATCCCCTTCAACTTCTACGCCCTGCTGACCATCGTCATGATGATCTTCCTGGCGCTGACCGGCATGGAATACGGCCCCATGGCGAAGCATGAGCGCAACGCCATCGAGAAGGGCGACATCTTCTCTGGCAAGCGGCTTGACGCCGACGCCGAGGCCGACCAGGGCAGCTCCAAGGGCCGCGTGGCCGACCTGGTGCTTCCCATCGCGGTGCTGATCGTGGCCTGCGTCATCGGCATGATCTACTCCGGCGGCTTCTTCCAGGGCGAAGATTTCGTCACCGCCTTCTCCAACGCCGACGCCTCCATCGGCCTGATGATGGGCAGCGCCGTGACGCTGGTGCTCACGCTGATCTACTACGCCTGCCGCCGCACACTGACCTTCTCTGAGATGATGAACTGCGTGCCCGAGGGCTTCAAGTCCATGGTGCCCGCCATACTCATTCTCACCTTCGCCTGGAGCCTGAAGGCCATGACCGACAGTCTGGGCGCGAAACAGTACGTCGAGGCCGTGGTGAACACCTACGCGGCGGGCTTCAAGTCCTTCCTGCCGGCCATCATCTTCCTGATCGCCTGCGGCCTGTCCTTCGCCACCGGCACCTCCTGGGGTACCTTCGGCATACTCATCCCCATCACCCTGGGCGTGTTCCCGCTGACCGACCCGCTGGGCGTGGTCTGCGTCAGCGCCTGCATGGCCGGCGCGGTCTGCGGCGACCACTGCTCCCCCATCTCCGATACCACCATCATGGCCTCCGCGGGCGCTCAGTGCGACCACGTGACCCACGTCTCCACCCAGCTCCCCTACGCCCTCACCGTGGCGGCGGTCAGCTTCGTGGCCTACATCTTCGCGGGCCTCGTGCCCAATCCCGTCGTCGCCCTGCCCGTCGCCATCGCGCTGATGATCTGCGCACTGCTGGTGATGCGCAAGGTCATGGCAAAGGACTGAGCCTCTCCCCCATACGACGCCTCTTCTGAGAAAGAAGGCAACGCCGGTTTCCCCGCATCGTGAAGGATGGGGAAACCGGCGTTGTTTTTTATAGATAATCTGTTCGGTCACCTGGTAAGTTGAAACCTGTTTGAGGATAAATTGTGGCAGACGGTTGGGAGGTAAACAGGGATTTGGCAGGGTGTTTGTTCGAGGCCACCTCACTTGACAAGGGCCTGCTGGCCCCATCTCACTGAAAACAGTCCACTGGACTGTTTTCCGGGCGCTCGATGCTCCTCAAGGGGAAGGCAAGGGGCTGGGCTACCGGGTAACCAAAAGCCTTCCCCTTGAGGGGAAGGTGCCCCGAAGGGGCGGATGAGGTGGCTTACTCGCTCACCCCGCCAAATCCCAATTTATTTCATCATGACCGCCGCTTCTCGTCCCACCTCGGTGTTGTCGCGCCTGCGGTCGCGGAGGGCCTTGATGGGGTTTTCGGCGGTCTCGAAGCGGTAGTCGCGACCCTCGCGCTCAATGAGGCGCTCGATGATGTCGTGGCTCTCCACGGTCTGGGGATTGCCGTTCACCTGGGCCTGATAGTGGAAGAAGTCGGCGTCCTCGGGCATGGCCTCCACCGGCGTCCAGCTCTCCCGGTCGGCGGTGAGGGTGACGGTGTTCTTCAATATATCCCGGACGTACTCCACATTGCTGGTCAGCCTGAGCGGCGCGGGGAAATTGCCGTCGGGCATCACCTGCTGCCAGGCGCGGCCCTCGTAGGCCAAAAGGAGTTCGGCGGCGGTGTGCAGATGGCTGACCTCCATGTCGAACATGCGGGACCATATCTCCCTTATGCGGCTGTCAGGCTCCGTCTCCATGGCGGACCAGTAGAGGAAGCACTCGGCATACTGATGGTTCAGCAGACACTCCAGCCAGGTGGGATTGGGGTCGATGAGGCTGCCGTAGTGGGTGACGTGCTGTTCCTCCACCATGCCGATCTCCCGGTACAGCCGCCGCCCGTACTCCTTCGGATAGAATGGTGCAACGTTCATATAATAGTTCATGGTCTGCTGCTCGGCAGCGGTGATGATGGCGGAGCAGAGCTTCGTCACCGGCGAGGCGGATTCGCTGAGTATGGGATAGTTCACGCTGTCGTAGGGGTGGCGGTGGTGGGCGATGGTGGGACGGCCCGGCATGATCTCCGTGTAGCGGCCCACCAGTTCCTCAGCGTGCATGTGGCTGTCGAAGCTCATCAGGTCCGCGTAGCGGTAGAGGTGGTCGAAGTCCTCCAGCAGGGCAAAGTCCAGCGCCTCCTTCACGTAGGGGTTCTCCTCCCGCTGGGCCAGCGCCGCCGTCAGGTCGATGGCGAGCTGTTCATAGGAGATGGTGTGGACCAGTATGTCCTCGTCCAGCGGCTTCAGCGCCCCGATCAGCTTCTGCTGCTGCTGTTCCTGCCGCCGCATCAGCGCAAGTGCACGCCGCAGGTCGTTGTCCGCGCAGTGACGCGTGAACTGATGGGAAAACCATACCGCCTCAAATTCCGTGCCGTTCATCAGTATGATGCGCGTCTTGGTGTACGGGTCCACCTCATGGCTGTCGTAGGGGATGGGCGACATGTCCTGCCAGTCCATCAAAAGGGTTTCGATCTTCGCGGGCTTCAATTCAAAGGGATTCATGGATGCACGCTCCTTTCAAATACCGATGACTTCCCTCATAGCTTCCGCAAAAATCGTTATAATATCCTGAAAAGCCAGAATTTGACCATCTTTGATTATTTAATTGATGATGAGTTAACATTGATATAGTAAAATAGGCTCCGTTGAGGGATAAGAACCGACCCATTCCGAAGGAGGGAATGCGATGAACGAAGTCAAGCGGCCGCAGAAGCCACTGATGTTTTACTATGCGATCGTGCTGGTGGCGCTGGTGCTGTTCAACGCGCTGGTGATGCCGTTTCTGACGAACCCGGGCGTGACCGAGGTGGATTACGGCGAGTTCATGAAGATGACGGAATCGAAGCAGATCGCGGAGGTGATGATCGAGGACAACAAGATCATCTTCAAGGGCACCGACGGCAGGTTCTACAAGACCGGCCAGGTGTACGACCCCGAACTGACGGACAGGCTCTACAAGAGCGGCGCGAAGTTTTCCAGCCAGATCGTGGAGCAGATGAGCCCGATACTCTCCATACTGCTGTCCTGGGTGCTGCCCATGGTGCTGATCATCGGCGTGGGACAGTATTTCAGCAAGAAGCTGATGGAGAACGCCGGGGGCGGCGCGGGCAGCATGATGTTCGGCATGGGGAAATCCAACGCCAAGGTCTACGTCAAGTCCACCAGCGGCATCAAGTTCGACGATGTGGCGGGCGAGGACGAGGCCAAGGAGATACTGAGCGAAATCGTGGATTTCCTCGAAAACCCCGGCAAGTACGAAGCCATCGGCGCGAAGATGCCCAAGGGCGCGCTGCTGGTGGGCCCTCCCGGCACCGGCAAGACGCTGCTGGCGAAGGCCGTGGCCGGCGAGGCCAATGTGCCCTTCTTCTCGATCTCCGGCTCTGAGTTTGTCGAGATGTTCGTGGGCATGGGCGCGGCCAAGGTGCGCGACCTGTTCAAGCAGGCCAACGAGAAGGCGCCCTGCATCGTGTTCATCGACGAGGTGGACGCCATCGGCGGCAAGCGCGACGGCCGCATCGGCGGCAACGACGAGCGGGAGCAGACATTGAACCAGCTCCTGACCGAGATGGACGGCTTCGACGGCTCCAAGGGCGTCGTCATACTGGCCGCCACCAACCGCCCCGAATCCCTGGACCCTGCCCTGCTGCGCCCCGGACGCTTTGACCGGCGGGTGCCCGTGGAGCTGCCCGATCTGAAGGGCCGCGAAGAAATTTTGAAGGTCCACGGCAAGAAGGTCAACATGCAGCCCAACGTCAACTACGCCGACGTGGCCAAGGCCGCGGCAGGCGCGAGCGGCGCGGAGCTGGCGAACATCGTCAACGAGGCCGCGCTGCGGGCCGTACGGGACGGCAGGAAGTCCGTCACGCAGGCCGACCTGGAGGAGAGCGTCGAGGTCATCATCGCGGGCTATCAGAAGAAGAACCGCGTGCTGTCCGACAAGGAGAAGATGGTGGTGGCCTACCACGAGATCGGCCACGCGCTGGTAGCGGCGAAGCAGTCCGAGTCCGCCCCGGTCCACAAGATCACCATCATACCCCGCACCAACGGCGCGCTGGGCTACACCATGCAGGTGGAGGAGAACGAGCATTTCCTGCTGACCAAGGAAGAGCTGGAAAACAAGATCGCCACCTTCACCGGCGGCCGCGCCGCAGAATCGCTGATATTCGGCCAGATCACCACAGGGGCCTCCAACGACATCGAGCAGGCCACCCGCCTGGCCCGGGCCATGATCACCCGCTACGGCATGTCCGATGAGTTCGGCATGGTCGCCATGGAGCAGCTCACCAACCAGTATCTGGGCGGTGACACCACCCTCGCCTGCTCCGCCGAGACCGCCAACCACATCGACGTCGTGGTCCGCAACCTGATCAACACCCAGTACCATAAAGCCTACCACATCTTAAAGGACAACTCCGCCCAGCTCCACGCCTTGGCGAAGTACCTCTACGAGCATGAGACCATCACTGGCGAGGAATTCATGGACATCCTCCACAAGACCGAGGCCGACCTGCCGGCGCTGCCCGCGTCGGAGGAATGAAAAACAGCCTGCCGCTACGTTCGATCGTCGAGGTGAATTGAAAATTGAGTTACCAGCTTGCAAACCTATCAAACAGCGTTGTTGTAGGGGCGGCGTTGCGCCGCCCGCCGGGTAGTACGATACAATTCGTTGGGGGCGGGCGCCGAAACGGCGCCCCTACAAGGTAGCATTTGTCGTTATTAATTTTCAATTTTCAATTCATCACTCTGACAACTTCCAATTTGTCCCTCTACTCACCCCAAACTCTTGAGTGCCAAAAAGATCATCTCATCAGTCTTTGTGGTCTGGCCGGCGACGCGGGAGACGGCCTTGGCGGCCTCCGCCCCGCTGTAGCCGAGGGCCACCAGGGCGGCGACAGCCTCGGCCTCGGGGCCGGCCTCGGCTTTGGGGACGACGGACGCGCCCTTGCCGGTGAGCTCCTCGTTTTCCACCTTGTCCTTCAGCTCCAGCACCAGCCGCTGGGCGATCTTTTTGCCGATGCCGGGAACGCGAGTCAGCGCGGCGGCGTCGCCGGAGACCAGGGCCAGCGACAGGTCTCGGACACTCATAGAAGATAAAATTTGCAGCGCCGTACGACTGCCCACGCCGTTGACGGCCCGCAGGCGCTCGTACATCCGCTTTTCCTCCCGGCTGTGGAAGCCGAACAGCTCCATGGCGTCCTCCCGGACGTTCAGCACGCTGTAGAGCTTGAAGCGCTCACCCACCGCCGGGCACGCCTGGAGCGTCGCCCCGCTGACGTTCAGCAGATAGCCCACGCCGTTCACGTCCAGCACGATGGCGTCCGCCGTCTTTTCGGCCACGATACCGTCAAAATGCGCAAACATGGTATTGTCCTCCTATGTGGTTTGGCTTGATAAACAGGGATTTGTGTGGGAGTTGCCCGCTCTCCTGTAGGGGCGGCGTTGCGCCGCCCGCCTGATAGAGCGTTCCGTCTCGCAGGAGGGCGGGCGCCGAAACGGCGCCCCTACAGGGTTGGTTTGATTCCCTGACAAATTCCAATTTATCTCTCACTGTATCTTAAACATCTTCTTCATATTCATGGAATTGGCGTGGGTCAGGGCCACGGCGAGGGCGTCGGCGGCGTCGTCGGGGCGGGCGATCTCGCGCATGTTCAGCAGCATTCGGACCATCTGCTGCACCTGATGCTTGTCCGCGCCGCCGTAGCCGGTGACGGCCTGCTTGATCTGCATGGGGGTGTACTCATACAAGTTTTCCGTCCGCTCCGCCACAGCCACCAGCGCCACGCCGCGGGCGGCGGAGACGGCCATGCCGGTGGTGATGTTCTTTGAAAAGAACAGCTCCTCGAAGGCCACGTCGTCCGGCTGATAGATGTCCATGAGCTGGTTCATGCCGTGGAAGATGGACCTGAGCCGCTGGGGCATGGGCTGGCCCGCCGCCGTGGTCAGCGTGCCGAACTGTACAAGTCGCCGCTTATCGTTTTCAACTTCGATGACCCCGTAGCCCAGCGTCGCCAGACCGGGGTCGATGCCCAGTATGATCAATTGAACGCCCCCTTTGATGCACTTATCATAACACAACGCCTGTTAAGTTGTCGACGTCCGCGCTTGCAATGGGGGAAAATGTGGGCTATAATGATTGGGTACATGGTTGCATGGAGGACGACAATGCCGGATACGAAGCTGACAATGCAGAATATAAGGGACCATCTGCGGAAATACGGGGTGGTCTACGTGGTGCTGATCGTGGTGGCGTCGGTGGTGACGAGCCTCTTGTGGACGATGACCACGCCGGTGATCCCGGACGACCAGCGGATACTGATCTACATGGCCGACGCCTTTTCCGACGTCAAGCCGCTGGAACCATATAATGAAGCGCTGCTCGAAGCGGCGCAGGCGGTGGACCCGGATATCCGGGAGGTGGCCTTTGAGAGCCTGATGTTCTCCGACCCGGAGAACGACTATACCGGCGTGATGCTGATGATGACGCGGCTCGTCGCCGGGGAGGGCGACATGTTCCTGGCCGGACCCGACGCCGCCACGGCGCTGTTGCAGTCCGGGGTGTGCCTGGATCTGGAGCCCCTGCGGCAGGGCGGCTGGCTGACGGAGCTTACGCCCTGGTATGCCGATTACACCGCTCCCGAAACCGAGCAGACCACCCATCTGCTGGCCGGTATGAAGCTGGACTCGCTTGGCGCGCTGGTGGACATGCGGGCCTTCCAGAATGAGGGCGCGTGCCTGGTGCTGCCCATGAACAGCCCCAACACCGATGCCGCCGCCGCCGTGGCGAGCGAACTGGTGCGGCTGCTGAAGGAGGCGGACGGCGATGCTTGAACAGCGGGTGACCAATAAGCCCGTCGCCGGGATGCGGGGCGTGGCGCTCATCGCGCTCATCGCCGCGTCGGTGATCGTCGGCTCCAATTTCTTCTATTTTTTGGGCCGCTGGATCGGCAGTGTTTCGTCGATACTGTTCATACTCTACGGCATGTTCATCGCCTGGTTGCTGCTGGACTGGTATATCAAGGGCTATATCTACACCTGCGGCAACGGTTGTCTCCGCGTCTGCCGCACCTATGGCAAATATGAACGCTTCATGGCCGACATCTGGCTCAACGGCGTCCAGGCCTGCGGCACCCTCGACGACATGAAGCGCCGCTTCCCAAAGGCGAAGGTCCAGAGGGCCGTCAAGCCGGAATGCACCCTCGAACAACTCGCCGTGGCCTACAACGACGCGGGCAAAACCGCCATCATGGTCCTTCAGCCCGACGCCGCCATGCGTGAGGCCATCGTAAAGGCCGTCAGGAAGGGTTGACAGCGGTCCGTCAACAGGTGAATTGAAAATTGAGTTACCAGCTTGCAAACCTATCAAACAGCGTTGTTGTAGGGGCGGCGTTGCGCCGCCCGCCGGGTAGTACGATACAATTCGCTGGGGGCGGGCGCCGAAACGGCGCCCCTACAAGGTAGCATTTGTCGTTATTAATTTTCAATTTTCAATTCATCACTCCGACAACTTCCAATTTATCGCACGCTTCGAATCACCATCCCGGAGGATTACATAGATGAACGGAAGGAACAAGACATCGACGCCGACGCTGCGCCGCCCGTCGAATCAGGGGCCGATGCCCAGGGGGAGAATCGCGCTGATTGTGCTGACGGTGGTGCTGCCGCCGGTGGGGCTTTTGCTGATGTGGTACACCAGCGCGTTCCAGGCCCGCGGCCGAATGGTGCTGACGGCGCTGGCGACGGTGGAGATGATGCTGTTGGCGGTGCTGCTGACGCCGAAGCCGGAGCTGGCGGTGCAGGCCCCGCTGCCGGTGGCCCCCGTGGCGGTGACCCACGCGCCGGAGGAGGATAACCTGAGCGCCTTGTACAACATCGAGGAATTGCTCTATGAACAGCAGCTTGCCCAGGTGATCGCCGAAGGCGGCGACGAGACGGACATCATGACCGACGAGCAGAAGGACGCCCAGCGGGAGATCGAGCGCGAGCAGATACTGAACACCACGGTCTACGCGGTCTACAAGAACGCCCAGCGCTATCACGCCCAGATGGTCTGCGGCACCCAGACCAACGGCCGCGCCCTCACCGTCCGCGAGGCCATGCTGGAGGCCCTCAGCCCCTGCCCCGACTGCAATCCCCCGGTTTGGACCGAATAAACATGACGAGACGATTTTTGAGGCTCGGGACTGAGCCTTGAAAATCGTCTTTTTAGTGGTGATTGAATGATTCTGCCGATAAACAGGGATTTGTTGGGGAGTTACCTGCTCTCCTGTAGGGGCGGCGTTGCGCCGCCCGCCCGATAGATCATCCCGTCTCGCAGGAGGGCGGGCGCCGAAACGGTGCCCCTACAGGGTTGGATTGACTCCTTGATAAACTTCAATTTACCAAAATAGACAATCTCATGTAAAAAACCCTTCCATCCATTAAACATCGCTAACTCTTCCAAATTACCCGTTGACATTTATACACGTTCCGCCTAATATATATTATAGAAAATTATGCCCCCTTCACCCCAAGTTTATCTGCAATTCACAGTCGCGTATTATAGTGGCAATGATATAATCATGCCCGTTTTTTGTGCCGACCGCATATGACAGGAGGCCGTTATGCTTTCGAAGCTCTCCGTGAAGAAGCCCTACACCGTCATCGTGGGCATCATACTGGCGCTGGTGCTGGGCTGCATCTCCTTCCAACGCATGTCCACCGACCTGCTGCCGAGCATGAACCTGCCCTATGTGGTGGTCTACACGCCCTACACCGGCGCGACGCCGGAGCTGGTGGAGACGGAAGTCACCCGCCCCATGGAGTCGGCCTTCGCCACGCTGACGGACATCAAGAAGCTGACCTCCCAGAGCCGGGACAACGTGTCCGTGGTCATCATGCAGTTCAACGACGGCGCGAACATGGACACGGCGCTCATCGAAATCTCCTCCCGGCTGGACCAGTTGAAGGGCACCTGGGACGACGACGTGGGCGCGCCGGTGGCCATGAAGCTGAACCCGGACATGCTGCCCGTGGCGATACTCTCCGTCAGCCGCAGCGACATGGACATCATGGAACTTTCCGATTACGTCAACGACGAGCTGGTGCCCGGCTTCGAGGCGCTGAACGGCGTGGCCTCCGCCACGGCCAGCGGTGTCATCGAGCAGGAGATCGACGTCACCATCGAACAGAGCCGCATCGACGTGGTGAACTCCGCGGTGCTGCGGGACATTGACGCCAAGCTGGCGGATGTGGAGGCAGAGCTGAACAAGGCCCAAGCCCAGATCTCCGACGGCAAGCGTCAGCTCGCCCGGGGCCGCGAGGAGGCCGAGGCACAATTGGCTGCCGCCGAGGCCCAACTGGCCCAGGGCGAGGCGGCCATCGCCCCGGCGGTGCAGGAGCTGACCACCCAAAAGGAGACGCTGACCACCCAGCGCGCGGAGCTGACCCAGGGCATCGCCGCCATGGAAGCCGCCATGAATATGACCGACGAGGAAAAGGCCCAGGTGCAGACCACCGCCGCCCAGCTCGCCGAGCTGAAGCAGCAGAAGACCGCCCTGGAGGCCATGATGGCCGCCGCCGCGGACGACACCCCGGACGAGACCCTGACCGCCCAGCGGCAGGACGCCGTGAACCAGCGGGACGGGCTCATCGCCCAGCGGGACGCCCTCAAGACCTACATCAGCGATCTGAGCCTGATGGACGCCGACAGCCTGAAGGCGGACATCGACCGCATCAACGGCGAGATCGCCGAAAACGAGGCCCTGCTCGAGACCCAACAGGCCGCCCTCAGGGAGGCCACTGAAAAGCGCGACGACCTCAAGTCCCAGCTGGACGCACTGACCGCCCGCGCCGCCGCCCTCTCCGGCGATGAGAACCCCGAGAACAGCGCTGACGGCGGCTCTGCGGACGCGCCCTCCGCAAGCCCCGAAGCATCCCCTTCCGTGGAAACCGAAGCCTCTCCCGCCGCCGACACGGAAGATTCCCCCGCCGCCGACACGGAGACCTCCCCCGCCGACGACGCACCCGCGGAGGCTTCCCCCACAGACGAAACCGGCAACACACCTGCCGGTGACATCGACAACCCCGCCCAGGAAAATCCTGTCTCTGACAGCGACAGCCCCGCCCAGGAAAGTCCTTCCTCCGAGGACGACAGCTCCTCTCAGGAAAGCGCTCCCTCTGATGGCGACAGCCCGTCCCAGGAAAGCGCTCCCTCCGACGGCGACAGCCCGTCCCAGGAAAGCGCTTCCTCCGACGGCGACAGCCCGTCCCAGGAAAGCGCTTCCTCCGACGGCGACAGCTCGTCCCACGAAAGCGCTCTCTCCGACGGCGACAGCCCATCCCACGAAAGCGCTCCCTCCGACGGCGACAGCCCATCCCACGAAAGCGCTCCCTCCGACGGCGACAGCTCGTCCCACGAAAGCGCTTCTTCCTCTGACGGCGGCAGTTCGTCTCATGAGAGTTCATCTTCTGAAAGTGACCATTCGTCTCATGAGAGTTCATCCTCCGACAGCGACCATTCGTCTCACGAAAGCGCTTCCTCGGATGACAGCTCGTCCCATGAAAGTTCCTCTGATGACAGCTCATCCCATGAGAGTTCCTCCGAGGAATCCGCCCGCCTGACCTGGAACCGCGCGCTGGCGGAGGAGATGGAGAGCCTTGAGGCGGTGAAAGCCCAGTTGGAGACGGTCAACGCCGAATATGAAGAAGCAAAGGCAAAGGTGAACCAGCGAAGCGCCGAGGTGAACGAGACCCAGCGCAAGCTGACCGCCCTCCAGGAGCAGCTCACCGCCAAGCAGAGCGCCCTGGACGCCCTCTCGGACGCCAATTCGGACATCTCCTCCCGCGTGCAGGAGGCGGAGGCCGACATCGCGGCGCTGGATGAGCGCATCGCCGCGCTGGATCAGGAGATCGCGGATTACGACGCCAAGCTCGCCGCCGGTCAGGCGGACACCTCCCAGCTCCAGGCGCAGGTGACGGTGCTGGACCAGCAGATCCAGACCATCGAGAGCACCGGCGTGGAGCAGGCGGCGGCGCTGCTTTCGGATACCGAGGGCCTGTCCGCCAAGTACACCGAGGCCCAGAACGGTCTGGCACAGATGGACGCCGGCCTGGCCCAGATGGACACCTACCTCGAAAAGCTGAACAAAAACATCATCCCCGGCGGCCTGATGGAGGGCATGACCGAGGACACCGACCTCACCGCCGCCCGCGCCCAGTTGGAGGCGGGCCGGGAGGAGATGGAGAGTGCCCTCTCCGCCGCCTCCAGCATGCTCCACAAGGCGGAAAAGGAGATCGCAAAGGCCCGCAAGGAGTTCATGGAGAAGCGGGACGAGGCCTATGAGGACGCCGGCATCGACGGCATCATCACCGTGGAGACCGTAGCGCAGATACTGGGCGCACAAAACATGGCCATGCCCGCCGGCTACGCCAAAAAGACCGACGGCGACAACGTGCTGGTCCGCGTGGGCAACAAGTTCGGCTCCATCGACGAGATGAAGAAGCTGAAGCTGTTCTCCCTCGATCTGGACACCATCGACAACGTCTACCTGATGGACGTGGCCGACGTCAGGCTGGCCGACGACCGGGACGACGTTTTCACCAAGCTGGACGGCAAGGACGGCGTGCTGCTGTCGCTGGAAAAGCAGTCCACCTACTCCACCGCCGACGTGGCCAAGACCGTACTCAATTACGCCAAACAGCTCCAGGCCGAGCATCCCGAGCTTCAGATCGTGGACCTGATGAATCAGGGCGAGTACATTGAAATCGTGGTGCAGTCGGTGCTGAACAACCTGCTCTCCGGCGGCGGGCTGGCGATACTGGTGCTGCTTATGTTCCTGCTGGACCTGCGGCCCACGCTGACGGTGGCCTTCTCCATTCCCATTTCCGTGGTCATCGCCTTCGTCGCCATGTATTTCAGCGGCATCACGTTGAACGTGCTGTCCCTGTCCGGCCTGGCGCTGGGCATCGGCATGCTGGTAGACAATTCAATTGTTTCGATAGAAAACATCTACCGATTGCACGACGAAGAGGGCTATCCCCTGCTTCGCGCCTGCGTGGAGGGCGTGCGGACGGTTTCGGGGGCGTTGTTCTCCTCCACGCTGACCACCATCTGCGTGTTCCTGCCCATCGTATTCGTCAAGGGCATGGCGCGTGATTTGTTCGCGGACATGGGCCTCACCATCGCCTATTCCCTGCTGGCCTCGCTGCTGGTGGCCATGACCGTGGTGCCCATGATGAGCTCCTTCCTGATGCGCCACTCGAAGCCCAAGAAGCACACCATCTTCTCCAAGATACAGGCCGCCTACGGGGGCCTGCTCCGGGGCGCGCTGCGGTTCAAGCCGCTGGTGCTGCTGGCCGCCATCGCGCTGCTGGCCTTCTCGGGGATGCAGGTGACCAAGATGGGCATTTCCTTCATGCCCGAGGTCAATTCCCGCCAGATGAGCGCCGACCTGCAGCCGGATAAAAAGCTGTCCTCCGCCGAGCAGAAGCAGCAGGCTGCCGCGATACTGGACGATATGCTGCAGCTCAAGGGCATACAGTCCATCGGCCTGATGGGCGCGGGCTCCGGCTCCGTGCTGGCCTCCGGCGACGGCTACAGCTACTACATCATCGTGGATGAGACCGCCGGGGTGCGCAACGTGGACCTGGCCCGTCAAATTGAAGAGATCGGCGATAAGCACCACGCCGACCTCACCGCCCAGGCCAGCACCATGGACATCTCCATGATGACCGGCGACGGCATCTCCGCCGAGATCACCGGCGACGACATCGACGTGCTGCAAAAGATCGCAAAGGACGTCGCCGCGCTGGCCGAGGCCACCGAGGGCACGAGGGACGTCAGCGACGGTCTGGAAGAGGCCATGCCCGAGGTCCGCATTGAGGTGGACAAGGCCAAGGCCACCGAGGAGAGCCTCACCGTGGGCCAGGTCTACCAGTTCATCGCCCAGAAGCTGCTGGAAAAGACGGAGATATCGAAGGTGACGCTGAACAACCGGGAGATGTCCATACAGCTCATCGACGGCAGGAACAAAAACCTCCGCCCCGCCATGATACAGGACCTGGAGATCGAGGTGGAGAAGGAGGACGAGGACGTGTTCGTCCGCATCGGCGACATCGCCAAGATCAGCGACGCCACCTCCCTGGCCACCATCGGCCGCTCCTCCCAGCGGCGCATGGTATCGGTGTCCTTCGCCATCGCCGACGGCTACTCCGCCAACCACGTCAGCGACGCCTTCGCCGCGAAGCTGAAGGACTACCAGCTCCCCGACGGCTACCGCGTGGAGCTGACCGGCGAGAACGAGACGGTCATGGGCATCATGGAGGACCTGGTGTTCCTCATCGCCGTGGCCGTGCTGCTGATATTCCTCATCATGGTGGCGCAGTTTCAGTCCTTCAAGTCGCCCATCATCGTCATGTTCACTATACCGCTGGCCTTCACCGGCGGCCTCATCGCCCTGCTGCTGACCCACATGGACCTGTCCATCGTGGCGATGCTGGGCTTCCTGGTGCTGTCGGGCGTCGTCGTCAACAACGGCATTGTGTTCATCGACTGCGTGAACCAGCTCCGCATCGAGGGCATGGAGAAGCGCCCTGCCCTCATCGAGGCGGGCCGCCAGCGCCTGCGCCCGATACTGATGACTGCCATGACCACCATCCTCGGCATGTCCACCATGGCTCTGGGCCACGGCACCGGCGCGGAGATGATGCAGCCCATGGCCGTGGTCTCCATCGGCGGCCTGACCTACGCCACGCTGATGACGCTGTTCGTGGTGCCCGTGCTCTACGACCTGTTCAATGGCCGGGAGATGAAGGCCCGCGAAATTCAGATGATCCGCGAGGCCGCCGGCATGAACGGCGACGAAGTGCTGGACGACCGCCCCACCCCCGCCCCCACAGAGCCCCGACCCTCCGCCAGGGATTACACCCCCGCACCGCCGCGCCCACATCCCGCGCCCGCCGAGCCGAGGGCAAAGGCGGCCCCGGAGCCGCCCGTCCCGGTCTTTGCCCCGCCTCCAACGGCCGAGAAAAAGCCGACGGAGCCCCCGCCCTCCAAGAAGTTCGCCCCGCTGACCTTTAAGCTTGAGCCTCCGGCCCCGTCAAAGAAAAAGCCCAAACCCGCCGATCATCAGCACTCCTGAGCGACAAAAGACATTGTAGGGGCGGCGTTGCGCCGCCCGCCGGGTACTGCGTATCGCTCTGTACTCGGGCGGGCGGCGCAACGCCGCCCCTACAGACTTCGGTTGTTTCCCACAAACCGTTCCTGTTGACATGGTTCAGTTGTTCCCCCACCACGAATATCCTGTCGCCCGGCACATGATAAGGGATATTTCCATTGACACAGTTAAACCACACTTTTAACATTGTGATAATGACAAATTGTTACATAGTGACTATAATGAGTTTCAAGGAGCACATCCACTCCCACTTGCGTTCAGCTGCATGCTTTGCACGGTTGGGCGCTATTTTTATGTCAAAGCAAGGCATTTCCATTCAGTACATCCTGACAACTTCCAATTTGTCAATTTCTCCGAGATGTCATCACTACAATATTCCCTTCTCCCTCAGCCACACCGTCAGGGCCAGGGGTTCGTATTCGTGGGTGAGCTTGCGGAGCAGGCGGATGGCGTCCTGATCGGTCTGGTAGGGCTTTTCGGCCACCATGTCGCGGACCTCCAGGCGGGGATTTTCCTTGCGGAGCAGACACATCAGGTGCTGTTGGGCGTGGGCCATGTCGGCGTGCTCGGCGTAGAAGTAGAGGCTGCACCCGTCGTCCAGTCCGGACTGGGGGCGCACCACGGAGCGGAGCTTCTGCTTCTCAAGGCTGGGCTCCAGCTCCCGCTGGATGCGGTCGGCCTGGTCGCCGTCGGTGACGACCTTGATGACGATCACGTCCGACACGGCGAAGTGGTCGTCGTCCAGATAATAGCGATAGGGCGAGCGCTTCAGATTTTTGTAGACCGTGCGCTCCATCTCCGTCATCTCGCCGTGGTGGTAGATGCAGTTCCGGTCCTTATGTACCGTGTAGACGAAATAGCTGACGTCCATGGCCTCCAGCCGCTTCACCAGCCAGCGGGCGGAGTTGGGGTTGAGGTTGGTGGTGGAGACGTATTCGTTTTCGTTGGGGTCGTAGATGGCGGCCCCGTCCATGACGATCATGGGCACGTTGATCTTCACGCCCCCGAGCTGGGAGGTCTGGAAGGCCGGCGCGTGCTTGGACATCAGGCAGACGTTGGCCCCCTCCTGGAGCAGGTTTTGCAGCCGGAACACCACCGGCGGCGACAGGCGGGCGAACTGGTTGGTGGTCAGATACATCATGGGCAGGAAGAACACCTTGTTCTTCTGCTTGACCCGGGGCAGGCGCACGGCGTTGACCACCGTGGCGATAACCGTTCCCACCAGCACGTCGAGTATCCTGTGGAACGCCTGGTCCAGCGGGTTTTCGATGTCCGGATAGGCGATGACCACACAAACAAACACGATGGCCGCCAGGCCCGAGGCGTCCGGTTGGCGAATCACCACCGCGCTGTGCAATGCGATGAGCGTCCCGAAGCCCATCAGCAGATAGAGCAGCACGCGATGCCGCCCGATGGACGGGAACAGCATCATGATCAGCAGGAACAGAAAACCCCACACCGCGCCGATCAGCGTGCCCGAGAGCCGGTTCAGCGCGTTTTCGGCGGTGCCGTGGACGTAGGGCTGCATACAGATGATGGCGGTGATGGCCGCCTCGGCGGGCATGGTCTCGCCCTTGTAGCCCCGGAACATGTAGAATATCAGGCATAGCGTCACGGCGATGCTGGTCTTGATGATCCGCTGGCCCGGCGGCTTCCACTGGATAAAAGAAATCCGTTTTTTCGTGTTCATATTCACGCTCCATTTTGGAAAAAATGTTCCTTTGAACGCCAATATTCTACACCATCAAAACCGAATTTTCCAGCTTCTTTTGTGTCAATCCTCGAAATACTGTGTTGTATTCCCGCCACAATATAACAATAGTGTGTCTCCAAAGTCAAACTTGCAGCGCTTCGACTTTGGAAACACACTATCGCATATGGATACGATCCCATTCAGCCCTTCTCATACTAAATTGCTTCTAAAACATGTACAAATGCGGAGCGAATTTTTCGTTCTGGCGACGCGGAGCGGAGGGAGGCGATGCCGTAGCATCGTTGACCGGAGCGACGCTAAGCCAGGGCGGAAAAGGCGCCCGCAGATGTACATGGATTAGATGCAATTTAGTATCACACTGAAATCAGGAATAATCGCTTATATCGCCTATCCTTGCCACAGCGCTCGCCAGCGCTTCCGCCGGGACGGCCTCGTCGATAAAGACGGACTGACAGGCCCGGTTGATCTCCTTTGAAATGTTCGGCCACTCCGCATAAGGTCCGCGGGCCTGGGCGTACTGCATTTCCGCCTGAAACACCGAAAAGCCCTTCTGTTCATAGGGGTAATCCACGGCACAGTCGCGTCTCGGCGGCAGCTTGCCCGCGCCGAGGGACCAGGCGGTCACATTTTCCCTGGAGCAGAGCCACTCTATGAAGGCGACGCATGCCGCCTCGTCCGCGCACCCGGCGCAGATCCCTATGTTCTCTCCCCCGACGACGGAGGTCGTCTCCCCGACCGCGCCGGTGGGCAGCAGGCAGAAATCATAGTCAAAGGCGCCCTGTATATCCTCCGTCATGGAGAGGTGCCAGGTGCCGCACTCAGCCATGGCGGCCCTGCCCTCGCAGAAGTTGGACCAGACATCCGCCTGATTCCAGGTCACGCACTCCGGGCTCATACAGCCGTCGTGAAAGAGCGTGCCCAGCATCTCCAGGCCCTCCGCGGAAAAGGCCGCGTCCAGCCGTTTCAGCCCGCTTCCGCCGTTCATCAGCCACGGCAGGAGCTGGAAGGTGCCCTCCTCCGTATCAATGCAGCTCACTGCCAGGCCGTAGACCTCCTTCTCCGGGTCCGTCGCGGCCGCCGCCATCTCGGCAAGCTCCGCCCGGCTCCCCGGCATGTGGTCATACCCCGCCGCCCTCAGCAGGTCCATGTTCACCGCCAGACACAGGCAGCTCGAATTGTGAGGGAGGCCGTACAGCCTGTCGCCGTCCATGCAGGAGCTCAGCGGGCCGTCGTAGAACTGTTCCAGCTCGCCCCAGGCCCGCAGCGGCTCCGTGATGTCCACAAAGGTGCCCAGGGAGACGAAATAGGCCATGTCCGGCGAATCCACCATGCCGATATCCGGCAGCCGCCCGGAGATCGCGCCGATGGAATACTTGCTCATCATTTCCTGACGGGAGATATAGGTCGCGGTGATGTGTATTTTATCCTGGAGCCGGTTGTAGGCTTCCACCCGCTCCTCGATCATGTCCTTGTCATGGGAGGACTCAAAGTAATGCCACAGCTCGACTTCCGTCTGCGCCATGGCATTCAAAAAAGTCGGACACTGACAAAGAATAATGAACAGTATCCACGCCAGTGTCCTTTTCAAAGCCTTCTTCCCCCTGTACATCCTCCTGCCGCGAAACATATCCTTCCGCAACAGCCTTCTCCAATATTATTATATCATTTTTCAATCTTTCAGACGACGACGATTGTAAGATTTCGTCAGCGATTGTAAGATTGTGTGTAAAGATTTTGTAAGCAATCGGTTGTCTCTATAAATTGGAATTTGTCGGGGAGTCACACCAACCCTGTAGGGGCGCCGTTTCGGCGCCCGCCCCCAACGAAACGCATCGTCCTTCCCGGCGGGCGGCGCAACGCCGCCCCTACAGGAGAGTGTGCATCTCCCTGACAAATCCCCGTTTTTTAGTTGATTGCTCAACCATTACCTCTTACTCAAATACTCGCTCACCGTCATCCCGGTCACAGCTTTGAACACCTGATTGAAATATCGCGGGTCCGTGAAGCCGACGCGCTCCGGGACCTCGGACTTGAGGCATTCTCCCGAATCAAGCAGCGCCCTGGCCCGCTCTATGCGATAGTGTTTCAGAAAATCGGAGAAGGTCTTCCCGGTGCTCTTTGTAAACAGGTAGCTGAAGTATTCCGGGGTGATCTCCAGCTTCTGCGCCATGTCCTTTCGATTGAGCTGCCGGCTGTAGTTCGCCTCGATGCGCTCCAGGGCCTGTATGACCGTGGGATGGGCATCGGGGAACTTTTCGCGCCACTGGCCGTGCTGGGCCTGCTTCTCCTTGCCGCGGCCCTTCATCCGCTCCTTGACCTGTATCAGCGCCTTCTCCACATCCTCCCGGGTCACGGGCTTGAGCAGATAATCCACCACATTGAGCTTGATGGATCTCCGGGCGTAGTCAAAATCCGCGTAGCCGCTGATGATCACGAACTCCGTCCGAAGGCCCTGGGCGCGGGCCTGGGCGGCGACCTCGATGCCGTCCATCATCGGCATACGGATATCCGTGAGCACCACATCCGGGTCCAGGCTCATGATCATGTCCAGCGCCATCGGCCCGTTGGTGGCCGCGCCCGCCAGCTGATAGTCCTCCCCCAGGGCCTCCACCAGCTTGCACATGCCCTCGCGCGAGCGCTGTTCATCCTCGGCAATCAGTATCTTCATGGCTGTTTCTCCCCTTCCCGGCTCCCCATTCTACTCTTCCTCTTCGTCTATCTCCGGAATCGGCATCCAGAATGTGAATTTCGTCCCCTGGCCCGGAGCGCTGTCCAGGCGCAGCTCCAGCCGGTCGCCGAAGAACATCTTCATGCGCATGATGACGTTCTTGATGCCTATGCCCTTCGACTCCCCGGCCTCCAGCAGCTGCAAGGTCCGCATATAGCCGCGGATCCGCTCCTGGACCGCCTCCGGCATACCGCAGCCGTTGTCGGAGATCTCCACGCGGAATCGGCCGCTGTCCTCGACGCCGGTGATCCCGATCTTCCCGCCGGTATCCATGCCGGCGAAGCCGTGGGAGATGGAGTTTTCGATAAAGGGCTGTAGGAACAGCTTGCAGCAGGGCCATTCGCTGTACTCCTCGGAGTATTCCACCTCATAGTCAAACTTGTCCATCAGCCGGCACTTTTGCAGCGACAGGTATTGCAGGGCGATGTCAAACTCCTTTCCCACCGTGACCTCCTCGCTCTGGGACAGTGCGTAGCGCAGTATGTTGCTCAACTGCTTGATCATCAGCGCCGCTTCGTAGTTGCCCGCGTCCATGATGCTGTAATTGATGGCGTTCAGCGTGTTGAACATGAAATGGGCGCTGATCTGGGATTCCAGGGCCAGGCGCTCCGCGCGATTGCGGGCCTCGATCTGGTTCATCTTCTCCCGGTATTCCTGATGGGTCTTTTCCCGCTGCTCCTCCAGCGCATCGAGGAGCGCGTTGTATTCCGCGGCCAGCGACCAAATCTCATGTTCGCCGTGTATCTCGATCTTTCGCTGTTCGCCCTTCTCCGCGGCCTCCATCGCCTCGCGCACGGCCCCGATGGGCTTCAATATCCTGCGCAGCAGCAGCGACCAACCCGCCAGGGCCAGCAGTATGGCCGCGGCGTAGGTGACGCTGCTCTTCAAGAACATCTGCGCGACCTCGCGGCGGAGCTGCGCCTCGTCCATGGCGATGGCCACGCGCCAGCCGAAGTAATCCAGGGGCTGGCTGACCACACTCAGGCTCCGCCCGGAGATATAGCGCGCCTCGTTCTCCCCCACAAACTCCGGATACTCGTGGTGGACGATCCTCCCATCCCCGTCCACGAGATAGATGTAGGAATCCTCCTCCCCAGTTATGCCGGTCAGCATACTGGTCTTGGCGATGTTCTGGACGTGATAGCTCATGATGATCACGGCGTCCACCTGATCCAGATTGCTCTTCGTACCGATGAGGGGGAACGCGATGTGGTAGAGCTGCATCCTGGGGGGATCGACCCTCCAGGCGGGATCGACACTGACATAATAATACCCCGGCTTCCGGGACTTCAGCCGTTCCCTGACCTGCCGAAACATCTCCTTCGCCACGTCCAGATTCTCCCCGGACCACAGCTTCGGCGTGCCGTTGGCGTCCCAATAGCGGCCATATTCGCAGATGACACCCGCCTCGTTCACCACCGTCACGGCGGCGATGTCCTCGGAATAATGGGTCATCATGCTCAGCTCGTTGCGGAGCCTGCGCAGCTCGGCGCTGGTCTTTCGGTCGGACTGAGCGATGGCGTCGGTCAGCTCCAGAACCTGCTCGTTCATGCTGATATCGCTGCCCTGGGTCAACTGGTCCCCGATGATGTTGTTCAGGCTGTTGACCGCCGCTGCGATCACCACGTTGTCCGCGTTCCTCATGTCTCGGATCATGCGGCTGTAATACTGATTCTGGAGGAACAGATAGATGACTATTAGCAGGGCGATGGAAACCAGGGACACCGATGAAAATATCTCCATCCAGATGTGCGTCTTGAAATAGCGGACCGCGCGCTCCAGCCTGCCCCCAAACCCGACTTTCTGCCTCATGCTCAGCACCTCGAAAAGGTTTCTGATCGTGTATATATCATGTTTGCCCGGATAAATTGGAATTTGTCGAAGAGACGGGGGGCACCTCATCCGCCCCTTCGGGGCACCTTCCCCTCAAGGGGAAGGCTTTTGGGACCCGTCGTTCCCAGCCCCTTGCCTTCCCCTTGAGGAGCATCGAACGAACGCCCGGAAAACAGTCCAGTGGACTGTTTTCAGTGAGATGGGGCCGGCAGGCCCTTGTCAAGTGCCCGTGAGGGCGGATGAGGTGGCCTCGAACAACCCCCCCCCGATAACTCCCCGTTCATTCCTCACACCCGAATCCTCACCTGCTCTCAATGATAGCACAGGAAAGTCCGGGAAGCAACATGAAAAATGAATCCCCTGCCGGTTCTTCTTCCGAGTGCCTGCATTTCGCCCCTCGCGCTTGGCGCACTAAAAACCCCTGCTCCGCAGGGTGCGGAGCAGGGGGAAAACGTGTATCGTGTCAGCCTCAGAATTACATCTGGGGGCCGGCGGCGACCAGCGCCTTGCCGGCTTCGTTGGACTCGTACTTGACGAAGTTCTTGATGAAGCGGCCGGCCAGATCCTTGGCCTTGGCGTCCCAATCGGCGGGATTGGCGTAGGTATCGCGGGGATCGAGGATGCCGGTGTCAACGCCTTCCAGCTCGGTGGGCACTTCGAAGTTGAAGTAGGGGATCTTCTTGGTGGGCGCCTTGAGGATCGCGCCGCCCAGGATGGCGTCGATGATGCCGCGGGTATCCTTGATGGAGATGCGCTTGCCGGTGCCGTTCCAGCCGGTGTTGACCAGATAGGCCTTGGCGCCGCTCATTTCCATGCGCTTGACCAGCTCCTCAGCGTACTTGGTGGGATGCAGCTCCAGGAAGGCCTGGCCGAAGCACGCGGAGAAGGTGGGGGTGGGCTCGGTGATGCCGCGCTCGGTGCCCGCCAGCTTGGCGGTGAAGCCGGACAGGAAGTAGTACTTGGTCTGCTCGGGGGTCAGGATGCTGACCGGGGGCAGCACGCCGAAGGCGTCCGCGGACAGGAAGATGACGTTCTGCGCGGCGGGGCCGGCGGAGACGGGACGCACGTTCTTGACGATCTTCTCGATGTGCTCGATGGGATAGGAAACGCGGGTGTTCTCCGTGACGGACTTGTCGGCGAAGTCGATCTTGCCAGCGGCGTCCACGGTGACGTTCTCAAGCAGCGCGTCGCGCTTGATGGCGTTGTAGATGTCGGGCTCGGAATCCTTGTCCAGGTTGATGACCTTGGCATAGCAGCCGCCCTCGAAGTTGAAGACGCCGTTGTCGTCCCAGCCGTGCTCGTCGTCGCCGATCAGCAGGCGCTTGGGGTCGGTGGACAGGGTGGTCTTGCCGGTGCCGGACAGGCCGAAGAAGATGGCGGTGTTCTCGCCGTTCATGTCGGTGTTGGCGGAGCAGTGCATGGCGGCAATGCCCTTGAGCGGCAGGTAGTAGTTCATCATGGAGAACATGCCCTTCTTCATCTCGCCGCCGTACCAGGTGTTGATGATGACCTGCTCGCGGGAGGTGACGTTGAAGGCCACGACGGTGTCGGACCGCAGGCCCAGCTCCTTGTAGTTCTCGCACTTGGCCTTGGAGGCGGTGTAGACCACGAAGTCGGGCTCGAAGGAAGCCAGCTCCTCAGCGCTGGGCTTGATGAACATGTTGGTCACGAAATGGGCCTGCCAGGCGACCTCCATCACGAAGCGGATGGCCATGCGGGTGTCCTTGTTCGCGCCGCAGAAGGCGTCCACAACGTACAGCTTCTTGCCGGACAGCTCGTCCTTGGCCAGCTTCTTGACTTCCGCCCAAACTTCCTCAGACATGGGATGGTTGTCATTCGGATAGCCCTCGGTGGTCCACCACACGGTGTCCTTGGAGTTCTCGTCCATGACGATGTACTTGTCCTTGGGGGAACGGCCGGTGTAGATGCCGGTCATGACGTTGACCGCACCCAGCTCGGTCAGAACGCCCTTGTCATAGCCCTCCAGGGAGGGGTCCATCTCGTCCTTAAACAGCGCTTCGTAAGAAGGGTTGTGGATGATCTCGGTAGTGCCGGTAATGCCATACTTGGTCAGATCGATATTCACCATAAAGCATCAAACCTCTTTCTGCTTTTGATTTGGCTTTAGTATAACACAGCCAATTAATTCCGTCAATCACCCGGCTGTGATATGCGCATGAAGATAAAATTAAAAATGGGGTCGAGAAACACAGGGCGAAAATATGCAAAAAAGGCGTCAGCGGGGATCGTCCCCGCTGACGTCTTTTGACATCAATAGCCCCAGGTCACCAGCTCCCAGCTGCCGCCCTCCTCACGGGCGAGCCACCACTGCCAGTCGGTGTACTCCGTGTCGGCCTCCCAGGCGCCGCCGCCCTCGACGGGGGAGTGGAAGTCGCTCAGGAACTCCATCACCTGGGTGTAGCTCTTGTCCTTGAGGCTGCTGAGCCAGGCGATGTTCTCCGCGGTGTTGGCCTCGTCGCCGGCGTAACGGGTGCTGTGCATCTCGCAGCCCTCCCAGCCGGAGAACTCGGCGTCAATGGCGGCCCTGGCCGCGTCCATATCGGCCTCATTGTAGAGGGCGGAGGTGTTGGTCTTAATGAGCACCACCTCGCCGGGCTTCTCGTCGTCGGTCCAGGTCAGGGTCCTGGCCTCGGGGTCGTAGGCGAAGGTGCCGATGCTGCCCGCGATCTTGGCTTCGCCCAGGGGCGCGTCGTCGGTGCCGTCGGTGATGGGCACATCCCAGAACTTGCCCTTGTTGTAGGTGAAGACATTCGGTTCTTCACCAGTGCGGATCGTGGTCTTGAATACATAGGCGTCATGGGACCCGGCGGCGGTGAGCTCGATGTCCCAGTCCTCCCCGCCGGGATTCTTCTCGATGGTCATGACAGCCATGCCGTCGGCGGTCTCCCAGTTGCCGAGCAGCAGCGCGTCGTTGTCGGTGGCCTCGGCAAAGGCCGCGGTGCACAGCGCCAGCATGGCGACCAGCAGGATTGCGATTATCTTCTTCATGTTCAATGCCTCCTTAAAGGTTGTTTTGTTCTCTTGTTGATGGATACAGTATAGCACAATGATTATCACAGAACCATCACAGTTTTTTGGCGACTGTTCGATAAATTGGAAGTTGTCGGGGGGAGCGGGAATCCACCTCATCCGGCGCTTCGGTGCCGCGCCTCAAATCTTCGATTTGAGCCGTGGCAGTCTGGCCTTTGGCCAGACCAACTTTGCCAAAGG
>CACZXF010000048.1:20084-36224 GCA_902785105.1 uncultured Eubacteriales bacterium | reverse complement strand
GAGCATCGAGCGCCCGGAAAACAGTCCAGTGGACTGTTTTCAGTGAGATGGGGCCGGCAGGCCCTTGTCAAGTGCCCGTGAGGGCGGATGAGGTGGCCTTGAACAAACACCCCGATAAATCCCTGTTGATAGAAAACAGAGGATCGACATATCAATTGTCAATCCTCCGTTGGGAATTACGCGGTCAATGCTTCGCCGTTTACATACAGGGTGTAGCCGTTGGCGTTGATGTTGGCGGCGTCGCCGTTGAACTCGGTGATATAAGTGTCGGCGGTGAGGGTCCAGGTGCTGTTTTCATCGAGGGTGACGGAGACGGTGCCCACCTCGGTGGAGACGGTCTCGCCCCGGCTGTTGGAGATCTCGCCGCTGATGCTGCCCTCGAAGGCGCTGCCGGTGAGGTTCAGCGTCAGGGAGGCGTTGTCGCCCACCAGTATGGTGCCGGTCAGGGTCTGATTGCTGGCGTTCAGCGTGGCGATGTTGCCCGCGCCGTTCCAGCCGTCGTCGCAGACGGAGAGCAGCACGTTTTCCGCGTCCGCGTTGTTCAGCGCCACATTGTCCAGATTGATGATGGCGTTGGTGTTGGTGACGTGGAACATGTGGCCGTTCAGGCTGGTGAGGCTGCCGCCGTTCATGGTGAAGGAGGACGTGCCGCTGTCGGCGTCGCCGGACATGGACTGATAGATCATGATGGTGTCCAGGAAGGTGGCGTTGCCGTTGCACTGGGTGTTGCTGGCGGTCATGTCGCAGTTGTTGAGGGTGATGGAGTTCTTGCCCTCGATGCAGACGCCCTCGGACAGGTTGCTGGTCAGCGTGGCGTTGCTGACGGTGATGTCCGCCGTGGAGTAGATGGCCGGGGAGCCCAGGCCGTTGGTGGTGTAGCTGCCGCCGTCCACGGTGACGGTCCCGCCGCCCCGGTCCGTGCGGATGGCCGCGGAGGACCGGCCGCTGGTCTCGATGGTCAGGTTGCTGGCGATGGTCACGCCGCCGCCGGTGGTCATGATGCCGCCGGAGCCGTCGCCGATGGTGGTGATGGTGGTGTCGGAGATGACGACGGTGGTGCCGTCGCCCTCCGCGCCGTTGTGGCCGCCGTTGCCGCCATAGCTGAACACGCCGTTGGCGCCGTCCGCGTCGGAGCTGATGGTGCCGCCCGTGATGGTGGCGGTGGAGCCGCCCATCACCAGCAGCGCCGCGTTGAGACCGTAGAAGTTGCAGTTGTCGCCGCCGTCGGAGTCGCCGGTCTTGGTAACGGTGGGGTTGGCGATGGTCACCGCCCCGTCGGTATCGACGATGAGCGCGCTCTCGTCCGCGGTCGCCGAGGTGTAGGTTTCATCGGAAGCCTCCGTCGCCTCAGTGTATTCCGTCGCCGCGCTGTACTCGAAATCCGAGCTCCCGCCGCCCGGCATTCCTCCGGGCATACCACCCTGCGGCGGCTCACCGGGCTTGCCGCTCTCGGGCGGCTGACCCATGCCCTCCGGCGGCTGTCCCATGCCCTGGGGCGGCTCACCCTTCGGGCCATCCTCCGCCAGCGCCGCCAGGGGCAGCGACAGGGCCAGTGCCAGGGTCAACATAACAGCGATTATCCGTTTTTTCATTTCAAACATCTCCTTTGAGCTGTGCTCTATTTCCTTTCGACGGGTATGATTATAGGGCAGAAAGCTGAAAGGAACCTTGAAGAAAAACAGATTTCCCGAACACTGGGGGCGATTCTCTGTGTTTTTTCATTACCGCAACGCTGTTATTTTGACGAATACATATCAACAAACCCATAGCCATGGAGCCTTGCAAAGCCTTCCGAAACAGAGCCACTTTTTCCGTGTATAACCAGATCCTCCGGGCAATGATCAAAGGCACTGTCATCAATGGTTTCCACACTTGCGGGGATATAAACCGCATTGAGCCTTCTGCAATTCACTTCCGCCTCTATAATAGGTCAATTTCACCCTATTTGTCAATAGGTCATGATGACATAATTTCATGGGTGATGGTTATGTCGAGATTGAGGGATTTGAGGAAAGAGCGGGGATATACGCAAATCAAAATGCAGATGCTGACGGGGATTGACCAAAGCGACTATTCCAAAATCGAGGCGGGCAAGCGATACTACACCTTTGAGCAATGCAAGCGGATCGCACTGGCGCTGGGCACCAGCATGGATTATCTGGCCGGACTGACGGACGTGAAGGACGCCTATCCGCGCTCACCCCGCCATGAAAACGGCTCCCCGGAGGATTGAACCGGGGAGCCGTCTTTTTTTGTTCGAACTGAACACAAGGGGACGGTCCTCGTGCTCCAAATTCCAATCTGTCAATCCCGCCGCCCTGCGCCATCGCCGCCGTTTTCTTCCACCACGACCTCGGCGTTGATCGCCTTTTTGTAGGTCAACTGCATACGGTGGACCTCCGGCCGCTCTATGATGACGATGTTGGTCGCCTCCCAGATGGGCACCCAGCCCATGATGCAGAATGTTTCCCCTCTGACGGCGGTGGTTGAAGCTGACAGGACTACCCAAAGCGTGAGCAGGATCGCGCCGATGACGGCGAGCCAGATCGCCCTTACGGTCAGATTTCTGAGCTGACAATTCAGGTTTTCCATCTCTTTGGTATAATATTCACTGATCCGCCTTTTGATCCTCTCCCCGTCCACGGGCGTATCGCTGTAGAAATGCAACACATACTGCTCCTGAACGTACCGGTGTTCATTCAGATAATTGCGGGCGAGATAGAGGATTAAATCCTCGGAGAGCAGCTTCTGTTCCGGGTCAAAGGAAGCGTACAGATCGGATTCCTCATGAATTTTTATATTGATGTCACGGGTTTTCATGGTGCTATTCCTTTTTCAGTTCATTCACAGAGTATCTTCACGATGACCTGGGTCATCACGTCCATGTCCTCCACGGCCACGCATTCAAAGCGGCTGTGGAAGTTCATGCCGCCGGTGGCGATGTTGGGGCAGGGCAGGCCCATGAAGGACAGCCGCGCGCCGTCGGTGCCGCCGCGGATGGGCTCATGGCGGGGCTGAACACCGGCGGAAAGGTAGGCCTTTTCCACCCGGCTGATGATGTCCATGTGCTCCTCCACCATCTCCCGCATATTATAGTAGGAATCGGTGACGTCCACGTCCACGGTGCCCGCGCCATAGCGGCCGTTGAGGTAAGCGGCGATGTCCTGGAACTGTTCCTTGCGGGCCTCGAAGCGCACGCGGTCGTGGTCGCGGATGATGTAGTACAGCGCGGCCTCCTCCTCGGTGCCCTTCATCTCGCAGAGGTGGAAGAAGCCCTCGTAGCCCTCGGTGTGCTCCGGACGCTCGGCGGGGGGCAGCAGGGCGGCAAACTCCATGGCGATGAGGCTGGCGTTGATCATGCGGTTCTTGGCGCTGCCGGGATGGACGCTGCGGCCATGGACGACCACCTTCCCCGAGGCGGCATTGAAGTTCTCATAGTTGAGGTCGCCCAGCGTGCCGCCGTCCACGGTGTAGGCGAAGTCCGCGCCGAAGCCCTTCACGTCGAACCGATCCGCGCCGCGGCCGATCTCCTCGTCCGGGGTGAAGCCGATGCAGATCTTCCCGTGCTTCCACTCCGGGTGGGCCAGTATCTCCTCGCAGGCGGTCATGATCTCCGCCACCCCGGCCTTGTCGTCCGCGCCCAGCAGCGTCCGCCCGTCGGTGACGATCAGGCGCTTGCCCTTCGTTCCCGCCACGTCCGGGAAGACCGCCGGGTCCAGCACCTCGCCGTTCTCCAGCGTCAGCGGCCCGCCGTCGTAATTCTCCACGATACGCGCCTTCATCGGCCCGCAGGGCGCGGCGTCCGACACGTCCATGTGCGCGATCATGCCGATCGCCGGCAGCCCCTCGGCATTCGCCGGGATGCTCCCATACACGTATCCGTGCTCATCCACCCGCGCGTCCAAAATCCCCAGCCCCAGCATTTCCTCCACCAAAGCCGCCGCCAAGACCCGCTGGTTCGGCGTGGACGGGCAGCAATCCTGCCTCTCGTCCGAAGCCGTCTCATACTGTATGTATTTCATGAACCGTTCATATGCCCGCATTTGTCTGTCCTCCATTATCATCAAATCTATTAAGGATTACAATGCCCACAAGGGGAATACCCATTGCTCAAAACAGTGCTTCTGGACCAACTGACGTCCATACGGTTCTCCGAACTCATCTTGTTGACGTCACGGCAACCAGGCAGATGGAATTTCATTGTTTTCGTGTTCAGGATATAACTGCCGCCGCCCTCATTATAGTTGGTATAAGTTTTAGTAACCTTCTTCGGTTTCGGAGTTTTGGTAGGCTTAGGCGTCGGGGATATGTATTTATACTTGGGAGTCGGTTCCACCGTTGGCTTAGGAGTCTGTGGTCTGCTGATGTTCTTCGCAGTTATGACGATAGCCACATTCTGTTTGTCTGAGCCCGTATACTTCTTGAATTTGCCCTTGCCAATCTCAACAGTGTAATTATTCTTTTCCCATGTCGCCAAAGTTTTCTTCTCAGAATCTGGCTGACCGGCACTTTTTTTCATAGCTTGGACAAGAGTCTGAAATGCAGAAGTAATTTCATCTGATGTCGGCTTTCCAGAAAGCAGATAGACGACCTTCGAGAGTCCGCTATAGGTATAACCTGTAGAATCCCATGTAGAAAAATCAAACACGAAATATCCGTCAAGTTTATAGCCATTGACCTTGATTCCAGAACGGCGCAACATCTTGGTCTTTCCAGATTCCAACGATTCGTATTTCTGATTAGATTGCTTCTGAAACTTATCTCTTGAAATGCCCCAAAGGGACTGCTTGGGAATCAGGCCACTCACCGTTTCGGCAAATGCACACATTGATAGTATGATGAGTAATGCAACAGCAATTACTCTATAACAGTTGACTGTGTTGCGGTTTCTATCGTCTCTTGACATGTTTTATCCCAACTTTCTTATTAATGATACAGCATTGAGGGCCATGAGAGACGCTGCAAACGTCATCTCATAGCCCGTTCCAGATCGAACCATATTATCACACTTTGATCGTGCCAATGAACATAGTATAATCGTTAAGGTGTGAAAGCTCTATGGCAACGTGGAACTTCGCCCGTTCGAGCCGGTATCTCGAAAGATCGATCACGCTGCCTTCCATAGGACAATCCCTTCCCTGTCAACATTCTGATAGAATGGCGCGACGTTCCGCCACTTATTATAGGTCTGCTGGTCGATGTCCACCACGGAGAACACCCTGTCATACTTCAGATTCATATCGACGACGAGGTCTGATAACTGATCCTCCTGCTGTCTGGACAAGCGGCCCGTGAGAAAGAGGGCGATGTCGATATCGGATTCTGCCGTCGCCGTGCCCCTGGCTGTGGAACCGTACAGCACGATCCGCGCCGCCTGTCCGGGAAAAAGCGCCAGCAGGCCGCGCACCAGTTCATTGTACATCGGCTCATCCATATATGACACCTCCCGTATTATTATGTTGCTTACCTTCCCAGCATCGCCGCGCCGATGATGCCGGCGTCGTTGGTGAGCTGGGCCAGCTCGATGGTGGCGCTGGGCATGGACTTGAAGAACACGTACTTGGGCATCTGGGCGCGGACGGCGTTGAGCAGGAACTCGCCGGAGTGGGAGACGCCGCCGCCGAGGACGATGACCTCAGGGTCATAGACGTTTATGAGGTTGCTGAGGCCCACGGCCAGGTGGTGGACGTAGTTCTCGAACAGGGCGGCACAGTCCTCGTCGCCGGCCTTGGCGAGGTCGATGACGTGCTTGGCGGAGATCTGCATGATGTCGCCCTCGACGGCCTTCATCAGGGCACAGTCGGGCTTTTCGGCGCAGAGGCGGCGGCCGTCGCGGATGAGGGCGGTGGCGCTGGCGTAGCGCTCCCAGCAGCCGCGCTTGCCGCAGGTGCAGAGCTCGCCGCCGTCCACGGTGACCATGTGGCCGATCTCGGTGGCCACGCCGTGGGAGCCGGAGAAGGGCTTGCCGCCCATGACCACGCCGCCGCCCACGCCGGTGCCCAGGGTGACGAACACGCTGCTGTCACAGCCCGCGGAGACGCCCTTGACGGACTCGGCCAGACCGGCCACGGTGGCGTCGTTATCCACGAATACGGGCACGTCGGTGTACTTCTTCATCTCCTCGATGATGGGCACATCGTGCCAGCCCAGGTTGGTGCAGAAGGGGATGATGCCGGTGCGCTGGTCCATGATGCCGGGGATGCCGATGCCGATGGCCTTCACCTCATCCATGGAATGGCCGCTCTTCTCCACCGCCGCGATGCCCAGCTCCGCGATGTCGCGGATCACCGCGCCGTAGCCCCGCTCCACGCCCGTGGGGCAGGTGTGCTTGAACAGTATATTCCCCTCCGCGTCCACGGCCCCTGCCTTGATGGACATGCCGCCGACGTCGATACCGATGTAGATCATGGTTTATCTATCCTTTCATTATATGAATTGGAATCTGCAAGGTCTGCGGAAGTCCACCTCATCCGCCCTCACGGGCACTTGGCAAGAGCCTACCGGCCCCATCTCACTGAAAACAGTCCACTGGACTGTTTTCCGGGCGCTCGATGCTCCTCAAGGGGAAGGCAGGGAGTGGGCTACCGGGTTATCCAAAAGCCTTCCCCTTGAGGGGAAGGTGCCCCGAAGGGGCGGATGAGGTGGCCTCGAACGATGGTTTGATAATTATAGCAATCTCAGTTTTCCTCCTCCGCCTGCCGCATGGCCCTTTCCATATGTCTCCGGGTCAGCTCGTTGGCGGCGTTGTAGCCCATCTGCTTGAGGCGCTGGTTGCGGGCGGCGACCTCGAGGACCACGGCCAGGTTGCGGCCGGGGTGGATGGGGAGCAGCAGGTAGGGCAGCTTGACGCCCAGTATGTCGATGTAGTTGTCGGTCATGCCCAGGCGGTCATACTCCTTGTTGGCCTGCCACATCTCCAGGTGGACCACCAGGTTGATGGTCTTAGAGTGCATGATAGCGCCGACACCGTACATGGTGGAGATGTCGATGATGCCCACGCCGCGGATCTCCATGAAGTGGCGCACCAGCTCCGGGGACTCGCCGATGAGGCGGTTTTCATCGACGCGGCGGATGTCCACCACATCGTCGGCCACGAGCTGGTGGCCGCGCTTGATGAGCTCCAGCGCCGCCTCGCTCTTGCCCACGCCGCTGTTGCCGGTGATCATCAGGCCGGTGCCGAACACGTTCACCAGCACGCCGTGGCGGGTCTCCCGCGGGGCCAGGGCGTTGCGCAGATAGGCGATGATGTCCAGCTCAAACTGCACCGTCTCCTTGGGGGTGGAGTAGATGGGCACCTTGTGGGCGGCGGCCATGATGAGCATGTCGTCGTAGCAGGGATAGTCCCGGCAGATGATGACGCAGGGCAGCGGATAGCTGAAATACTTCGCCAGACGCTCCCGGCGGACGTCCTCATGGAGGGAGGACAGGTAGGTCATCTCCACCTTGCCCAAAAGCTGCGGGCGCTCGTAGGCGAAGAAGTCCCAGTAGCCCGCGAACTGTATGCCGGGGCGGGTGGTGTTGCTGACCTCGATGGGCAGCGTCTTGCTGTCCACGGCCAACACGCGGGTCAGCTCCAGTGCTTTGACAAATTCGGCCTCGTTAATCATGGGCATTCATGCCTCCAATCCATCCGTTTTTGAGATATTCCTCTATCACCTGCGCCACGCCGTCCTCCAGGTTGGACGGGGCGATCTTATCCGCCACGGCCTTCGCCTCGGGGCAGCCGTTGACCATGCAGACGCCGGTGCCGGCGGCCTGTATCATGGCGACGTCGTTCTGGCCGTCGCCGAAGGCCATGACTTCATCCCGCTCTATGCCCAGATGCTTCGCCAGCCGCAGCAGCGACGCGCCCTTGTTGATGCCCTCCGGGGACACCTCCACATACTGGGGCCGGGACTTGGCGAAGCTGGCCCCGTGAGGGAACGCTTCCTCCAATGTGGCCTTGATTTTATCCGCGCCCTCCGGGGTGTCGATGATGAGCAGCTTCTGCATCCCCGAGGGATGCTCGCGCATCCATTCGGATATAGGTTTGTTCACGCAGGTAGGCTCCACCTTGATGCTCCAGGCGTACTTCTTCGTGCCCTCGGTGATTTTGGGGCAGTAATAATTTTTGCCGGGGTATGCCTGGATGTAGTAGCCCATTTCCTCGCACTTTTCGGTGATGGCCAGGGCGGTTTCATAGGGGAGCTGGTCGGCGAAGATGGTCTGGTCGGTGTTGTAATCGTAGGCCATCGCGCCGTTGTAGAGCAGCATCGGCGCGTTGACCCCGATCCGCTTCGCCAGCGGCAGCATGGCCTCCAGCATCCGCCCGCTGCACAATACGATGCCACAGCCCGCGTCCATCGCCGCGTGCAATGCTTTGATGACCCTGCCGTTTAAGTCGCTGTTGCCGTTCAATAGGGTGTCGTCCAAATCCGAGGCGATCAGGCGTATCATGTCGCAATCATTCCTTGTGTAAATAATTCTCTATTTATTTTAACCGATTTTTGGCAAGTATGCAACCGGGGACGGCCGGGTTTGAAAAATAATTTGGGCCCCGGAAGCAGAACACGTCTGGCGATTCCGGAGCCCATTATACACAGTTGGAAGTTGGGAGTGGCGAGTGGAGAGTAATTGTAGGGGCGGCGTTTCGCCGCCCGTCGGGTACTGCCTGCCGCATCGTGAGGGCGGGCGCCGAAACGGCGCCCCTACAGGGTATGTACGAGGCGTTGATAACTTCCCACTCCCAACTCCCCACTTCCAACTTTCATGATGTGTCAGCCCTCCATTTCCCCGAGGAACAGCTTTCCCTTCCCCAGCAGCGTGGCCTTGGTGTAGGGCTTGTTCGGGAACAGTATGGAGGTGTTGACGAGGGTGCCCTCGTCGGCGAAGGTTTCGACGATCATGCGGTCGAAATAGACGTCGACGGCCACGGGGCCGCGGTTATTGCGGTCGGCGGTCATGACGGAGAACAGGCCGGAGGCGAAGAGGGCGTTAAAGTCCTTCGCGCCGGCGTTGGAGCGGTCCACCACCAGCTTCTGCTCGTTGCTGACGGAGATGTTCAGCGTCTCGCCGTCCTCGTTGGAAAGGGTCAGCGTGAAGGGGCCTTCGGCCTCGACGCGGACGCGGAAGAGGTCGCCGTTGAGGGCGATCTGCGCGCGGGGGAGGCTCTGGCGGGGATTGAGGGGGAACGGCTCGATGGCGGGGGCCTCTCTGAGCGTATGGGCGGGGGCTACGGGCTTCATGGCGAGCTTCAAGCCGCAGTCGGTGTTCACCAGGGACAGCTCGCGGGCGTAGGTCATCAGGCCGCAGAACTCGTTCGTCGGGCCATCCTGGCCGTAGACGATGGACTCAGCCCAGCCCACCAGCAGGCGGCGATCGGCGTTGTAGTAGGTGACGGCGGCGTAGTCGTCATAGCCGAAGTCGAGGATGCGAGGGCGGTCCGAGGGAATGGTCACCCGGAAGGTGTTGCCGTCGAACTGGCCCAGATAATACTGCATCCGGAAGCCGCCGAAGGGGTTCGGCAGACCGTTGGAGGAGAGCAGCACCCAGACCTCGGAACCGTCAGGAGCCTTCAGCGGGAACAGGTCCGGGCATTCGCAGACGCCGCCCAGGATATTTTCCGCCGCGCCGAACTCGCCGGTTTTGGTCCAATGGATAAGGTCCTTTGAAGCGTAAAATTCAAAGTGGTCGTCGGCGGCGAGGACCACGGACCAGCAGCCCAGCACGGGATTGCGGAACACCTTGGGGTCTCGGAAATCCTGGCGCTCATCGGGGATGACGGGGTTGCCCGCGTAGGGGGTGAAGTGGATGCGGTCCTCGGAATAGGCGATGGACTGCTGCTGCTTCTTCATGTCGGCGTGGGTGTACATCACAACCATGGGGTCGCGCTCCTTGCCGAGGCCGGAGGTGTTGCCCTCGTCGATGACACCGGAGCCGGAGAATATGTAGCCCAGCTTTTCATCGGGATAGAGGGCGATGCCCAGGTCCTTCCAGTGCAGCAAATCCTCGCTGACGGCATGCCGCCAGTGCATGGGGCCCCAGTGGGTGGCGTCGGGATAGTGCTGGGCGAAGAGGTGCCAGGTGCCGTCCTCGTACACCAGGCCGTTGGGGTCGTTGGTCCAGCCATAGGGCGGCGCGTAATGGGTCGCCGGGCGATAATCGCGGTTGGCCTTTGTTGTCATGGATAGTTTCTCCTTTGAGGGGTAGTGGGATTAATGAGAAATGGGGAATGGGGAATGGGGAATGGATGTGGAAATCCTTCGGATTTCTTTTTATTGAATGAGCGGTACATCTTGCCTTATCGTGAAGGGCGGGCGGCGAAACGCCGCCCCTACGGGGATAATACGCACATAGGTCGCTGCTTTTCTAATAAAACAAATCCGTAAGGATTTGTACCTTCATTCCCCATTCCCCATTTCCCATTCCCCATTGGGGACAAAGTCCCCTCTGAACAAACGGAGAAGAAAGGACGCGCCTTTCTTCTCCGTCGTTCGGAAGGATATTAAGCCTTAGCCGTTGATGCGATCGAGAGCGGTCTGATAAATCTCGACGATGCGGTCGATGCCAGCGCCCTTCAGCTCGTTCACATAGGCATCCCAGGTGGCGTCAACGTCGCCGTTGGTGACCCACTCCTGGACATAGCGCTTGACGATGGGGTTGGTGACCTCCACCAGGCGGGAGATCTCCTGCTGTTCCTGGTTGAGCAGCATGATCTTCGGGATGGTGTCGTACTTGGCTAGGTCCTCGTTCTTGCCGTTGACGATCTGGAAGGCCAGCAGGTTGGCGGCGTCATAGGTGTACTCGACCACGCCGTCGGGCTGCTCGGGAGTGTTGTAGTACTCGTTCAGCACGATCATGGAGCCGCGGCAGGTGGTGGTGTTCACGCGGGCCTTGCCGAAGTTGTTGTCGAAGTCGCCCCACTCGGTGCCGACGATGATGTCGCCGTTCTCGTCCAGATGGAAGCGCATCACGCCGTCGTCAGCCAGGTAGTAGTTGCCGCCGATGGCGCCCCAGTTGGACTGCACGGACAGCTGAGGATCGGAGATCATGTACTCGGTGAAGCGGGCGATGATCTCGGGGAACTCGCAGTCCATGGTGATGGCGGTGTCGCAGGCGTCCTGCAGCTCGGAGTAGTTCAGGGCATTGCCGACGGTGCCGGCCTCGCCGGTCATCTGGGGGATCGGGACATACTCATGACGGACGGCGTTGTTGTAGATGTCCATGTCAGTCCACACGCCGCAGACGCCGATCAGGGCGATGTCCTAATCCAGCTCGTTGTTGGTGTAGTTCTTGGAGGAGCCGGTCATGGGCTCGAAGCAGTCCTTGTTCAGCAGGCCCTCTTCGTACAGGGTGTGGAAGTACATGGCGGTCTTGCCGAAGGCGGGATCGATGGCGGTGTAGGTGACCTTGCCGTCGATCAGGCGCAGGTGGTTGGCGTTCTCGTAGCCGCCGCAGACGGTATCCTCGCAGCCGAACGCGCCGGTGAAGCGATAGAACATGTCGTTGGAGCCGAAGGTATCAGAGGAACCAGCGCCGAACACGGTGGCCATGGGGATCTCGTCGTCGATGCCGTTGCCGTTCAGGTCGCCGGCGGCCTTGAAGGCGCGGAGGACCTCGGTCAGCTCGTCAACGGTCTTGGGCATTTCCATGCCGACCTTGTCCAGCCAGACCTGGTTGATGAGCAGCGGGCCGGGGGTCAGCACGAGGCCGAACATCTGCTCGATGTAGGGGAAGCCGTACTTGTGGCCGTCGGGAGCGGTGACTTCCTTCATGTAGTTGGGGTTGTCCTCCAGCACCTTCTTCAGGGTGGGCATGAAGTTGTCGATCAGGTCCTCGGTGGGCATGAACACGTCCTGGCCCAGGGCGTTGACGACCACGGTGGTGGACTTGCCGTCGGAGAAGTTGAAGAAAGCGTCGGGCAGCTTCTCGCCGGAGGTCAGCATCAGGTTGATCTTCTCGAGAGCGCCGTCACCGGGGATGGCCTGCCAGTCGAAGCGCACGCCGGTGTCCTTTTCCCAGCGCTGCACCATGGCCAGCTCGTTGATGGGCACGGTACGGTCGGCGCTGTTGACGATGAGCATGGTCAGCTTGCCGTACTTGGCTTCAAAGGCGTCGGGATCGGTGATGATGGTGGTGCCCTGGCTGCCGTCCAGCACGACGAGGCCGGCGTCAACGGCTTCCTGGGTCTTGGGGCTCAGCTTGTAGCCTTCCTCGGCCATGGCGGGAACCGCCACAACCAGGCTGCTGAGTACCAGCATGGTGACGATGAGCAGGGAAACGAGTTTCTTCATAAGACTTTTCCTCCTGTTCTTTATGTGTACCCATCTTTGCGGATGGGCAGGGAACGAGTTACAATGGGAAATTGGGAATGGGAAATGGGGAATGAATGTGGAAATCCTTCGGATTTCTTTTTATTCAGAACCAATAATCGGAAGCCTGTTTAATCAAACAAATCCGCAGGATTTGTACCTTCATTCCCCATTCCCCATTCAGAAGGGCATCAGCCCTTCACCGCGCCCAGCATGACGCCGGCGGCGAAGTACTTCTGGACGAAGGGATAGACGGCCATCAGCGGCACGGCGGAGACGGTGATGATGACGTACTTGAGCTGGTCGACCATCCTCTGCCGCTCCGCGGCCTCGGCGCCGGAGGAGGAGGCGGAGAGCTGGTTGGCCAGGACCAGGTTTCTAAGCACGACCTGCAGGGGCATCTTGTTGTCGTCCTGCATGAACATCAGGGCGTTAAAGAAGGTGTTCCACATGGCCGTGGCGTAGTAGAGCAGCATGACCGCGATGATGGTCTTGGAAAGCGGCACCGCGATGCGGAAGAAGAAGATGAAGTCGTTGCAGCCGTCGATCTGGGCGGCCTCCAGCAGATCCTTGGGCAGGGTGCTTTCAAAGAAGGAGCGGCACACGATCAGGTTGTAGACCGAGACGGCCGCGGGCAGCACCAGCGCCCAGGCGGTGTTGTAGATCTTCAGGCTTCGAATGGTCAGGAACATCGGGATGATGCCGCCATTGAAGAACATGGTAAAGGTGAACAGGAACATGATCGGCCGGCGGCCCACCAGATCCCGGCGGGACAGCGCGTAAGCCCCGGGGATGGTGCAGGCCAGGGCGACCACGGCGTTCAGGAAGGTATACCAGATGGTGTTCTTATAGCCGGAGATCAGCGACGGATAGGTCAGCGCCTCCTGATAGCCCTTGAAGTAGGGCGCCTCCGGATAGAACAGCAGCTTGCCGGTGTTGACCACGCGGGGGTCGGTGATGGAGGCCAGCACGACATAGTACAGCGGATACACGATGATCAGACAGAGTATGATCATGATGATGATGTTGATGACGTCGAACACCTTGTCGCCCTTGGTCGGGGCGACATTCAATACGGCAGGCGTCGAATTCTTGGCTTTTGCCATGTTTGTGTCCTCCCTTCCCTTAGAAAATGCTGATGTCGGCGGCCTTCTTGGAGACCATGTTGGCCAGCACGAGGATGATGAAGTTGACCACGGAGTTGAACAGACCCACAGCGGTTGCGAAGGAATACTGGGCGGACTGAAGACCGGTCTTATAAACGTAAGTCGAGATGATCTCAGAAACGCTCGTATTGCCGCCGGCCTGCATCAGCCAGGCCTTCTCGTAGCCGATGGTCATGATGTTGCCCACCGCGAGGATGAACATCAGTATGACCGTGGGCATGATCAGCGGGAGGTCGATGTACCAGACGCGCTGGAACTTGTTCGCGCCGTCGATGAGGGCAGCCTCGTAGAATTCGGGGGAAATGCCCGTCAGCGCGGCGATGTAGATGATGGCGTTGAAGCCCATCGACTGCCAGATGGTGGAGCCGATATACAGCGGGCGGAAGAACTGCGCCTCAGAGGTAAAGTTCTTGATGGTGCCGCCGGTGGACTGGATGATGTTGTTCACCACGCCCGTAGAGGAGAACAGCACCGAGATGATGCACACCAGAACCACGTTGGACAGGAAGTAGGGCGCGTAGGAGATGGTCTGGATGGTCTTGCGGGCCTTGTTGGACCGGATCTGGTTCAGCAGCAGCGCGAATACCACCGGCACCCAGAAGGAGAACAGCAGCTGGTACACACTCAGCAGCACCGTGTTGACGATGACCGTCTTGGCGATGGTGGTGGAGAAGAAGTCCGCAAAGTGCTTGTACCAGGGCGAGATCCACGGGCTGGCCATGATGCCCGCGCGGATCTTGAAGTCCTTGAAGGCGATGATCAGGCCGTACATCGGATAGTAGGCGAACAGTATCAGCCACACCAGCGCCGGGATCAGCAGCACGTAGAGCTGCCAGCATCCCTTGATGCGCTCGAGGACCGACCGATCCGCCGCGTTGGGATCCAGGGAAACTTTCTTTTGTCTTGCCATGAGATACCCCCCTCTTTTTGCGTGGACGACAGCCCTTTCTCTTCAAGCCGCCGCCGCATATCCCCGGTGAAACGCGCCCGCCGGGTTAGTGCGCCCGTTCAGCGTACTGTTCGGTACTGATGACAAATCGGAAATTATCAAAGTGTCGTTCGAGGCCACCTCATCCGGCGCTTCGCGCCACCTTCCCCTCAAGGGGAAGGCTTTTGGGTGACCGCGGGACCTTAACCTTGCCTTCCCCTTGAGGAGCATCGAGCGCCCGGAAAACAGTCCAGTGGACTGTTTTCAGCGAGATGGGGCCGGCAGACCCTTGTCAGGTGCCCCGTGAGGGGCGGATGAGGTGGCCTGTCCCGCTAACCTCCAATTTTTCCCGAACAATTACTGTTAATCCCCATTCCTCATATTGAGGATTGGAAAACTACTCGTTAAGTATAGCAAATTAATAATTCAAAATACACCGTTTTTTTCTGATGCAGCCATCATTAAAAGTGATGCAAGGGCGTGGACCCGCTCCTCCGCGGCGCTGCCTCTGCGCCAGGCGACGCAGATCTGGCCCCGTGGCAGGTCCTCCACCTCCCGGCAGGCGATGCCCGGATGGACGGGCAGGGCGCTCTTCGGGCAGAAGGACACGCCATAGCCGGCGGCCACCAGCGTCTCGATATCGCTGCGGGCCTCCACCCGGACGCGCTTGCCGCCCAGGTTCAGCGGGTCGCCGGGGAGCTCCTCCATGGCCTGGCAGTGGATCAGCGTCTGTCCCGCCAGGTCCTTCATAGAAACCTTTTCACGCCTCGCCAGCGCCGATTGCGCCGGGAGCAGCACGCAGGCGGTCTCAAAGGCGATGGCCTGGGTGCTGATCCAGTCCAGCTCCTCCAGTGTCTTTCCATATAATGCCACGACGCAGTCCAGCTGCTCGTCCCGAAGCTCTGTAAGCAGCCTTTGAAGCTCGCCGCTCTGAACGCGTATCAATATGTCGGGGTACTTGGCCCGCACCGACGCGAGGGCTTTGGGCAGGCTCTCCCGCAGCAGATTCCCCTGGCAGCCCACCCGGAGCATGCTGTGGGCGCTGGTCTTGGCCTGCCGGATGGCCTCCTGCATGACCTCGGCCTGGCTCAGCAGCCGCTGGGCCTCCTGGGCCGCGATGCGTCCCTCGGGGGTCAGGCGCAGGCCCTGCTTCGTGCGGTCGAAGAGGGTCACGTCCAGCTCCTTCTCCAGGGACCGTATCTGCTGGCTCATGGCGCTCTGCACGATGCAGCATTCCTCCGCCGCGCGGGTGAAGCTCAGGTGCTTCGCCGCAGAAAGGAAGTATCTAAGCTGTCGAAGCTCCATCCCCCGCGCCTCCCTCCGCGCCGCTTTGCCAAATTTAACCCACATTCTTCAATTTACATTATGTAAATCCCATTTACATTATATTATATCACTCATTCACCATTTGTCAATATGTGAATTTACATTTTGCGAAAAATAGTGAAATTAATCCCATCTTATGCCCGCTTTTCGTGATAACCGTCTATGAAATTTACGCTTTGTAAATCTTGAAATGCAAGGGGTTTTGTGGTATCCTTATTACAAAATGTAACCTGATATGGCAATTTGGAGCTGAGCACACCATTGAGAAGCCACTTCGCAACGATTCAGTCCTCCCCTGCAAACGGGGATTTGTCGAGATGTCGTACGCAGTCCACCTCATCCGCCCTCACGGGCACTTGACAAGGGCCTGCCGGCCCCATCTCACTGAAAACAGTCCACTGGACTGTTTTCCGGGCGTTCGATGCTCCTC
>CACZXF010000048.1:0-20067 GCA_902785105.1 uncultured Eubacteriales bacterium | reverse complement strand
GGCCAGACTGCCACGGCTCAAATCGAAGATTTGAGGCGCGGCACCGAAGCGCCGGATGAGGTGGCCTACCCGCTCAGCTCAACAACTTCCAATTTATCGAAGGAACTGAACAGTTGCTTCAATTCAACCAGCGAGGAAACAACATGCCCTACAAAAGAGTGACGATGCAGGACATTGCGGACGCCTGCGGGCTGTCCCGCAACACGGTTTCAAAGATATTCAACGAGCGGGGCGCGGTGCCGGGTGCGACGCGCGAGCTGGTGCTGCAAAAGGCCCGGGAGCTGGGCTATCTGCGGGGGGACGTCCCCTCCCCCGCCGCCCCGGAGCCCCAGGCCCGGCGCATCGCGCTGCTGAGCTGCCACCTGCCGGCGGATTTTCACTTCTGCAATTTCTTCGTTCCGGCCTTCGCGGAGCATCTGAGCGCCTACGGCTACACGCTGATGGTCTACAAGATCACGCCGGAGGAATTGAAGCAGAGGAAGCTCCCGGCGCTGATGTCATTGGAGGAGACGGCGGGCCTGCTGGCCATCGAGATATTCGACCGGGATTACATGAACATGATGTGCGATCTCGGTCTGCCCACCATCTTCGTGGACGCCTACGCCGGGGCCTTTCAGGACGTGGCACAGTGTGACATGCTCTCCATGGAGAACGTGGCGGGCACCACGGCCATCATGCGGCACATCATCGGCCAGGGCGTGAAGCGGCTGGGCTTCGTGGGCGACATCACCCACTGCAACAGCTTCTATGAGCGCTGGATCGGCTTCCACATGGCGCTGACCCAGGCAGGTCTGCCGGTGGACAGGAGCCTGTGCATATTGGAAGAAGACATCTCCCCCTATGAGAATGCCGACTGGGTCTATTCCCAGCTTCTCAGGATGAAATCGCTGCCTGAGGCCTTCATGTGCGGCAACGACCTGCTGGCGATACGCCTGATGACGGCATTGAAGCGCATGGGCCTGTCCATCCCCGGCGACATCATGGTGGCCGGGTTCGACGGCCAGCCCCAGTCCGCCGTGGTGGAGCCGGGGCTGACCACCGTCCACATCCCCAGCGACGAAATCGGCCGCCTGGCCGCCAACATGATCTACAGGCGCATCAAAAGCCCCGGCTTGCCGATGGTTACGGCGTATGTCAAGACGACGCCCATATTCAGACAGTCAACCGAGCGTAAAATACACATCGTATAACGCCCTCGTAGGGGCGGCGTTTCGCCGCCCGCCGGGAAGTACGAAGCGCATTGCAGCAAGGCGGGCGCCGAAACGGCGCCCCTACAGGGATATTACGGGTACAGAAGGGAGTTACTACTGATGAATATTGCAAGAATCGAGAAGGTCATCAAAAACATGCACGCGCGGGGACTCAAACAGCTCATCGTGACCAGCCCGGCCAACGTGTTTTACCTGACGGGCGTGTGGTGCGAGCCCTTTGAGCGGATGCTGGCGCTGCACGTGAAGGACGATGGGAGCCTCAAACTGTACGCCAACCGCATGTTCGCGCTGAACGGGCTGACGGACGTGCCGATGGTGGAATACGAGGACACGGACGACTGCATTTCCATACTCGCCCCGGACATCCTGCCCGGCAAGGTCGGCATCGACAAGACCTGGCACAGCCACTTCACCATCCGCCTGATGGAGGCCCGGCCCGACGTCATCCCCGCTCTGGGCAGCGCCCCGCTGGACGAGGCGCGGCTGTGCAAGGACGCGGAAGAACTTGAATTGATGCGCGTCAGCTCCCAGAAGAACGTGGAGGTCTGCTCCCGCATCGCGGAGGCTCTGAAGGAGGGCGTCACCGAAAAGGATATACAGTCCCTCTATAACAAGATCGCCCTGGAGCTGGGCGCCAGCGGCCCGAGCTTCACCCCGCTGATCTGCTTCGGCCCCAACGGCGCGGAGCCCCACCACGACAGCGACCAGACGCAGCTCAAGCAGGGCGACACCGTCATCATGGATGTGGGCCTCATCTGGAAATACTATTGCAGCGACATGACCCGGACCGTGCAGTTCGGCGAGGTATCGGATGAGCAGAAGCGGGTCCACGACCTGGTGACAAAGGCCAACCGCGCCGGCATCGCCGCCTGCCGTCCCGGCGTCAAGATGAAGGACATCGACCGCGCCGCCCGGAAGGTCATTGAAGACGCCGGCTATGGCCCGTACTTCAACCACCGCACCGGCCACGGCATCGGCCTGGACGAGCACGAGTTCCCCGACGTCTCCGCCGTCAGCGAGGTGGAGGCGAAGCCCGGCATGATCTTCTCCGTGGAGCCGGGCATCTACCTCCCCGGCAAGTTCGGCGTCCGCGTGGAGGACCTCGTCGCCATCACCGAGGACGGCTGCGAGGTGCTGACCGGGAGCGACTGGAAATGAACCTCTTCGAGGAATTGAAAATTGAAAATTGAAAATTCATTGTCACCGTCAAAAGCATACCTTGTAGGGGCGGCGTTTCGCCGCCCGCCAGCCATAACATGTCCCGGCAAGCAGGACGGGCGGCGCAACGCCGCCCCTACAGGGATAGTTTTCCAGCTAACTCAATTTTCATTTTTCAATTTTCAATTATATATACAGTGGTGGCACATATGCAAAAGACGGAACACAACGGCATTATCGAGGGCGTAATCTGGCGGCAACTGCTGGCCTTTTTCTTTCCGATTCTTCTGGGAACGCTGTTCCAGCAGCTCTACAACACGGTGGACGCCGTGGTGGTGGGGCGGTTCGCGGGAAAGGCGGCGCTGGCGGCGGTGGGCGGCTCGGCGGCGCAGATATTGAACCTGCTGGTGAGCTTCTTCGTGGGGCTTTCATCGGGCGCGACGGTCATCGTCTCCCAGTATTACGGGGCCCAGGACGGTCCCAATGTGGCCCGTTCGGTCCACACGGCCATGTGGCTGGCGCTGGCGGCGGGGGCGGTCATGACCGCGCTGGGCGTGGCCCTCGCCCCGTTCCTGCTGCACATCATGAACACACCGGCGGACACCATGGGCGATTCCGTCATCTATCTGCGGGTCATTTTCGGGGCGATGATTCCTTCGATGGTGTTCAACGTGGGCTCCGGCGTGCTGCGGGCGGTGGGCGACTCCAAGCGGCCGCTGTACTTCCTCATCGCCGCGTGCCTGCTCAACGTGGCGCTGGACCTGCTGTTCGTGGCGGTGCTGGGCTGGTCGGTCCCCGGCGTCGCCATCGCCACCGCCATCGCCCAGACCGTCGCCGCGGGACTGGTGACTTTCAGCCTCGTCCGCGCAAAGGACGACACCCGGCTGACCTTAAAGGGCTTAAAGCCCGACATGGAGCTGCTGCGCCGCACCATCCGCATCGGCCTGCCGACGGGGCTTCAAACGGTGATGTACTCCATTTCCAACATGATCATCACCGCCACCATCAACGGCTTCGGCACCTCCACCGTGGCGGCCTGGGTGACCATGGGCAAGGTGGACAGCTGCTACTGGCTCATCAACAACGCCTTCGGTGTGTCCGTGATGACCTTCGCCGGCCAGAACTACGGCGCGCGGCGGCTGGACCGGGCCGAGAAGAGCCTGTTCGTCTGCGCGGGGCTGTCCGTCGCGGCGGCGTGGCTGTTCAGCGGCACCTTCATGCTGCTGGCCCGGCCCGTCTACGGCATATTCACCAAGGATAGAGAAGTGGTAGACCTCGCCATCAGCTTCATGCAGTGGATCACACCCTATTACTTCATCTTCGTGCCCATCGAGATGATCTCCGGCGCCATGCGCGGCATGGGGCGCACCCTCGCCCCCACGCTGCTCACCGCCGTGGGCATTTGCGTGTTCCGGGTGATATGGATGTTCTTCGTCGTCCCCCGCTTCCCCGAAATGCGCACCATCACCCTCAGCTACCCCATCTCCTGGACCCTCACCACCGCCGCCTTCCTCATCTACTACCCCTTCGCACGGCGTCAGCTGGGCTTCACCAAGTGGACCTTCCCCTGGACAAAGTGATATAAAGCAAGGGCAACGGGGTGTAGTTTCCCGTTGCCCTTGCTTTATAAATTGGAATTTGTCGAGGGGACGAACTATCCCTGCGCCCGCTCTCCTGCGAGACGGAACGCTCTATCGGGCGGGCGGCGCAACGCCGCCCCTACAGGAGAGCGGGTAACTCCCCCACAAATCCCTGTTTATCAACCATTACCTGATAATATACGCGCTGACGATCTGCCCGATATAGGCCACATGGGCGTCACGGTTGGCCATGGGGTTGGAGCTGTCCACGTCCTGGGGATACATGCGGGTGCGGATGGGCTCGGGGATACCGGAAAGCTCCTGCTTCTGTGCATAGAGGACCCTGCATTCCAGTGTGATGGGATATTCCCGTATGCCGGGGGTGTGGTTGACCTCGGGCGGCTCCAGCGTCAGGCCCGCCGCTTGGACCTTGTCCACATTGCGGCCCGACTGCCAGCCGCAGGCCTTGGCGATGGCCGGGTCCGGCTTTTCCAGCGGGACGCTGATGGTGAACTCACCGGTCTTATCCAATTGCTCCCTGGTGTAGCGCCCCTCGCGGACGTACACCGTGAACGCAGGCAGGCCCCAGACCGTGCCCAGCGCCCCCCAGCCGATCACCATGCTGTTGAACTTCTCCCCCTGGGTGTTCAGCAAAATCCCCTTCGGCAGCGCCTCGTTCACCCGCTGCGCCAGCGCGTTGATCTCCACAAATTCCTTCATTGCATGCGCCTCCTTTGAAATGACTATTCGCCAAACCCATGGAAAATTCCTGCGTACACGCTTTATTTGCGATTCAATCTCCACTCAATGATGGCATCCCTGATTTCGTCGATGAGCGTTCTGCGGCGCAATACTTCAACGATTCTTTTCCACTCTCCACAGCCTTCACAGAATTCAAGTGAATCGGGCAATATAATCTGATCCTCCAGCCGATTATCTTCCTCCAGCTTCAAAAAACATTCCCTGCAAAATTCTGCCACACATAGCACCCCCTTTCGCGTCATATCATACCATATATGGTCCAAAAAGACTATATATGGGCGACATTTTTGTCTGCTGAAAGATACGCTTATTCACAGAGGTGATGCTTGTGGATATGCGGCAATGCGTTGTGGAGAGACTTTTACAGCTTTGTGATGAACGTCGGTTGACCATTAATGGACTGGCCCATGTATCGGGCATCGCGCCGTCTACTGTGAAGAACATCGTCAACGGCGTCAGCAAAAATCCCGGCGTGGTGACGATCAAGAAGCTTTGCGACGGGCTGGACATTTCCGTGACTGAGTTTTTCAATACGGATACGTTCAGAACGCTTGAACAGGAAATAAGGTAAACGACAAAAGAGAATTGACATTATTCCTTCGAAGGAATATTATTATATGTGAGAGGAGGGTGCTGCATGAGTGACCTTCAAAAATATCTGAATAAACAGCTCGAGGACCCGGAATTTCGCGCCGAGTATGAAGCCACCCGTCAGGAATTTGCCCTGGCCCGCGCGCTTGTACAGGCCAGACTTGAAGCCAACATGACGCAGGCGGAGCTGGCTACGCGCAGCGGCGTCCGTCAATCCAACATTTCCCGCATTGAGAGCGGCACGTGTGTCCCCACGATCGCCACCTTGCAGGCCCTTGCCAGCGGCCTTGGAAAGGAATTGACGATTTCGTTCACATAACTCAATTTCACATTCCCGCGGTTGACACCTCCCCCTTGTAGTGCTATAATCTAACGCGATATGTAAAGGCACATGGGGGACCGCGTGCATGGCCAGACCCCTTCAGAGAGCCGCCGGCGGGTGCGAGGCGGCGGGGCGGCGATGAACCGGGCCAGTCTCCCGGGGTCATAATGACCCATGCTCCGCGCAGGCAATGGCGCGGCGGCTTTCCCCGTTATGGAAATCGAGAGGGCCCTTCCCCGGAGGGGTCAATCAGGGTGGTACCGCGAAGCGCATCTGTTCGTCCTTGAGATGACAGGTGCATTTTATTTTTGGTATCACACTACCATACTGAATTGGAGGTCTTTCCCATGAACATCAAATCCGCCAACGAGCTGCGCAGCCTTTTCCTGCGGTTCTTCGAGGAAAAGGGCCACGCCCGCATCCCCTCCGCCTCGGTCATTCCCGAGAACGACCCCACCGTGCTGTTCACCACGGCGGGCATGCACCCGCTGGTGCCCTATCTGATGGGCGAGAAGCACCCCATGGGCACCCGGCTGACGGACGTGCAGAAGTGCATCCGCACCGGCGACATCGACGAGGTGGGCGATCCCAGCCACCTGACCTTCTTTGAAATGCTGGGCAACTGGTCCCTGGGCGACTATTTCAAAGAGGAAATGATCCCCTGGAGCTGGGAGTTCCTGACCAGCAAGGACTGGCTGGGCCTGGACCCGGACAAGCTGGCCTTCACCGTGTTTGAGGGCGATGCCGACGCGCCCCGTGACGAGGAGGCCGCGAACCTCTGGCGCGCCCAGGGCGTGAAGGACGAGAACCTGTTCTACCTGCCCAAGAAGCACAACTGGTGGGGTCCCGCCGGTCTGACCGGTCCCTGCGGCCCGGACAGCGAGATGTTCATCATCCGCGACCAGCCGCCCTGCGGCCCCAACTGCTCCCCCGCCTGCGACTGCGGTCGGTATCTTGAGATCTGGAACGACGTTTTCATGCAGTACGAGAAGAAGGCCGACGGCACCTTTGTCCCCCTCAAGCAGAAGAACGTGGACACCGGCATGGGCCTGGAGCGCACCTACTGCGTGCTGATGGGCGCCAAGACCGTCTATGAGACCGAGATCTTCGCCCGCATCATCGGCAAGATCGAGGAGCTGTCCGGCAAGAAGTACGGCGAGAGCGAGGAGATTACCCGCGCCATCCGCATCATCTCCGACCACATGCGAACCGCCACCTTCATCATCGGCGACGACCGCGGCGTGACGCCCTCCAACGTGGACCAGGGCTACGTCCTGCGCCGCCTGATCCGCCGCGCCGTGCGCCACGGCATGAAGCTGGGCATGCCCGCGGGCTTCACCTGCGAGATCGCCAAGGTCATCATCGACCAGTACAAGGAGGTCTATCCGGAGCTGGAGCGCAACGGCGAGCACACACTGGAGCAGCTCAAGCTGGAGGAGGAACGCTTCCAGCGGACGTTGAAGAAGGGCATGGCCGAGTTCGAGAAGGTCTACGGCAACATGACCCGCAAGCACGACGCCTTCACCGCCCTCAAGGCCGACAAGACCAACCCCGACGCCGTGGCCGCCGCCCTCAAGCAGCTGCCGCCCAGCCCGGACAACAAGCCCATCATCGAGCAGGTGAAGGACGGCTCCATCTCCGATGAGACCATCGAAGCCCTGCTGGCAGGATGCGCGAAGATGGACGGCCGCTCCGCCTTCAAGCTCTACGATACCTACGGCTTCCCCATCGAGATCACCTGCGAGATGGCCGCCGAGAAGGGCATCGAGGTGGATGTGGACGGCTTCAACGAGCGGTTCAAGAAGCACCAGGAGAACAGCCACGCCGGCGCCGAGCAGCGCTTCAAGGGCGGCCTCCAGGACCACAGCGAGCAGACCACGAAGCTCCACACCGCCACCCACCTGCTCCACGCCGCCCTGCGGAAGGTCCTCGGCCCCGAGGTCGCCCAGAAGGGCTCCAACATCACCCCTGAGCGCCTACGCTTCGACTTCTCCTTCGGCCGCAAGATGACCGACGAGGAGAAGAAGGAAGTGGAGCGCCTGGTGAACGAGTACATCCAGGCCGCCGCGCCCATCACCTGCGAGGAGATGACCGTCGCCGAGGCCAAGGCCCAGGGCGCCATTGGCCTGTTCGAGAGCAAGTACGGCGAGCGCGTCAAGGTCTACACCATGGGCGCGTTCTCCAAGGAGATCTGCGGCGGCCCCCATGCCAGCAACACCGGCGACCTCAAGTCCTTCAAGATCAAGAAGGAAGAGGCCTCCTCCGCCGGCGTCCGCCGCATCAAGGCCACCATCGGGGAATAAAATATACATCTCAGGAGAGCATGACATCTCCTGAGATTTTTTTGTTTGTAACTGGACTTTGGAGGGCTGTGCCCCACCCCTATTGCTGCCGCAAAGAGGCGCCTGTCTTTGGGGACCACAGAACCGTCCCCGCTGACACCTTTTATTTTTCATTATAATGTCATTTTATGGCCTCAATTGAACCCGGTTTCGCGGTTGAAGGTTATCGGGAATGAATGTATAATTATAGGGATATCATATGCATTATACGGAGGTTTATAAAATTGGCTTCCCGAAATTCATCGAATAATTACTATGAAGACGATCATTCCGCCAGCCGGGTGGAGCCGGGGATATCCCGGTCCAGCTATCGGGGGAGCGGTCGGTCGTCGGGCTACAGCGACAGGGGCGCGGCCCGTTCCTCCCGCCGCTACGACAGCCGGGACTATGACCGGGATTACGATCGAGACTATGACCGCAGGCCCCAGCCCCGGCGCACATCCTCTTCGGGCGGACAGCGGCCGCAGAACCGGCGGCCCTCTAACGGGGGACGTAGAAAGCGCCGCAGGAGCAACGTGGGCGCCTACGTTGCCATCGCGGTCATCGCGGTGGTGCTGGTGGCGGCGGTGCTGCTCATCATCAAACCCGGCGGCGGGGACAAGCCCGTCAGCCAGCCCACCGGCCCGGTGGTGACCGTCACCAACACGCCCGGGCCCATCGAGGACACCGGCGGGACCGACAACACCGGCGCGGCCACCGAGCCCCCGGCCCAGTACACCGCCATCACCCAGATGGTGAACGACACCAACCAGTCCGAGGGCCTGGCCGCGGACCAGATGGTGAAGGTGGACGACCTGTCCATCAACGAGAACCTGCCCGAGGATTGGCTGAACGTGCTGCTGCTGGGTACGGACGAGCGCACCCTCTCCGAGAGTGCCCGCACCGACGCCATGATGATCTGCTCCATCAACCGGACCACCGGCCAGGTGAAGCTGGCCTCCATCATGCGCGACCTTGCCGTGGAATACAAGGACATCGGCGAGTATAACGGCACCTACCGCATCAACGCCGCCAACTATTTCGGCGGGCCGAACCTGGCGATGAAGACGGTCAACGAGCTGTTCCAGATGAACATACAGCACTACGTGATGATCAACTTCTTCGGCTTCGGCATCATCGCCCAGCGTCTGGGCGGCGTGGAGGTGGACATCTCTGAGGCAGAGATGAACAAGATCAACGAGGACATCAAGAAGCAGTACAAGATGGCCTGGCTGGCCGGCTACACCGAGGACGCCTTTGACCCGGAGCAGACGACGCTGGACCACTACGGCGAGAACATCCACCTGAACGGCAACCAGACCCTGGCCTACGCCCGCATCCGCCATCTCGACGGCGGCGACTACACCCGCACTACCCGCCAGCAGACCGTATTGAAGAAGCTGCTGGAAAAGACCAAGAAGCTGGGCATGTTGGAGCTGGTGCAGCTGGGCAACGACATGTTCTCCATGGTCAAGACCAACATGGAGCTGGAGGACATCTTCAAGGTCGCCACCATCGTCATCAACAACGGCCTCCCCGACATCGACACCATGCGCCTCCCCATCGCCAAGAGCTACAAGGAGGAGGTCCGCAACGAGGAGGGCATGCTCTACGACTGCGACTTCGCCACGAATGCGACGACGCTGTATGACTTTATTTACGAATAACAGATAGACATTGTAGGGGCGGCGTTGCGCCGCCCGCCGGATACTGCGAATGTGCTTCGTACTCGGGCGGGCGGCGCAACGCCGCCCCTACATAGGTTGTGCGATTCTGTTATGCTTTACTCCACCATCTCCAGCGGCTTCAGCCGGAAGTTGCCCCAGAGGCGCTCGGACCAGATGAAGCCGGCGTTGTAGGCGGGGTCATCGGTGATGATGAAGCGGCTGACGTCCTCCAAGGTATCGTAATAGGTGGTGGTGCCCCGGGGCGTGCCGGAGACGATGGAGAGCTTGACCACGTATTCCCCCGGCGCGAGGCCATCCAGCGAGAAGCGGACGCGGCGCTCAAAGACCTCCTCGGCGGCCACCTCGAAGGGCTCCGTCTGGGTCATGGCGATGGGCGTGGTGACGCTGTTTTTGAGTATCAGGCGTATGCGCACCCGCGGCTCGGCCAGGTGGGCCACGCATTTCAGGCGAAACTCGATGGTCGAATTGATGGTGTATTCCAGCGCCTGGGTGTTCAGGAACTCGATCTCCAGCATCCGCATGGTGTCGCCCCGAAATTTGGGGTGGGGCAGGCTGTCCAGGTCCTGTCTGAGGCTGCGGACGCCGCTGCCGCCATACAGTTCGATGGCGTGCTCCACGGTGCCGTCGTACTGGATGTGGCCCTGTTCAAGGTACAGACCCCGGTTGCAGAGCTGGGACACCGTTCGCATGTTGTGGCTGACGTACAGCACCGCGCGCCCCTCCTTGGCAATGTCGGCCATCTTCGCCAGGCACTTCTGCTGGAAGGTCAGATCGCCCACGGCCAGCACCTCGTCGCAGATCATCACGTCCGGGTCCAGGTGGGCCGCCACGGCAAAGGCCAGCTTGACGTACATGCCCGAGGAATAGCGCTTCACCGGCGTGTCGATGAACTGCCCGATCTCGGAAAATTCGATGATGTCCTTGATCTTCGACGTCGTCTCCGCCCGGTTCATGCCCAGAATCGCGCCGTTTAGGTAGATATTGTCCCGCCCGCTCAGCTCCCGGTGGAAGCCCGTGCCGATTTCAAGCAAACTCGCCACGCGGCCCCGGATGCGTATCTCGCCCCTGGTCGGCGCGGTGATGCGGGAGATCAGCTTGAGCACGGTGGATTTCCCCGCGCCGTTGCGGCCCGTGATGGCCAGGGCGTCGCCCCGGTCCACGTTGAAGCTCACGTCCTCCAACGCCCAGAAGGTCTCGTTGGGGCCGTGATGCTCCATGCCGATCTTGCTGTTGGGGTCCTCCTTCCCGCGAATGCGGGCCAGCCAGCTCGCCAGCTCGGCGTTCAGCGTCCGCCCGCCGATCATCCCCAGCCGGTATTGCTTCGATACATGGTCCACTTCAAGCAGTCGTTCAGACATAAAGAATTCCTTTCAGGGCGAAATCACTGATCTGACAATTCACACTGTATCCATAAACGTCTTTTCTATCCTCGAAAACAGCACCACGCCGAGGACGAATACGGCGAGGGTGACGAGTATCGAATTGAAGTAATAGCCGTAAGAATAGATCTGCGTGCCGAGGTAGGCGTTTCGGAACAGCTCTATCACGGGGGTGATGGGGTTGAGCATATAGAGGCCCATCATCTGGGGATACTTGTTCGCGATCATGGAGGTGGAGTAGGTCACGGGGGTGGCGTACATCCACAGGTGGACGCCGAAGGACACCAGCATGGCCAGGTCGCGGTATTTCGTGGTCAGCGCGGAGACGATGATGCCGAAGCCCAGCCCCAGCAGGCCCAGTTGCAGCAGCATCAGCGGGGTCAGCGCGATGAGCCGCCAGTTGGGCGTGACGGGCGTCGATCGGAGCCGCGCGGCATAGTAGATCACCACGATGACGAACAGCGCGAACTGCACCAGGAAATTGATGAGCTCCGTGATGACCGTGGCGATGGGCACGCACAATCGGGGGAAGTAGACCTTGCCGAACACGTCGCTGTTCTTGATGAAGGTGTTCGAGGTGTTCACCAGACAGCTCTGGAAGTAGCTCCAGCACACGTTGCCCGCCATGTAGAACAGAAAGCTCGGCATACCGTCCGTGGGCAGCCCCGCCACCTTGCCGAATATGACGGTGAATACCAGCGTCGTCAGCAGCGGCTGGATCACCACCCACGCCGGGCCCAGCACCGTCTGCTTGTACAGCACCGTAAAGTTCCGCTTGACCATCAAGAGTATCAGGTCCCTGTAGCGAAACAGGTCCCGTATGTCCAGGTCAAACCAGCCCTTCTTCGGCCGTATCACCGTATCCCACTTTTGTGGCGCGGCGCGATTGTCCATTTGTGACCTCCGGATTTTTACGTTTGCTTGATAAAAGGGAATTTGTCTGGGTGACGTTCGTGGCCACCTCATCCGGCGCTTCGCGCCACCTTCCCCTCAAGGGGAAGGCTTTTGGGGTACGCGGCAATCGAGCATCGAACGCCCGGAAAACAGTCCAGTGGACTGTTTTCAGTGAGATGGGGCCGGCAGGCCCTTGTCAAGTGCCCGTGAGGGCGGATGAGGTGGCCTACCCGCTCATCTCGACAAATGCCAGTTTATCGATTACAGAATGTACTTATGCACGTCCTTCTGCTGAATGTCCTGCTTCATCTGGCTGCGGACGTATTCGGCGTTGACGTTGACGCTGATCTGGGGAGCGTCGCCGCCGCCGGCGTTGAAGGCGATGTCGTTGAGTATCTTCTCCATCAGGGTGTGGAGGCGGCGGGCGCCGATGTTTTCGGCGGACTCGTTCTCCTGCCAGGCGTACTCGGCGATGAGGGACAGGGCGGAGTCGTCGAACTCCAGCGTCACGCCGTCCACGCCCAATAAAAGCTGGTACTGGCGGATCAGCGCGTTTTCGGGCTGGGTCAGTATGCGCTTGTAGTCCTCCACCGTCAGGGGCTGGAGCTCCACCCGCACGGGGAAGCGGCCCTGGAGCTCGGGGATCAGGTCCGTGACCTTGGAGACGTGGAACGCGCCCGCGGCGATGAACAGTATGTGGTCCGTCTTGACCGGGCCGTACTTGGTGTTCACCGTGGAGCCCTCGACGATGGGCAGTATGTCGCGCTGCACGCCCTCGCGGCTCACGTCCGGGCCGTGACCGCTGCCGCGGCCCGCCACCTTGTCGATCTCGTCCAGGAACACGATGCCGTGCTGCTCGGCCCGCTCGATGGCCTCGGTGTAGACACGGTCCATGTCGATGAGGTTCTGCTCCTCCTCGGCCATCAGTATCTTCCGGGCCTCCCGGACCTCCACCTTGCGGAGCTTGGTCTTTTTGGGCAGTATGCCGCCCATCATGTCGTTGATGTTGATGTCCACGCCGGGAAGCTCCGCCTTGGGCTGCATCTCCTCGACCTCGACCTCCACGATCTCATGCTCCAGCTCGCCCTTGCGCAGGCGAGTGCGCACGTCCTCCTGACGGACGGCCAGGGCGGATTTGTCCTCCGGGGAAAGCTCCGGCTGCTTGGGCTTGTTGCCCAGCAGGATGTCCAGCGGGTTCACCGGCTTGCGCTTCTCCGTGTTGGTCAGCAGCTCCACCAGCCGGTCCTCCACCGTGGCGGCGGCCCGCAGGCTCACCCGCTCGGTGTGCTGATTTTTGACGAGGCGGATGGACGCCTCCACCAGGTCGCGGATGATGCTCTCCACATCGCGGCCCACATAGCCCACCTCGGTGAACTTCGTGGCCTCCACCTTCACAAAGGGCGCGTCCACCAGCTTCGCAAGCCGCCTTGCGATCTCGGTCTTGCCCACGCCGGTGGGTCCGACCATCAGTATGTTCTTGGGCGTGACCTCCTCGCGGATGTCGTCCGGGAGCTGCGCCCGGCGATAGCGGTTGCGCAGCGCCACGGCGACGGCCCGCTTGGCGTCGTCCTGCCCGATGATGAATCTATCCAGTTCGCGCACGATCTCGCGCGGGGTAAGTGTAGTCATGGTTTATTCCTTTCGATGGTATGAGATTGCAGATACTTCAATATATCTTCACATATCGCGTTGAAGTTTTGATTGATGTCTATATTGGAGTACCTCAATACGTGCAGGCCCAGTCCGGACATGAAGTCGTCCCTAAGGACCTGTGCATAAATAATTCGTACAGAATGCGCAGGATGAATTCGTCAGCGCAGAGGAGGGAGGCGTGCCGGGGCACGTTGACCGACGACAACGCAGCGATGGCGGATTCAGACAAGCAGAATGTATGAATAATTTATGCACAGTTCCTAACCTTATCGGAGCTGCGCCCGGTTTCCTCATAGTGCTGTGAGCCGTCCAGCTCGATGACCAGCCTGGCGCTGGCACAGTAGAAGTCTACGATGTAAGGGTGGATGACCTTTTGGCGGTTGAAGGTAACGGGGAGATTGCGGAGGAAGTCGTACCAGAGATGGCGCTCTTCCTTCGTCATGTTGCGGCGGAGCTTCTGAGCATTGGGACGTAAATCCGAATTGCTGTGGTTCATTAGCGCACATCTCCCAATCTTAGCGGAAGTCCACCTCATCCGCCCCTTCGGGGCACCTTCCCCTCAAGGGGAAGGCAGGAGCATCGAGCGCCCGGAAAACAGTCCAGTGGACTGTTTTCAGTGAGATGGGGCCAGCAGGCCCTTGTCAAGTGCCCGTGAGGGCGGATGAGGTGGCTTACCGCCTATGTTTTGCAAATGGGTCACACCGTCTCGACAATAATGTGGTCATTCGTATACACGCAGATCTCCGACGCGATGTGCAGCGCCTTGTCCGCGATCTCCGTGGCGGAGAGGTCGGTGTTCTGGTAGAGCGCGCGGGCGGCGGCGAGGGCGTAGTTGCCGCCGGAGCCGATGGCGAGGATGCCGTCGTCGGGTTCGATGACCTCGCCGGTGCCGCTGACCAGCATCAGATTCTCCTTGTCCGCGCAGAGCAGCATGGCTTCCAGCTTGCGCATGGCCTTGTCCATCCGCCAGTCCTGGGCCAGCTCCACGGCGGCACGGGGGAGGTTGCCGGAATACTGGGTCAACTTGTCTTCGAATTTCTCGGAGAGGGCGAAGGCGTCCGCCACGCTGCCGGCGAAGCCCACCACGACCTTGCCCCCGTAGATGCGACGCACCTTCTTCGCGGTGCCCTTCATGATGGTGTGCTCGCCCATGGTGACCTGCCCGTCGCCCGCCACGGCAATCTGGCCGTCGCGCTTCACCGCGCAGATGGTGGTCCCCCGGAAGGGGCTTCTGGGTTCGTTATCGTAGCTCATATGTCACAATTACCTCGTTCAAAGTCTCGATGGCGCATTCCGATAATTTCTCATAGCGGTTGCGCTTGCCCCGCACCTTGTAGGGCAGCGGGTCCAGTATGCCGAAATTGGCGTTCATCGGCTGGAAGTTGGGGGTGGGCGTGGTGACGTGCCGCGCCAGCGCGCCGAGAATTGTCCTGCCGGTAAAGTCCGGTTCGGGCTTGCCCGTAAGCGCGCAGGCCAGGCCGATGGCGGCGGTGAGGCCGCTGGCCGTGGACTCCATGTAGCCCTCCACTCCGGAGAGCTGGCCCGCGAAGCGCAGCAGGGGATCGCCCTTCATGGCGTAGTTCGCGCCGAGTATGCTCGGGCCGTTCAGATAGGTGTTGCGGTGCATGACACCGTAGCGGACGAATTCCGCGTTCTCAAGCCCCGGTATCATCGAGAATACCCGCTTCTGCTCGCCCCACTTGAGGCGGGTCTGGAAGCCCACAAGATTGTACATGGTGCCCTGGGCGTTCTCCTGCCGGAGCTGCACCACGGCGTAGGGCTCCTTCCCCGTGCGAGGGTCAATGAGTCCCACGGGCTTCAGCGGGCCAAAGGCCAGCGTCTGACGGCCCCGGGAGGCCAGTATCTCCACGGCCAGACAGCCCTCAAAGACCAGCTTCTTCTCGAAGTCGTGGAGCTCGGCCAGCTCCGCGCCCATGAGGGCGTCGTAGAAGGCGTTGTACTCCTCCTCGGTCATGGGGCAGTTTAAGTAATCGTCCGTGCCCTTGCCGTAGCGGGAAGCGCGGAAAACCTTCGTCATGTCCAGCGAATCGGCGGTGACGATGGGCGCGGCGGCGTCGAAGAAATTCAGCGCCTTCACGCCAGTCCTGGCCGCGATGGCATCGCAAAGCGCCGGGTCGGTCAGCGGCCCGGTGGCGATGATGGTCGGCCCCTCGGGGATGGCGTCCACCACCCGTGACTCAAACGTCACCAGCGGATGGCCCTTTATGGTCTCGGTGATCTTATCCGAAAACAGATGCCGGTCCACCGCCAGCGCCCCGCCGGCGGGCACGCGGGATTCCTCCGCGCAGGACAATATCAGACTGTCCAGCGTCCGAAGCTCCGCCTTCAAAAGCCCGGAGGCATTGCTCAACTGCTCCGCCTTTAAGGAGTTGGAGCAGACCAGCTCCGCAAAGCCGGGGGACTTGTGGGCCGGGCTGTACTTCACCGGCTTCATCTCGATGAGGCGCACCGGTATGCCGCGCCGCACAAGCTGCCACGCCGCCTCGCACCCCGCCAGCCCCGCACCGACGATGGTCACGGTGGGAAGGTTGTTTTGCATGGGATGATTCTCCGTATCATGAATTGAAAATTTAGAATTGAAAATTGAAAATTAATAGTAGCCGCATACATCTGTTTGCCTGATTGTAGCTGTTCAACTCTGCCAACAAACAGGGATTTGTAGGGGGGGAGGCGTTGCGCCGCTGGGAGCGGTCCCACCGCCCGCCGGGTAAACGATGCGTTTCGTTGGGGGCGGGCGCCGAAACGGCGCCCCTACAAGGTTGGTTTGACTCCCCGACAAATTCCAATTTATCAGGGCAAACTGAACGGTTGTGCCTAATTTTCAATTTTCAATTATCCATTTTTCAATTGTCCTCAGTTCTCTCCGTCCTCTGCCGCCGCGTTCTCCACCTGCACCTTGTGGCGGCAGGTCTCGTTGGCGCAGATGTGGAAGACGGTGTCGCGGGGGCCGCGCTTGTAGACCATGTAGCTGCCGCAGACGGGGCACTTGTCGTTGACGGGGCGGTCCCAGGAGACGAAATCACATTCGGGGTACTTCTCGCAGCCGTAGAATTTGCGGCCCTTCTTGCTGATGCGCTCCAGCAGCTCGCCGCCGCACTTGGGGCACTTGACGCCGATGTTGTTGGGCAGGGCCAGCGTGTTTCGGCAGGCGGGGAAGTTGGGGCAGGCCAGGAATTTGCCGTAGCGGCTCATCTTGTAGACCATCATCGCGCCGCACTTGTCGCAGGGCACGTCGGACACCTGGTCCTCGATGGAAATCTTCTCGATGGACGCCTCGGCTTTCTCCAGGTCCTCCTCGAAGGGGCCGTAGAAGTCGGCGACGATCTTCTTCCACTCCAGCTTGCCGGCCTCCACCTCGTCCAGCTCCTCCTCCATGCCCGCGGTGAAGTCCACGTTCACGATGTCCGGGAAGTTCTGGCACATCAGGTCGTTGACGATGCGGCCCAGCTCGGTGGGGATGAGCCGCTTGTTCTCCTTGGCGATGTAGCCGCGGCGGCCGGTGATGGTGGAGATGGTCGGGGAATAGGTGGACGGGCGGCCGATGCCCAGCTCCTCAAGGGTCCTGACCAGCGACGCCTCGGTGTACCTTGGCGGCGGCTGGGTGAAGTGCTGCTCCGGGTCCATGCCGCCCATCGCGGCGGACATGCCCTCGGTGAGGTCCGGGAGCGAGGCGTTCTCCACCTCGTCCTGGGCGTCGTCCTGGCTCTCCACGTACACCTTCATGAAGCCGGGGAAGCGCTGCTTCTGGCCGGAGAAGTGGAAGCGGGGGCCGGTGGAGGCGTCGATGTCCGCGGCCAGCGTGTCGTAGACCGCCGGGGTCATCTGGCTGGACACGAAGCGCTCATAGATGAGCTTGTAGAGGCGGAACTGGTCCCGGGACAGCGACGCCTTGACGCTCTCGGGCTTTCTGTCCACCACGGTGGGACGGATGGCCTCGTGGGCGTCCTGGGCGGACTTCCGGGTCTTGTAGGTGTTCGGCTTCTCGGGCAGGTAGTCCGGACCGTAGTTATCGAGTATCAGCGCGCGCACGGCCTCCACGGCCTCGTCGGCGATGCGGGTGGAGTCGGTGCGGATGTAGGTCACCAGGCCCTGGCTGCCCTCGCCCTGGAGCTCCACGCCCTCGTAGAGCTGCTGGGCGATCTGCATGGTCTTGGAGGTGGAGAAGCCCAGCTTGCGGCTGGCCTCCTGCTGCAAATTCGAGGTGGTAAACGGCGCGGCGGGCTGGCGGCGGCGCTCGGAGCGCTTGATGCCGCCCACGGCGAAGGTCGCGCCCTCGCACCGTGCCATGACCGCCTCGGCGTCCATCTTCGACTTCAGCTCGGCCTTCTCCGCGCCCTCGCCGGTGTAGTGAGCGGTGACGTCGGCCCTGCCCAGCTTAAAGGTGGCGTCCAGCGTCCAGTATTCCTCGGGGATGAATGCCTCGATCTCGGCCTCCCGGTCGCAGATGATCTTCGTCGCCACGGACTGCACGCGCCCGGCGCTCAGACCCTTCTTGACCTTCTGCCAGAGTATGGGGCTGATCTTGTAGCCCACCAGCCGGTCCAGCACGCGGCGGGCCTGCTGGGCGTTGACCAGATCCATGTCGATGGTCCGGGGGTTCTTCACGGCGGCCTTCACCGCCTTGGAGGTGACCTCGTGGAACTCGATGCGGCAGGGGTCCTTCTCATCAATGCCCAGCACGTTGGCGAGATGCCAGGAGATGGCCTCGCCCTCGCGGTCCGGGTCAGTCGCGAGGAAGATCTGGGTGGCCGACTTGGCCTCCTTGCGGATGCGGCTCAGAATTTCGCCGCGGCCGCGTATGGTGATGTACTTGGGTTCAAAGTTGTTATCCACATCCACGCCGATCTGGCTCTTGGGCAGATCGCGCACATGTCCCTGGGAGGCCTCGACCTTGTAGCCGCGCCCCAGGAACTTGCCGATCGTCTTGGCCTTGGCCGGAGATTCGACGATGACGAGCTTGTTTGCCATTTAAGTCCTCCAGAACAATTGAAAATTGAAAATGGAGAATGGAAAATGGAGAATGAAGAGTGCTCTGTGCCAATCAAAGCCTCGATAAACATATGAAGCAACCTTGTAGGGGCGGCGTTTCGGCGCCCGCCGGGTGCAGCGATGCGCTTCGTTCGGAGCGGGCGGCGAAACGCCGCCCCTACAGGCACCGCATGGATTTGGAACGGACCGTTCCGTCATTTTCCATTTTCAATTGCCCATTGTCCATTTCTTTACAGGTATGCCCGGTACATTCCCCCGGGCACCTTCACTATTATTCCCCGAAGTTCCAGCATTGTCAAGTAGGAATTTATTTTTTGGGCGGAAAAACCCGTTAATTGGACCAATTCCTCGAAGGAAAGCTCCTCATTTCGGAGGGGTTCCACGATTTTGCGCTCCTCCTCGGTCAGCTCGACGGGCTTGGGCGGGTTGTCGTCCCGCTGTTCGGGGCGCTTGCCCCAGCGGTAGTATTCCAGGATCTCCCACTGAGAGATGACCGGGTTCGCGCCGTCCACGATCATGCGGTTGGGCGTGGCGCTCATGGGCGAATAGATGCAGCCGGGCACGGCGAACACATCCCTCCCCTGCTCCAGGGCAAGGTTGACGGTGATCATCGCGCCGGATTTCTGGGCGCCCTCCACCAGCAGTACGCCCCGTGAAAGGCCGCTGATGATGCGGTTCCGGGCGGGGAAGTTGCCGGGGACCGGCGGCATGCCGGGCATATATTCGGACACGACCAGCCCGCCGGTGTCCAGTATGCGGCGCATGACGTCGTCGTTTTCCGGGGGATAAACCACATCCGGTCCGCAGCCCAGCACAGCAATGGTGCGCCCCTCGCCGGCCATGCAGCCCTCGTGGGCGCAGGTGTCGATGCCCCGGGCCATGCCGCTGACCACGGTGACCCCGTGCTCCGCCAGACCCCGGGCGATCTCACGGGCGGCCCGCTCGCCGTTGCGGGTGCAGCGGCGGGAACCGACGATGGCGAACATGCGCTCGTCCTCCAGCGGCCCCTCGCCCCGGACGAACAGCGTCGGCGGCGGGTCATAGATGCCGGTGAGGGACGCGGGGTAATCGTCCGACAGCCGGGTGACCGCCCGGACGTTCGCCCGCTCCAGCCTGTCGAACACGCGGAAGAAATAAGCTTCATTCCGCGCCGCCCTGAGCTCATGGAGGGCCCTTGTGCCCAGAAAGCGCAGGGTCTCCGGGGTATTCCTGCCACCCAGCGCGTCCCAGACGGCGCGGGCGTCCTCGTAGACGCTCAATAATTGATAGAATTTCTTCGGACCGATGCCCTCTATGCCGGAGAGCCAGATCCAGTATTGCTCCATGGGTGTGTAGTCCATATGGCCTCCAGCGGGATTGTGGAAATGGAAAATGGGCAGGGCTACAAATTGGAATTTGTCGGGGTGACGGGGGTTCACCTCATCCGGCGCTTCGGTGCCGCGCCTCAAATCTTCGATTTGAGCCGTGGCAGTCTGGCCTTTGGCCAGACCAACTTTGC
>CACZXF010000047.1 GCA_902785105.1 uncultured Eubacteriales bacterium | reverse complement strand
AGGCTTCAAAGCCATGATCTTTCTCATTGGCGGCAAGCTTGAATTGGATCTGCCTGCCCCGTTCTAAAGGGCTTTTCCATTAAAACGGGAGTAGAGCCTTATTGTATTTCCCATAGAGCCTCCTTACATTGCAAACACTTTCCTGTACAACGCCAGCGCCAGAGCCGCGCTGAGGGCATCGGCGATCAGTTGGGCCACAAGAAAACCATTGTACCCGGCAGCCGCCGTCGCAATTGCAAATACCACCATAAACAGCACGCCCTGACGGCTCAGGGACATCATCAGCGCCGCCAGCGCTTTGCCGCTCGCCTGGAAAAGACAGGTATACAGAAGCACAATTGCGCAAAAGACCATCCCCGAAATCTGCCAGCGCAGCATCACCGCGCCGTCAGAGATGATGGCGGCGTTGTCGATAAACACGCGCATCAGCGGCGTGGCCAGCAAGAAGACAAGCAGCGATTCCGCCAGCGCAAGCCCGCACAGAAAGAGGGTGCAGAACCTCAGCAGCCGGTTCAGCCTATCCCTCTCCCCCGCTCCATACAGAAAGCCTAAGAGCGGTACGCCGCCGAAGGAGAAGCCCACCAGGATCAACTGGACGACCATGGTCACCTTCAGCACGATCCCCAGCGCCGCGATCTTTTCATCGCCATAGGGCAGCAGAAACTGATTCATCACGACAATGCAGACGCTGGATGCCAGATTGGTCAGCGCCGCGGTAAAGCCCACGGAAAAGATCTGTTTCAGTTCCCGGCGATCGACCCGTGCTTTGCGCGGATCCACGGACAGCGCCGCGCTTTTTCGGCGGACGAAGCTGAGGCAAAGCACATCTGTCAGTGCGTATCCCAACACCGTCGCCAGCGCGGCGCCACGCGCACCCCAGCCCAGAACGCTGATGAATATGGGATCGAGCACGATATTCAGCAGTGAACCCGCCACAGTCCCCACCATCGACAGCGTGGACATGCCTTCGCTGCGGATCAGGTTGGAGTGGATAAAGCTGAGGATGACGATTGGCGCGCCGCCCACGATGATCTCATAATAGGACTCCGCATAGCGGTAGGTCTCCGCGCTTGCGCCCAGGAGATTCAGCATCGTGCGCCGCAGGAGCAGCATGACCACGCCTATCGCCACGCCCGTCAGTATGGACAGATAGAAGCAGAAGGCGCTGACCCGGCGGACGCTGTCCTGATCCCGGCGACCCAGGAGACGCGAGATCAGGGAGCTGCCGCCCTGCCCGTAGATGTTGCCGACAGCCATCAGCGCGGTAAACACCGGCGCGCACAGCGATACCCCCGCGACCAGCATGGCGTCGTTGGTCTTTGCGATGAAGTAGGTATCCGCCAGATTGTAAATCAGCGTGATCACCATACTGAACACCACGGGCAGTGCCAGCTTAAAGTATGAAGGGGTCAATCTTTCCGTATCAAAGATCCTCTGTGACTCGGCCATTTCCATTATCCCCACTTTCCGATTTTTACCTGACGCCCTCCGATTCCCGCTGTAAGATTGGGCTTCTCCATGCCTTTCGAATATGCGCACAGTCGTTAAAAAGCTCCAGGCGGGGATGAATATACGTCCCTTCTACAGGTGGCAAATCCACGATGATGATCGAAGTGAAATCATAGGGCATCATCGAGCATACATAGGGAAAAGGCAGGTCGAGGAGATGGGCCAATACACAGGCGCCCGAACCGCCATGGCTGAACAGGGCGATCGTCTTGGCTTCAGCATGCTCACAGAAGAGCCGCCGGCCCTTATGCCTGTAGCCATGCGCTGACAGGAATCCGTCAAACGCTTCGATGACCTTCCTGTAGCATTCCGTGGCCGCATTTCCCTTAAAAAAGGGATGCTCGTACCAGTCCTGAGTATGGAAATCAAAGCCATCCTCCATCAGAATGTCTCCCAGCGTCCATGGATGCCCGGCGTGTGGTATATTCAAACCGCCCCAGTGGATTTCACGCATGAAATCGAGCGTTGTGACCGGCAATCCTAGGCGTTCAGCGGTAAAGGCCGCCGTCTCTGAGGCACGCCCGCAGGGGGATGTGTAAATTTCCGAAATGTCCTCCCCCGCCAGTCGCTCAGCACAGGCCAGTGCCTGCCTCCGCCCCTCTTCGGTGAGACAGTCATTGATGTAATCCGGCTCTCCATGGCGGACAAATATTATTCTCATGACGTTACATTCCTATCGTTTTCAGAAGTATTCAGCGTTGGCACCGCTCAGGAAGGGCATTCTATTTCGAACAGGCAGAAAGCCAGACCCTCCGCAAAGCGCGCATGTCCCTCCTCCGTGAAGTGAACACCATCATAGGTGAGGTCAATAACCCATTCTCCCACATCGACATACCTCAAACCAAGCTGCTCTGCCAGGGCTTTATATGCCCGCGCCAAGGCTTTCGACTCCTCCACAAGCTGGTCGTCGGGCACCCAGGCCCCGCGCTTCATGGGCGGAGGACTGACCAAGAGAGTCAGCGGCATCGCGCATTTCGTGAGAAACATCTCCATCCGTGAGGCTGCCTCTTCGGCCCTCGCGCCTTCCAGCAGATCGTTGGTGCCCAGCATGACGATGAGAACGTCCGCATTATTGCGCTCCGCGTCCCTGCGAAACTGGGAAAGCTCATACTCCCTGACAGGAATCATTCGGCCGTTCTTTCCGTCATTGATTACCTCAAAGCCCGTCCGCGCCTCCAGCATCTTCGGCCATGGATCTGTATACCGTCCACCAAAGAAGCCGCATGGGTCAAATCCATAGGTATTGGAATCGCCGAAGCACCACAACCGGACCTTGTGCCAATTATCCAGCAACGCCTTTGCCTGTTTGAGGATGGGCAGCTCTCGATTTGCAATGAGCCGTCCCAAGGGCGTGGACGCACATTTTTCATACTCGGCGATGGCTTCCTCATATCCCAGCTTCAATATGGAAAGATGATATTTCTCGATCTCATCCTCCGTCAGGTGCCGCTCTCCAAAGGAACATACCCGACAGAGATAATAGTTGTTGACATTGTGCCTGTGGATCAGGTTGTAATAGTCACTCACCACGCCGATTTTGCAGAGTATATTGACCTCCGCGCCAAGCTCCTCCCGAAGTTCCCGTCGGATCGCCATATCCAGTGCTTCGCCGGGTTCGACGCCTCCACCGGAGGTTTCGATCAGCGTTGCTGCGCCAAATTCATCGTTCCTCGACGCCCGGACGAAATAGAAAAAACCAGCGTCATCGACGACAATCGCGCGCACAATTTCCCGGTCGTGATCTGTATACTGAAATGGCCACTCCTCGTCCTGAAGTTCGAATCGCATTTCTTTGCTGTTTTTCATTCGGACCCTCTTTCTTTCGGTATAGAAGCATTTTTTAATCAAACAGTCTCTGTGTTCGACCTCTGGATTGCAAAAGCACCCCGCCTATTGGGGCAAGGTGCCTTAGAGTTATTATGTTTTTTCGTCTGATTCCGAAAAATATCCTTATTCCAGATACTTTTTCTTCAATACAAAGCGGAGCCAAAGGAGGGACAACGGAAATAAGGCTGTCAGACACCTCTGCGTCCGCCACCAGGGCCAGGCATACCGCCCTGACCGCCGCGGCCATTCCGACCGATGCCGTTGGGGCCAATGGGCGGAGCGGAAGGCGTCTCGGGGCGGGGTTTCGCTACCGGGCCAACGGTCCTGGCCGCGGGGCCGGTGGGCCTGGGGAGCGGTGGAACGGGCGCGGGCCGGGAACCTGCCACGGTGTGCTGAGGCGCAGGCGCGGGCACAGGCTTCGGAATGGGCGGAGCGGTATGACGCACCACGGGGATGGGCGTGGGCGTCGGCGCGGGACGGCGGCGGCGATAGGCCGGGGGCGGCGCGGTCCGAATGTAGGTCGGGCGGAACAGCACCGGAGAGGGCCGGGTCCACCGGTTGAAGGAGGAAACGCGGTTGCCCACGGTCAGACCCATCAGCACTCCGGCTACGGCGCTCAGGAAGGAGCCGTCACTGTTATAGACGGAGGAAGTGGCCCTGGAGCCCATGTCCTGATAGCCGTCGTTATTGTAGATGGCCACCTGCATACCGTATTCGGTGATGGCTTGGGAGATGTACTGTGCCTGGATCGCCGTCAGTCCCAGTGCGGCCTCCATGGGAGCGTTGTCGATGATGCGGGCAGCCTCCGGGTCGGTATAGCCCAGCAGGTCGGAGAGCATGTCGATGGCGACGGCGCGGCTGCACGTGCCGCGGGATACCAGCACGATGCGATAGTCGCTGCGGGCGGCGTAGTTGGTCTGGTTCACCACCGGGGTCGTCCTGACGGCGGCCGCGGTCTGGAGCGCTGTGCCGCAGTTCGCGCAAAAGCGGTCGCCGACGTCCACCATGCTACCACAGTTCGGGCAATAGGGCATATCATTACCTCCTGTCTGTCATATGTTATGTGTATATTATACCTTTAATTTGGCCCTTTTGCAACCACAAACCAGGAATTTCAGTCATAAATATCATTTTAGCCACACAAACTCGGGTTTTTTTCCCAAGACTCTTTTCAAACCGTGAACTTTCTGTTATAATATATATTGAAGCAACAATATGCTTACAAAACGAGGAGGAATTGGATTATGAAGAAGCTCGTCTCTGTTCTGCTGGCAGTGGTCATGCTGCTGAGCGTCGCGGCCTTCGCGGAGGGCGATTACCGCGTGGCGATGATCACCGACTACGGCGACATCACCGACCAGTCCTTCAACCAGACCACCTATGAGGCCTGCAAGGCCTACTGCGAGGCCAACGGCATCGACTTCACCTACTACAAGCCCAATGGCGACTCCACCCCCGAGCGCGTGGCCATGATCGAAAAGGCCGACGACGAGGGCTACAATGTGATCGTGATGCCCGGCTACGCCTTTGGCGAGGCCATTGCCGAGGTTCAGGAGGAGTATCCCGAGATCACCTTCATCGCGCTGGACGTCTCTGAGGGCGATCTGGGCGGTGCTGCCGTGGCTGAGAACGTGTACTGCGCGGTCTATAAGGAAGAGCTGTGCGGCTACATGGCCGGCTACGCGGCTGTTAAGCTGGGCTACACCCACTTGGGTTATCTGGGCGGCATGGCGGTTCCTGCCGTCGTCCGGTATGGCTTCGGCTTCGTGCAGGGCGCTGACGCCGCCGCCAAGGAGCTGGGCGTGGACGCTACCATCGAATATGTATACGGCAACCAGTTCTACGGCGATGCTGATATCACCGCCTATATGGACAACTGGTATCAGACCCTGGGCGTGCAGTGCGTGTTCGCCTGCGGCGGCGGCATCTATTCCTCCGCGGCTGAGGCTGCCGCCAAGGTTGACGGCGCGAAGGTCATCGGCGTTGACGTCGACCAAGCTGCCATCATCGACGGCACCTATGGCGAGGGCCTGACTGTGACCTCCGCTATGAAGGGTCTGGGCGCCACTGTCAATACCCTGCTGTCCGAGACCGTTGCCGGCAACTTCGCCAACTACGGCGGCAAGGTCGAATCCCTGGGCCTGGTTGGCACCGATCCCGCGGCCAACTATGTGCAGCTCGCTCCCTCCACCCAGTGGGCGGACACCTTCACCGAGGCCGATTACAAAGACCTCGTCGCCAAGATGTTCAACGGTGAGATCACCGTTTCCGACGCCATCGACGCCATGCCGGAGACCACCATCACCGTTAACGATCTGGGCACCGTGAAGTAAAGCACACCGCGATTCGGGGAACCAACCCTTCCCCGAATCTTTGACAAAAGCCCCTGGTCCATTTAGGATGCGGGGGCTTTTGTGAAAGAAGGATAATTGAAAGTGGAAATTGAGTAATCGAATTAAGCCTTCGGCCGCTGTTCATTCTCAGTTTTCTTCAGTTTCACTCGCAACACTATACGGGAGGGATCGGAATTGGAGAATCAATACGCCATTGAGATGCTGCACATCACCAAGCGGTTCCCCGGCATCATCGCCAACGACGACATCACGCTCCAGCTTCGCAAGGGCGAGATCCACGCGCTGCTGGGCGAAAATGGCGCGGGCAAATCGACCCTGATGAGCGTACTCTTCGGCCTGTACCAGGCAGAGGAGGGCGTCATCAAGAAGGACGGCAGAGAGGTTAAGATCAACGACCCCAATGATGCCAACGCTCTGGGCATCGGCATGGTGCACCAGCACTTCAAGCTGGTGGAGTGCTTCACCGTGCTGGACAACATCATCCTGGGAGTGGAGCCTACGAGCAAATTCGGGTTCCTTAAAAAGGCCGAGGCGAGGCAGCGCGTCATCGAGCTTTCCAACCGCTATGGCCTGCAGGTGGACCCCGACGCGAAGATTGCGGACATTACCGTCGGCATGCAGCAGCGCACGGAGATCTTGAAGATGCTGTATCGAGACAACGAGATCCTCATCTTCGACGAGCCCACTGCCGTGTTGACACCCCAGGAGATCGACGAGCTGATGCAGATCATGAAGAACCTGGCGGCGGAGGGCAAGAGCATCCTCTTCATCAGCCACAAGCTGGCGGAGATCATGGCCGTGGCGGACCGGTGCTCGGTGCTGAGAAAGGGCAAGTACATCGGCACGGTCAACACCAAGGACGTCACCATGGAGGAACTCTCCGCCATGATGGTGGGCCGCAACGTCAACTTCCACGTGGAAAAGCCGCCCAAGACGCCCGGGAAGGTAATTTTGGACATCCGGGACATGAGCGTCCCCTCCATCAGCCATCCCGGCGACGCAGTGAAGCACGTATCCCTCCAGGTGCGCGAGGGCGAGATCGTCTGCATCGCGGGCATCGACGGCAACGGGCAGACGGAGTTCGTCTACGGCCTGTCCGGTCTGGAAAAGCTGTCCTCCGGCACCATCGTTCTCGAGGGCAGGGACGTCACCAAAACCTCCATCCGCGAGCGCTCCATCGGCGGCCAGAGCCACATCCCCGAGGACCGGCACAAGCACGGCCTGGTGCTGGACTACTCGTTGGAGGACAACATCGTATTGCAGCGGTACTTTGAGCCGCAGTTCAACTCCATGGGCTTTTTGAACCGCAAGAACATCCGGGAATATGCCGATAAGCTCATCGATGAATACGACATCCGCTCGGGCCAGGGGCCCATCACCGTGGCCCGCAGCATGTCCGGTGGCAACCAGCAAAAGGCCATCATCGCCCGAGAGATTGACAGGGATCCCTCCCTGCTCATCGCCGTCCAGCCCACCCGCGGCCTGGACGTTGGCGCCATCGAAAACATTCACAGGCAGATCGTTGAGCAGCGCAACAAGGGCAAGGCCGTGCTGCTGGTATCGCTGGAGATGGACGAGGTGCTGGACGTGTCCGACCGGATACTGGTGATGTACGAGGGCGAGTTGGTCGGCGAGCTTGACCCCAAGAAGACCAACCCCAAGGAGATCGGCCTCTACATGGCCGGCGCGAAGCGCGAGGAGGTGCCCAGCTATGCAGGCAAGTAAGAAGGAATCCCTGCTTCGGAAGCCCGGTGTGCAGACCCTGCTGGCCAGCCTGATCTGCATACTGCTCGGTCTTCTGGTAGGCTATATCGCCCTGCTGATCATCAATCCGGCTGGCGCGACGGAGGCCATACTTGATGTCATCAAGAATTTCTGGGCCTACTCAAAGCCCGAGAAGCAATTGAAGAACTTCGGCGTCACGCTGGTGACCACCGCGCCCCTGCTGATGTGTTCGCTGTCGGTGCTGTTCGCCTACAAGGTGGGCCTGTTCAACATCGGCGCGGCGGGCCAGTACGTCGCCGGCGCGGGGGCCAGCATCTATTGCGCGCTGGCGCTGCACATGCCCTGGTATCTGTGCGTCATCGCTGCCATACTGGCAGGGGCGCTGCTGGGAGCCATATCGGGCATGTTGAAGGCGTACCGCAATGTCAACGAGGTCATCTCCTGCATCATGCTGAACTGGATATCCCTCTATCTGGTGAATACACTGCTGACGCCGGTGAAGAATCCCACCGGCAAGGACACCTTCACCATTGCATCCCAGAACCAGGCAGCGCTGCTGCCGACGGCTGGGCTGGGCAAGCTGTTCAATCAGAAAAATGTGACAGTTGCCGTCCCGCTGGCGATCCTGATGTGCGTCATCATCTGGGTCCTGCTGAACAAGACCGTGCTGGGCTACGAGCTGCGGGCTACGGGCCTCAACAAGAACGCAGCAAAATACTGCGGCATGAAGGATAAGTTCAACATCATACTGACCATGGCAATCGCCGGCGGCCTGGCGGGCATGGGCGCGTCGCTTCTGTACCTGTCCGACTTCGAGCAGTGGGCCGTCACCCAGGCCAGTGTCCCCGCCATGGGCTTCAATGGCATCGCTGCGGCGTTTCTCGGGGGCCTGAACCCCATTGGGGCCATATTCTCCTCCTACTTCATACAGCACATCACCCGCGGCGGCGCAAACGTGAACATGAACATGTACTGCGCCCAGATCTCCGATCTGATCTCCTCGGTCATCATCTACATGTGCGGCTTCGTGCTTTTCATGAAGCAGTTCATGAACAAGAAGCTGGACGCCCGCGAGAACCGGAAGGGAGGGAATAACAAGTGATCCTGTTATTGCAATACACCCTCATATTCACCTGCGTGCTGATGCTGGTGGCCCTGGGTGGCTGCTTTTCCGAGCACTCCGGCGTCATCAATATCGGCCTGGAGGGCATCATGGTGTTCGGCGCGCTGGGCGGCGCGCTGATGATGAAGTATCTTCCCTCTGGAACAGCGCCATTCGTGGTGTTCTGGGTGGTGACCCTGGCGGCCATGCTGACAGGCATACTCTACTCCCTGCTGCTGGCGGTGGCGGCCATCAACTTCAAGGCTGACCAGACACTGGTGGGCACCGCCATGAACCTGCTGGGTACCGCGGCAGCGACGGTCATTGTGAAGGCCATCAACACCGCAGAGAACTCCTCCAACGTATCCTCTGAGATCATGTATGTGGAGGCCAAGAAGGCGTTCAGCATCGTGCCCGGCACGGAATTCAGCTGGTTCATGGTGCTGGCCGTGGTGCTGCTTATCGCCTCCTATGTCATACTCTACAAGACCCGCTTCGGCCTTCGGCTGATGGCCTGCGGCGAGCATCCCCAGGCGGCGGACTCTGTGGGCATCAACGTGCTGAAGATGCGCTACGCGGGCGTCATGATCTCCGGCCTGCTGGGCGGCCTCGGCGGACTGGTGTACATCACTGCCGGCGTGTCAGCGTGGAAGTTTGAAAACGGCGTGGCGGGCTTCGGCTTCCTGGCCCTGGCCGTCATGATCTTCGGCGCGTGGAAGCCCCAGCGTATCGCCCTGACCGCGCTGCTGTTCGGCCTGTTTCGCTCGCTGTCCAACGTCTACACCGGCTTTGAGTTCCTCAAGAACCTGAACCTCCCCTCTACGGTCTACAACATGCTGCCCTACATCATCTCCCTGGTGGTGCTGGCCCTGTTCTCCAAGAACTCTGCAGCACCCAAGGCTGAGGGCATCCCCTATGACAAGGGCATGAGATAATCCCTCAAATGGACGACCCGGTTGGATCACTGATCCAACCGGGCCTTTCTTTTTGCAAAGAGCTGGCAAAAGCCAGTCGTATGGTAGTATTCTATGATTTCCTCCAACTGTCTTCGACATACGCGCATTTTATTGCTCAGACAATCGAGACACAAATAGGTCCTGGCCTCCCTGAAAACGAGCTTTCTGTACAGCGCGATCTCATCGCTCGACATTGATTTTCCACAACTGTCACATTGATGGCGTGTCACTTACATTCCTCCAATGCGCAGAGGTAGACGTTTGAACCGTGTGGCGGCAGAACGGCACTGAAATGCTCCCGACTGCTTCCGACGATGTCATTTGTCTGGCAGTCACGGAAGGACATGCGCAGGTTGGACGACAGCGTCAGCCCGATATCCCAGAGTTCAACAGAGACATTCGCGTCCGTATCGCCAAAGTTGAACAGGCCTATGGCGTATGTGCCATCGGACAGTAGCTTGACCAGCACAAAGGCATCGTCATTTCCATAGACCGGGATTTTGAAGGGAGCCTTGCAGGCCGGGTCCTGATTGATTTTGATGAGCGTCTTATTTTGTAGAATTTCAAGTGCCCGACCCTCGACCTTGCGCACATCACAGCCCAGGATCAGAGGAGCGTTGAGCATGGCCCACAGGGCGAAGTGGGTCTGATATTCCTCGTCAGTGCAGCCGCCCTGGTTGACCTCCGGGTTCATGCTCAGGCCATTGAGGCCCACCACCAGCATGTCCATGTCGTCGAAGCAGCCACAGGCACTCCAGGAAAGCCTTTCCAGACGGGAACGGGCGATGGATTCGATGGAGAACCAGTTGTCCTGTATGTCCACCGTGGAGCGGAAGGTTCGCGCGCCGGTGGAGGCGATCCAGCTCTTAACCGCCTCTGTTCCCCACTGGCAGGTCGCCAGATCGATTTCCCGGCCCGTGCTCCGCAGCGCCATGGCCATGCGGCGGTTCAGGATTTCGGAGGAAATGTGGTTCGGGCGGTTGCAGTTGTCGTATTTGAGATAATCCACGCCCCACTGGGCGAACTGCCGCGCGTCGTCGTATTCGTGGTCAAAGCTGCCGGGATAGCCTGCGCAGGTGCGCACGCCGCAGCAGGAATAGATGCCCAGCTTCATGCCTTTTGCGTGAACTGCATCTGCCAGGGCCTTAATGCCGTGGGGAAACTTATCCGGGTCTGCCACCAGTTGCCCCTGTGCGTCCCGCTCTTTTAGCGCCCAGCAATCATCAAGTATCAGATAGCGGTAACCTAGTTCTCGAAAGCCCTTTTCGATCATGGCGTCCATGGTTTCAAGGACCAGTTCCTCGCTGACCTTATCGTAAAAGGTGTTCCAGGTGTTCCAGCCCATGGGCGGGAGAATCATTGCGCTCATACCTGTTCTTCTCCTGACAATTGATTTCTGTATTCCTTAGGGCTAACCCCGCAGATGCCGTGAAACATCCGTGAGAACGTCAGCGGGTTCTCGTAGCCCACCTTCGCGGCGATCTCCGTGATGGACATATCCGTCTCTTCCAGCAGCGTCCGCGCCTTGCTCACCCTGTACTGCATCAGATATTCCTGGGGCGTTCGGCCAATAACATTTCTGAAAATGCGGGAAAGATAGCTGCGTGTAAAGCCGATGTATTCCACGATGTCATTCACTGTAATCACATTATAATTATTATGGATGAAATCAATGGCGCACTGCACGAAATAGCGTTGATCCGTCTCTCTGTCGCCGGCCTTCCTTCGCTTGGTGTGACCCGCCGCGTCCATGGCCAGCGCCAAAAATTCCAGCAGGATTCCTCGACGGCGCAGATCGTTGACGTAGTTCATTTCGGGCTGGGCATACATCCTCTGGATCAACCCGAAGTATTCTTTGACGTCTACGGTGGAATCGAGGCAGTAGACGCTCTTTGAAAAGCCGATCTCCGACGAAATGCGCTCTGCCTCCGTGCCCTTGTAGGTCACCCAGCAATATTCACATGGATCATCCTTGTCCGCGTAATACTCCACCACTTCCCCATCTCTCAGCAGAAACAATTGTCCGTAATGGGGATGAAAGGTTCGTCCGCCCGCCAGCAACGTCCCCTTTCCGGAGAGCACCGCGTGGAGGTGCCAGCACTCCCGCTCCTCGGGGCCGTAGTGCGCGCCGGGGTCACAGCGCTCCATGCCACAGGCGATCAGGCAGATGTCCCCCGTCTGGTCATGGTCATATTCAAGACATCGGTAATGCTTATTCCTCTGAACCGTATCCACGCCGCGCATATTCCTAAAGCCCCTTATCTTTGAATAATGGAAAAACGCAGGCTGGTTTTCCCAGCCCGCGATATTGGCTTAACCTTCCTCCGCCAGGAACTGATTCATCTTTTCGGCAAGGCTCCGGCACACGTCGGCCATGCTGCCGGGGTTGTTCCAGGCGTCCACGAAATCGGTGGTGAACTGGCCTTCCCAGCGGGTGGTGTTCTGGCTGGCGGGATGCTGGATCAGGGTGCCCTCCTTCTCAACATTCAGGAAGGGAGAGAGGTCCATGCCGTCGAAGGCTGTCACGAAGGCATCGGAGGCGCCCTTGTAGGCCGCCATGGTCACGCCCAGCTCGGACTGCTTGAGCTGACCCTCCTGGGAGCAGAACCAGGCGATCAGGTCATAGGCCGCCTGAGGGTCCTTCACGCTGGGGGAAGCGGACCAGCTCAAACCGTTGTACAGGCTGCAGCGCTCCTCGGGCTCGCAGGTGCCGTTGGCGTTGGCGTCATAGTAGGGAATCATAGCCCATGCATAATTGGCGCTGTCGTCGTCCTGATAGAAAGCATTGACCATCCAGGAGCCCTGGAGCATCATGCCGATGCGGCCGCTCATGAACAGCAGGTCGGGGTCAGTCTCCGCCATCACGGACTGGGAGGGCATGGAGGGGAACAGATTCTCAGCCAGCCAGGTCATGGCGGCGATGGTGTTTTCGTTGTCCATGCCGGAGGTCTTCTGATCGTCGGTGATGAGATAGCCGCCGAAATCGTAGATCAGGTTGTACCAGCCGTCCTGGCCGTCATTGGTGTTCATGGCAGTACCGTAGATGCCGTCATCCTTGCCCGCCTCGGTGATCTTCGCGGCGGCCGCAGCGTAGTCATCCCAGGTCCAGTTATCGTTGGGATACTCGACGCCGTACTTGTCGAAAATGGACTTGTTGTAGATCAGGGCGATGGTGTCATGATCCTTGGGCAGGCCGTACTGCCTGCCGTTCAGGCTGTACAGGGAGACCAAGCCCTCATAGTAGTTGGAGAGGTCAGTGTTCGCGTCGGCGGCGATGTAGTCCGTCAGGTCCAGCAGCATGTCGTACTGCATGTAGCGCATGACCTCGTTGATGTGCATCCAGAAAACATCGGGCATGTTGTTGCCCATTGCGCCGGCCTCCAGCAGGGTCCAGTATTCATTCCAGGTGATGACCTGGAGGTTTACATTCACACCGGTTTTTGCGGACCACTCGTCCGCGATCTGCCGAAGGCCCGGAAGCTGGTTGTTGTCCCAGATGGCGACGTTGAGTTCCTTGGCAGTGTATTCCGCCAGCGCGCCCGGAACGATCGCAAGCGTCAGAAGGGCAAGCACCAGTGCAAGAGCGATTTTTTTCATCTTTGCCGTCTCCTCTCTAAATCCCCACGATGTTGTTACACGTTTTCAACCGGGTCTGCGCAGTCCGGTGAGGTGTCCCTCATGGCTTTATATTAACATACTTAACGCATATTGTACATAACATTAAGGTGATTTGACATTGCAAAATGTGAACTAAAGAGAAAGCGCGAAGTCTTGTACAGCTTCGCGCTATGCATTCATGATTTGAGCAAATATCTACCGTAGGGACGGGACGCCATTTATGGCGTCCGCGGAAATACAAATCATTGGGGAGCGGACGCCTTGAATGGCGTCCCTACGGTGAGCTATCCTCTACATCTTATGCCTTCGCCCTCGGCAGCGTGGAGCCGCCGTAGGGCATGGCCAGCACCGTAGCGTCGGGGCCGAGGCGGGCGAAGGCCGCGTCCAGGGCCTCCTGGGCGGAATGGGCGGGCTTCAGAAAGATGCGCTCCACGAAGGCGTCGTCCATGTCGCTGACCAGGTAGATCTCGGCGTTTTCCAGCACCATGGCGATGGCCGCGGCCTTGTGGCCGCCGAGCTGGAACTCTTTGCCGATGCGCTCGATCATGCTGTGGGCGGAGGGGGCCGCCATCAGCCAGTCCTCAAAGACCTTGCTGCCCAGGCCCTCCTTGCAGGAGCCGATCAATATAATCGTGCCGCCCTTTCGCACGGCGTGCTTGGCGTTGTCCAGGGCCTTCTGGGTCTGATAGAGGTTCAGATCCTTGGGTGCGCCGCCCTGGGAGACGATGACGATGTCTGCCCGCTTTTCGATGGGCTTCATGTACATGCTGTCCAGGAACTTGCAGCCCTCGCGATGGGCCTTCACCAGATCGCCGGCCACGGCACGGACGATCTGCTTGTGCTCGTCCAGCACCACGTTGACGATGAAATCCACGCCTGTCATGGCGGCGGCCTGCTCGATGTCCTGGCGCAGCGGGTTGCCGTCCAGGTTGCCGGCGCAGCACTCGTCCTTCACCATCATGCTGTGGTTGGCCTGTATGGCCGCGGGGGTGGAGCTGCCGGGCATGATGGCCTTCGCGCCGCCGGAATAGCCGGCGAAGTAGTGGTATTCGATGTTGCCCAGACAGATGCGGCGATCCGCCTCGGCCACCACGCGGGTGATGTCCACGGGGGTGCCGCAGTCGGTGACGCCGATGTGGATGCAGTCATCTGGATCGGTGTCCACGCACTTAATTTCTTTATAGGCCCGCTCGCCCGCCAGGTGGAGCTTCTCCTCCTCGGTGTGCTTGCGGTGGCTGCCCAGGGCGAACACCAAGGTGATGTCCTCCGCCTTGCAGCCCGCCGCGTACAGCTCGTCCAGCAGGGGCGGCATGATGCGGTAGGTCGGGCAGGGACGGGTGATGTCGCTGGTGATGATGGAAATTTTCTCGCCGGGCCTGACGATTCCAGCAAGCCTCGGAGAGCCGATGGGATTCTGAAGGGCGCGGGCCACCTCTTCCTCGTTCATGAGGCCCCGGGGCACGTCGTTGGACATCAGTATGCCCATGACGTTCTTATCGGGCACCTCTACGGTCTGTATGCCGGTGCCGAAGCCAAATTCGATCTTCATGGCTCATTCCCCCATCGGAAAAGCCTTGGCGGCATGGCGCAGGGCTTTGACCACGGGCAGCTCCTCGCCGGTGAGGAAGCGGATCAGCGCGCCGCCGCCGGTGCAGATGTAGCCCAGCTTGTCGGTGACGCCGTACTTCTTCGCCGCAGTCACGCTGTCGCCGCCGCCCACCACGGTGTAGCCTGCGGTGTCGGCCATGGACTCGAACAGCACCTTGGTGCCGTATTCGCTCTCATCCACCTCAAACACGCCCACGGGGCCGTTGGCGAACACGGTCTTGGCGGCCAGGATGCACTCGCGGTACTTCGCGGCAGTTTCGGAGCCGATGTCCATGGCGTTGAAGTCGGCGGGGATGGCGCCAACCTTCGCCTCGTCGCGCTTGCCGTCGGTGATCTGGGAGAGGTCTACGGGCAGGACGATCTTGTCCGCGTACTTGGCATAGATGCCCTTGGCTTTCTCGATGAAGTCACCATAGCCGGACTTGTTGATGAAGCCCAGGGTGCCGCTACCGATCTCCACGCCCTGGCTCGCCAGCAGGATCTGGCCTACCAGGCCGCCGGTCAGCACGGTGTCCGCCGCGCCGGAACCCAGCACGGTTTCCATCATCATGAAGGCGTCGGAAATTTTACTGCCGCCAAGCACGAACACGCAGGGATGCTCGGGCTTCTCCATCAGCTCGGAGACCACGCAGTATTCCTTCTCAAACAGACGGCCCATGGCGGAGGGCAGCACCTGCTCGAAGCCGCAGAGGGTGGGCTGGTCGCGGTGCGCGGCGGCGAAGGCGTCGCAGACATAGAGGTCCGCCAGCGGGGCCAGCTTTTCGACCACCTGGGTCTTGGCCTGCTGCTCGTGGGTGAGCTGGAGCTTCATCTCGAAGAGGGTCTGCTCCTCGGAGCAGAAGCGCACGTTGTCCAGCAGGATAATTTCGCCATCCTTCATGGCCTTGATGGCCTCGCGGGCGGTGGGACCGCAGACATCCTCGATCCACTTGACCTCACGGCCCAGCAGCTCGGTCAGCACCTTGGCGTGGGGACGAGTGCAGTAGAAGTTCTTGTACTCGATGTCGCTGCCCTGATGGGCCAATAGAACGACCTTCGCGCCCTTGTCGGAAAGCTCCTTCACGGTGGGCGCGCAGGCGGTGATGCGCTGGATGCTCTTGAGGGAATCTGTCGCCTTGTCCACCGGCTGGTTCATGTCCACACGGCACAGCACGGTCTTGCCCTTAACGTTCATCTCATCCAGCGTGTAAATGCCAAATCTCATGGGAACCGTCTCCTTTTTATAATCGTAGGGAGCGGAGGGCGCACGAAATAACGCTCCCGCTCCCCCATCGAATCTTCAATTATTCGCGGACGACGACGTCCTCCGCGGCCTCGACGATGTGCTCCACGGTGAGGCCAAAGCGCTCGGCCAGGTAGTCCACGGGGCCGACCTCGCCGAAGGTGTCCTCGACGGCCACGCGACCCATGCGAACGGGGCACTTGGCGGCAAGGAGCTCGGCGACGGCGCTGTAGAGGCCGCCGATGACGTTGTGGTTCTCGCAGGTCACCACCGCGCCGGTCTTTTCGGCGTACTCGAGGATCAGGGCCTCGTCCAGGGGCTTGATGGTGAACATGTCGATGACGGCGGCGTCGATGCCCTTCTCGGCCAGC